>JAHEGZ010000004.1 GCA_024644865.1 Aurantimicrobium sp.
GATATCGAGGGCAAAACGGTCGTTCTGGTCGATGACGTGCTGTACTCCGGTCGCACGGTTCGAGCGGCTTTGGATGCGCTCACGAACTTTGGCCGACCTGAGACTGTTCGGCTGGCCGTACTTATCGACCGCGGACACCGCCAGCTGCCCATCCGTGCAGATTATGTCGGTAAAAACGTGCCCAGTGCCCACTCAGAGCGCATAAATGTGCACCTGGCCGAGATTGACGGCAACGACCTGGTCACCATCGCAGAGCCCACCATTGGAGGTGTCGAATGAAACACCTCCTGAGTACTCGTGACCTCGACCGAGCCACGGCCATCGGCATTCTCGATGTCGCGCTCGATATGGCGGCTCTCGGTACGCGCGACGTGAAAAAGCTCCCTGCACTTCGCGGAAAAACAATCGTGAACCTCTTCTACGAGGACTCAACCCGAACCCGCATCTCATTTGAAGCTGCCGAAAAGCGACTCTCTGCGGATGTGATCAATTTCAGCGCCAAGGGCTCAAGTGTCTCCAAGGGTGAGAGCTTGAAAGACACCGCTCAAACGCTTGATGCCATGGGTATCGACGCGGTGGTTGTTCGACACTCCTCAAGTGGAGCTCCGCATCTTTTGGCTCACAGCGGTTGGCTGGATGTTCCGATCGTGAATGCCGGTGACGGCACTCACGAACACCCAACGCAGGCACTGCTTGATGCGTTTACATTGCGCGAGAGCCTATTTGGTGACGGCGCTCGTGGAAAGGGTCTCGACGGACTCAACATCGTCATCGTCGGAGACATTTTGCACTCCCGTGTGGCACGCTCAAACATCTGGCTTCTGGCGACGCTTGGCGCCAACGTCACGGTGGTCGCTCCGCCGACGCTGACGCCTCCTGGAATAGCAACCTGGCCCGTTCACCTGACGCACTCACTCGATGACGCACTCGCGGCCAGCCCCGACGCCGTCATGATGCTGCGCATTCAGTCCGAGCGCATGAAGGCCGCATTCTTTCCCAATGCTCGTGAGTACGCAAAGTTCTGGGGGTTGACGGCCGCCCGATATCGTCGCCTCGGTGAGTCGACAATCATCATGCACCCCGGCCCGATGAACCGTGGACTAGAAATCTCAAGCGAGGCAGCTGATTCGCCACAGTCGGTCATTCTCAAGCAGGTCACCAACGGGGTTTTTGTTCGAATGGCAGTTTTGTTCACGGTCCTGACCGGAGCCAAGGGAGATGTAAATGAGTAGCGAGATCCTCATTACCGGAGCGAGTCTGATGGGGGAGTCGACCGCTGACATCCTCCTGCGTGACGGTGTGATTGCCGCAGTCGGCGCCAAGCTTCAAGCGCCCGGTGCCCACGTCATCGACGCACAGGGCCTCATCGCCTTGCCTGGACTGGTAGACCTGCACACACACTTGCGGGAACCGGGTTTTGAGCAGAGTGAAACCGTTTTGACTGGATCACGTGCCGCTGCTGCGGGAGGCTTCACCACGGTTTTCGCGATGGCCAACACCAACCCGGTTGCCGACAACGCAGGTGTTGTCGAACAGGTCAAGCGTCTCGGTGACGAAGCCGGATACGTGAGTGTTCGGCCCATCGGGGCTGTCACTGTCGGTCTCGCGGGTGAAACGCTTGCCGACCTTGGTTCCATGGCCACCTCGCGCGCGAAGGTGAGTGTCTTCAGTGACGACGGTAAGTGCGTGCATGATTCACTCCTGATGCGCCGCGCAATGGAATACGTGAAGTCCTTTGGTGGTGTAATCGCGCAACACGCCCAGGATCCGCGTTTGACCATCGATGCCCAGATGAATGAGGGCGAGGTCTCCAGCCGTCTAGGCCTCAACGGCTGGCCTGCGGTGGCGGAAGAGTCAATCATTGCTCGAGACGTCCTGCTCGCCGAGCACATCGGTTCTCGACTGCACATCTGCCATCTCTCGACTGCGGGTTCGGTCGACATCATCCGCTCGGCAAAGGCACGCGGTGTAGACGTTACCGCCGAAGTTACGCCGCACCACCTGTTGCTCACTGAAGAGTTGGCTGAGAACTATGACGCTCGCTTCAAGGTGAATCCGCCTCTTCGAACGGCTGTCGACGTCCAAGCTCTGCGCGCGGCTGTCGCTGACGGAACAATCGACATCGTCGCCACCGACCACGCACCTCACCCGCACGACACTAAAGACTGCGAGTGGGATCAGGCGTCCTTTGGCATGGTCGGTCTCGAAAGCGCATTGCCCATCGTCAACACGACTCTCGTCGCCACGGGGCTGCTCACCTGGTCAGACGTCGCGCGCGTCTTGTCTCAAGCGCCTGCCCAGATTGGATCACTCGACGGAACTCGAACACTCTCAGTGGGTGAAGTAGCTGACGTCGTTCTATTCGACCCTTCCACCTCACGCGAATGGTCTACTGACGATGTCGTCAGCCGCTCAAAAAACACGCCGTTCACGGGAGTCACGCTTGCGGGCAGCGTTGTGCACACGATTCGCCACGGATATCTCACCGTGACCGAAGGCGTCGTCGTCGATGAAGATGTTGTTGCACAGGCGGGTGGCTTCCATGGATAAAGTGATCGGCGGAAGCATTGCCGGCGCGCTCATTGTTGTCGCCCTGGTCATGATGTGGTTCGCATGGCGTGCGCGCAATCGTCGCGCGGCTCTTGTGGGTCACTGGTCGGCGCTCGAGAGCGAATCTGTACGATCTTTCGACGTTTTCTACGTTGCGACAACACACGCCGATCGCCCGCTCGAGCGCGTGGCGCTTCGTGGATTTGGATATAGGTCCTTTGCTCGCGTGGACATTCACCGGGACGGCATTCAGGTGGCTCTCACAGCCGGCGATGTCCTGGTGCTCCCCGAAGCCTCACTGACGCGCATGCACACCGAGCAGGTAGCCATCGATAAGGCAGTCGAGCGCGACGGACTTGTTGCCTTCGACTGGACCAGTCGTGACATTGGATCAGGTCCCATTGGTCTTACTACGTTTGTTCGACTCCGAAATGTCGACGAGCAAAAGGAACTTCTTGCGGTTGCTTCCGCACTCGTACCAACAACAACGAAAGAGGATGTGGCGTGAGGCGCTCCCGTGACAAAGCCGTACTCGTACTCGAAGACGGAAACCGCTATGAGGGCATCGCTTACGGTGCGTTAGGAACGACCTTCGGAGAGATTGTCTTTGCCACCGGCATGACCGGCTACCAAGAGACGCTGACTGACCCTTCGTACGCCGGGCAGATCGTCATGATGACGGCTCCGCACATCGGTAACACCGGCGCCAACGACCTCGACATGGAGTCGCGTCAGATTTGGGTGAACGGGTTCATCGTCCGTGACCCGTCGCGGGTTGTCTCTAACTTCCGTTCTGAGCGAAGCCTCGACGACGATCTGGTCGGCGGAGGAATCATCGGCATCAGCAACATTGATACTCGGGCGGTCACCCGACACATTCGCTCCCAGGGTGCAATGCGCGCTGGTGTCTTTTCCGGTCCGGCGGCAGAACTCTCCATGGAAGATCAATTGGCAGCGGTGAAGAGCGCCGAACAGATGTCTGGTCGTAACCTTTCGGGCGAGGTCTCGACACCCGAGGCCTACGTTGTGCCCGGTATCGGTCAGAACCACGGAACAGTAGCGATTCTCGACCTTGGTGTGAAAACCTCAACAGTCAACTACATCGCTTCACGCGGTTTCGACGCTCATGTCTTGCCCCAGACTGTCACGGCAGCACAGGTGCTCGCCCTCAAACCCGCGGCACTCTTCTTTAGCAACGGCCCTGGAGACCCCAGTGCCAGCGACAAGCATGTCGCCCTTCTGCAAGAGGTGCTTCGTGCGGGCATTCCGTTCTTTGGTATCTGTTTTGGAAACCAGCTGCTGGGCCGTGCACTGGGCTTTTCTACGTACAAGCTTCCTTTCGGCCACCGCGGAATCAACCAGCCGGTTCTCGACAAGGCAACGGGTCGAGTCGAAATCACTAGCCAGAACCACGGATTCGCTGTGGACGCGCCCATTGACGGTGTCATCGATTCGCCTGCAGGATTCGGACGCGTTGAGGTAAGCCACTTCAGCCTGAACGATCACGTTGTCGAAGGACTTCGATGCCTCGATCTCAATGCCTTCTCGGTGCAGTATCACCCTGAGGCAGCCGCGGGTCCACACGACTCCAACTACCTCTTTGACCGCTTCCGCGACATGGTTCTCGCGGCAAACCAGACCGGAGCAACCAAGTAATGCCCAAGCGTCCAGACATCAATTCCGTTCTCGTCATCGGTTCGGGACCCATCGTGATCGGTCAGGCCTGTGAGTTCGACTATTCGGGCACCCAGGCTTGCCGCGTGCTGCGCGAAGAGGGCATCCGGGTAATCCTGGTGAATTCCAACCCGGCGACGATTATGACCGACCCCGACTTTGCAGATGCGACCTACGTCGAGCCGATTACCCCCACCGTGATTGAATCGATCATCGCCAAAGAGAAGCCGGATGCGATTCTGCCGACCCTCGGTGGTCAAACAGCGCTTAACGCTGCCATCGCGTTGCACGAGGCGGGCGTACTCGAGAAGTACAACGTGGAGCTCATCGGAGCCAAGGTTGAAGCCATTCAGAAGGGTGAAGACCGCCAACTCTTCAAGGAGCTAGTTCTCGCAGCCGGCGCAGACGTTGCTCGCTCACACATTGCACACAGCTTGGAAGACTGCCTTGAGGCCGCGAAAGACCTAGGGTATCCGATGGTTGTGCGCCCGTCATTCACCATGGGTGGACTGGGCTCTGGTTTTGCGTACAACGAGGAAGACCTCTTGCGCATTGCCGGCGACGGTCTGCACTCGAGTCCGACCAACGAAGTTCTTCTAGAAGAGAGCATCCTTGGCTGGAAAGAGTACGAGCTCGAGCTCATGCGCGACACCGCAGACAACACGGTCGTTATCTGTTCGATTGAAAACGTAGACCCGGTTGGCGTTCACACCGGCGACTCCATCACCGTCGCACCAGCTCTGACGCTTACCGACCGCGAGTATCAGAACCTGCGCAACATCGGTATCGAAATTATTCGTCTCGTTGGCGTCGACACAGGTGGATGCAACATTCAGTTCGCCGTCGATCCGGTAGATGGTCGAGTGATCGTCATCGAAATGAACCCGCGCGTTTCACGGTCTTCGGCTCTTGCCTCAAAGGCCACCGGATTCCCGATCGCAAAGATTGCAGCTAAGTTGGCAATCGGTTACCGCCTCGACGAGATTCCCAACGACATCACGCGCGTTACTCCGGCGAGCTTCGAGCCCACTCTCGACTACGTTGTCGTCAAGGTTCCTCGCTTTGCGTTTGAGAAGTTCCCCTCGGCCGACGCGACACTCACCACGACGATGAAATCGGTGGGCGAGGCAATGGCCATCGGTCGCAACTACTCCACCGCACTGCAGAAAGCCCTGCGCTCTCTGGAAAAGAGGGGGAGCAGCTTCCACTGGGGTGAGGAGAGTCGCTCTAAGGCTGATTTGCTCGAAATTTCCAAGGTTCCCACTGACGGGCGCATCGTGACCGTGCAGCAAGCGCTTCGCAAGGGAGCAACCATCGCTGAGGTTTTCGACGCCACGAAGATCGACCCCTGGTTCATTGACCAGATCGTCTTAATAAACGAGGTCGCCGAGGAAGTTCGCTCAGCTGGTGTCCTTGACGCAGAACTGCTCAAACATGCCAAAGAGCACGGATTTAGCGACGCCCAGGTCGCACAACTGCGCGACCTCACCGAGAGCGACGTTCGACACCAGCGCTACGCAGCCAACCTGAGGCCCGTCTACAAAACGGTTGACACGTGTGCCGGAGAATTCCCTGCCCTCACGCCGTACCACTACTCCAGCTACGACTTCGAGACGGAGGTGGTCCCTTCAGATCGTAAGAAGGTCGTCATTATCGGATCCGGCCCCAACCGCATTGGGCAAGGAGTGGAGTTTGACTACTCCTGCGTTCATGCCTCGTTTGCACTGTCTGATGCTGGTTACGAGACCATCATGATCAACTGCAACCCCGAAACTGTCTCGACCGACTACGACACGAGCGATCGCTTGTACTTTGAGCCGCTCACCCTTGAAGACGTTCTCGAGGTGATTCACGCCGAAAGCACCTCGGGCGAACTCGTGGGGGTGGTCGTTCAACTCGGCGGTCAAACAGCTCTAGGACTGGCCAAGGGTCTGGAAGCAGCTGGCGTCCCGATCCTGGGCACATCTCCCGCTGCAATCGACCTCGCAGAAGAGCGCGGAGAGTTCAGTCGAATTCTCGAAAATGCTGGCCTGCTTGCTCCTCGCAACGGCACAGCAATCGACGTTGAGGGTGCTGTTGCCGTAGCAGAAGAGATTGGCTATCCCGTTCTGGTTCGCCCCAGCTACGTTCTTGGCGGGCGCGGCATGGAGATCATCTTCGACACCGGAACCCTGAGGGACTATTTCGTTCGCGTCGGGGATCAGGCCATCATTGGTCCCGGTCAGCCTCTGTTGGTCGATCGCTTCCTTGACGACGCAATCGAGATTGATGTGGATGCTCTCTACGACGGCAAGCGTCTCTACATCGGTGGCGTTATGGAACACATCGAAGAGGCAGGTGTTCATTCCGGCGATTCAGCGTGCACCCTACCGCCGGTGACCCTCGGAAATCTCGACGTGGACCGTGTTCGCCAGGCAACTCTGGCCATCGCCGAGGGTATCGGCGTTCAAGGACTGCTCAACGTGCAGTTCGCTATTGGCGCCGGCGTTCTCTACGTTCTCGAGGCCAACCCACGTGCTAGCCGCACGGTACCCTTCGTTTCGAAGGCTCTGGGCATCCCGCTGGCCAAGGCGGCCAGCCGAATCATGCTGGGGGAGTCAATTGATGATTTGGTCGCATCCGGTCTTCTGCCCGTAGAAGATGGCAGCGTTGTACCCGCAGGCTCGCCGATTTCAGTCAAGGAAGCGGTGCTTCCGTTCAAGCGTTTCCGCACTAAGGCGGGCCAGGTCGTCGACTCGATTCTTGGCCCTGAGATGCGTTCGACTGGAGAGGTCATGGGTATAGATCGAGACTTCCCGCGGGCCTTTGCGAAGAGTCAGGAGGGCGCTTACGGTGGGCTTCCCACGACGGGATCGGTCTTCGTCTCTGTAGCTGACCGAGATAAGCGCGCCATCGTTCTTCCTGCGTTGCGCCTGACACAACTGGGGTTCAACATCATTGCGACCAGCGGCACCGCTGAGGTACTCATGCGAAACGGCATTCCCGCACGAGTCGTCAATAAAGTCAGTGAGAAGAGTGGGCAGGCGACCATTGTCGAGCTCATCGACAACAATGAGGTCGATATTGTCATCAATACGCCTTCTGGTCGCTCGGCAACTGTCGACGGACACGAGATTCGAACCGCCGCCGTGGCGTCCGACAAACCTCTGTTCACGACGATGGCTCAGGTTTCGGCTGCTGTAGCGAGTATGGATGTACGACGCGAGGGCTTTAGCGTGACCAGTCTGCAGGAGTACGCGATCGAGCGTGCCGAGAAGTTGGCGGCGCTGTCATGACCCAAGGATTCGCAACACGCCTTCAAGCAGCATTCACACAGTACGGGCACCTGTGCGTCGGACTGGATCCGCATCCATTTCTACTGAAACTGTGGGGGCTCGAAGACTCACCTCGTGGACTCCTCGAAATGTCTCTGCGAGTGCTTGAAGCCTGCTCGGACCAAGTGGGAATCATCAAACCTCAGGTCGCCTTTTACGAGCGCCATGGGTCTGCCGGTTACAAGGTGCTCGAAGATGTCATTGCGCGCGCTCGAAACGCGGAGCTTCTGGTGATCGCCGACGCTAAGCGGGGAGATATCGGTTCGACCATGGAGGCGTACGCTGCGACGTGGCTCGGTCAGGGATCCGCACTCGAGGCAGACGCCGTGACCGTCGCGCCCTACCTCGGCGTTGACTCTCTCGCTGGCACGTTCGACATGGCTGAAGCAAACGGCAAAGGCGTCTTCGTACTGGCCGCGACCTCGAACCCTGAGGCGGCAACACTGCAACGATCGCGTGCAATCTCGGGACGAACGCTTGCCGGTCAAGTTGTCGATGACGTCAGCGAAAGGTCACTTCGAATGACAGATGCGGGAGGATTCGGTGTCGTTCTTGGTGCGACCCTGCGTCTCGAGGAGTTCGAGATTGATACTTCATCGTGCTATCCAATTCCAGTTCTCGCACCAGGTTTCGGAGTCCAAGGCGCTGCGGTCAAAGATGCCCAAAGTCTTTTCGGCGCGCTTTCGCAAAACCTCATCGTTGCACAGACACGAAGCATTCTCGAAGCTGGACGCGATGGCGTCGCCGAGGCGGTACGGCGGGAAGCAGCTGAAACGGCTAACGCGCTTGGCTAGTCGTCCCATGCCCGAGGTCGACCGTCGTGCTGCCGCACGTGCCGCGGTTGCAAAGCGACGAGCTCGCGCCGAAGTAAAGCGGTCCCTTGCACGCGGTGAACGAACGCCTAGCGACGTTGCCGCAGTTGCTTTCGCTGATTCCCAAGCGGTTGAGGCGAGCATCCGCATCACCGAATTCCTCAAGTCACTACCTGCTATTGGGGCAACAAAGCTTGAACCTCTTCTGCAGCGCTTGGGCGTTTCTCCCGTTAAGCGTTTGGGGGGATTGGGAAAACATCAGCGCACCGCGCTCATGGCTTTTCTTCGCGACTACCAATCACGACGGGGTATCACTGATCGACCGCAGCTCGTTGTTTTGGCTGGCCCAGCGGGCGTAGGTAAGGGAACCGTAGCTGCGCGCATTCTCGAGTCGTTCCCGTTTGTGCATCTTTCAGTGTCAGCAACTACGCGAAGCCCGCGGCCGGGGGAGTCTGACGGCGTCAACTACTATTTCGTCGATGAAGATGAGTTTGACGCCCTCATCACGTCAGATCAGCTTTTGGAGTGGGCCACCGTACACAAGACTCACCGCTACGGAACACCTCGCCGCCCGGTAGAAACAGCGCTTGAAGATGGTCGACCCGTGCTTTTGGAAATAGACATTCAAGGCGCTCGGCAGGTGAAACTTGCTATGCCTGAGGCGCGACTAGTCTTTTTACTTCCGCCATCGTGGGATGAGTTGGTGCGTCGCCTCGTCACTCGGGCTACGGAATCACCCGAAGATCAGGCACGACGTCTCGAGACTGCCACTCAAGAGCTTGCAGCCCAGCATGAGTTCGACGTTCGCGTTGTGAATGACGACGTAACGCGAGCGGCTGAACTGGTCGTAGACTTGATGGGAATCAACAAGGAGTCATACGCATGAGCGCAAAGAACAAGGGCATCATCGATCCACCCATCGACCAGCTGCTTTCCAAAGTCGAGTCCAAATACGCCCTAGTCATCTTCGCGGCCAAGCGTGCACGCCAGATCAATGACTACTACTCCGATCTACATCAGGGCAGCATGTTCGACAACGTCGGACCGCTCGTGGACTCGAACATTGACGACAAGCCACTTTCGGTAGCACTTCACGAAATCAGCGCCGACAAGCTCTCGCTGACCCCGCTGGTCGCGCAGTAGAAGTCTTCTGACGTGACGAAGTCGCGTTTAAAAATTGTCGTCGGCATCACCGGTGGCATCGCCGCCTACAAATCTGTGGGATTGGTGCGCGCGCTCGTTCTCGAGGGTCATGACGTTGACGTCATAGCTACGGATGCGGCTCTGCAGTTTGTCGGTCGTCCGACACTTGAGGCGATTAGCCGCAATCCCGTGCATGTCGGCCTTTACGACGATGTCGCCGAGGTGCGCCACGTGGCCCTGGGCCAACAAGCTGATGTCGTCGTGATCGCACCGGCCACGGCAAACACACTCGCAAACATTGCCCACGGAAATGCTCCTGACCTTTTGGGCAACACCGTTCTTGCTCGTCGGGGACCGCTCGTCGTTGCGCCGGCTATGCACACCGAGATGTGGGAAAACCCCGCAACAGTTTCAAACATCGCTCTTCTTCGTGAGCGTGGGGTCGTTGTCGTCGGTCCCGGAAGTGGGCCTCTCACGGGTGACGATTCGGGTGC
Source organism: Aurantimicrobium sp. (assembly GCA_024644865.1). Lineage (GTDB taxonomy): Bacteria > Actinomycetota > Actinomycetes > Actinomycetales > Microbacteriaceae > CAIOLM01. The sequence goes on from JAHEGZ010000004.1 coordinate 9,988, forward strand.
CGGGCGCATGGCCGAGGTTGACGAGATTGTCGCTGCGGTGCATTCGGTAGTACACGCGGAAGAAAGAGACCTCGCCGGTAAACACATTCTTATTTCCGCTGGCGGAACACGCGAGCCCATCGACCCGGTTCGTTTTATCGGTAACAGCAGTTCTGGAGCCATGGCTGCAGAGCTTGCACGGGTGGCTCTGAAGCGCGGAGCATCCGTAACCATTGTCGCCAGTCACGTCGAAGTTGAATTGCCCTCGGCGGCCACCGTTGTGAGTGCACCCACCGCGGTCGACATGCATCGAGAGATGTTGGCTTGGGCCGATAAAAGCGATGTGGTCATTATGGCCGCCGCTGTGGCAGATTACCGACCCAGTACTGTCGCGCCGAGCAAGCTTAAAAAGGCCGTATGGGGATCAACGCCCCGTATCGAACTGGTACAGAACGCGGATGTCCTGCGCGAACTTGGTTCGCGCCAGCACGATTACACACTGGTGGGCTTCGCGGCCGAAACGGTTGAAGACGATGCCGAATTCGTACGAGAGGCTCGTCGCAAGCTTGAGTCCAAGCATTGCGACATCCTTGTCTCCAATCGCGTCGGCGCCGACCGAGGCTTCGGTGATGTCGCGACGTCGGTAATGCTGCTGCGCAAGGGCACCGATATTATTGAGACGTCTGCGGGATCTAAAGCGTCAGTGGCCGCCAGTATTCTGCAAGCAATCATCCCAGTGCCAACCTCACCGTGATCCGTCACGGGGCATTAACGAACTTCTAGAAGTAAGGACTTCTTTCGTGAACGCTCTGCGGCTTTTTACCAGTGAATCGGTTACCGAAGGTCACCCCGATAAGGTGTGCGACCAGATTTCTGACGGCATTCTTGATGCTCTACTCGAACAAGACCCGTCATCGCGCGTGGCTGTTGAGACTCTCGCCACCAAAGGCTTGGTGCACGTTGTTGGCGAGGTGACAACCGAGGGGTATGTCGAAATACCCGACATTGTTCGCTCGATCGTCAACGAAATCGGCTACACAAGCTCGGCCGTCGGCTTCGACGGCAATAGTTGCGGCGTCTCAGTCAGCATTGGTCAACAATCACCAGAAATTGGCGATCTCGTTTTTGGCTCCGATGAACAGGGGGCTGGCGACCAGGGAATCATGTTCGGATACGCATCCAATGAAACCCCCACACTCATGCCGCTGCCTATCTGGTTGAGTCACAAGCTTTCCGAACGCTTGGCAGCGGTACGTCACTCAGGCGAACTGAACTACCTTCGCCCTGACGGTAAGACTCAAGCCACCATCGGATACGAGGGTGCGGTGCCCAAAACTGTTGATACTGTTCTGATTTCAACCCAGCACGACGGCGATGTTTCGCTCGAGCAGGTTCGCGCTGACGTCGCAGCGCATGTCATTGCACCGGTACTCACTGAACTCAACATCGATTCTTCACAAGTGAAAACTCTCGTCAACCCGATGGGGTCGTTCATTCTTGGCGGCCCTGGAGCCGACGCCGGGCTGACTGGTCGCAAGATCATTGTCGACACCTACGGTGGAGCGGCACGACACGGTGGTGGGGCATTTAGCGGCAAAGACCCTTCAAAAGTCGACCGATCGGCAGCATACGCAATGCGTTGGGTGGCGAAGAATGCAGTTGCCGCCGGACTTGCCGACCGCATCGAGGTTCAAGTTGCATACGCAATCGGCGTTGCTGAGCCAGTGGGACTGTATGTCGAGACTTTTGGAACCGGGCATTACAGCGACGACAAAATCAGCGCCGCTATTCGCGAGAACTTCGATTTGCGACCGGCAGCCATCATTCGAGACCTTGACCTCCTGCGCCCGATCTATCGCCGCACAGCCAGTTACGGACACTTCGGACGAGAACTAACTGACTTCACCTGGGAACGCACCGATCGCGCTGACGCTCTGAGGCGCTCAGCGGAGTCTTAAATGAGCACCGAGGCTACGCTCGTAGCCCACGTCATTCTTGACTCACCGCTGCCTCAACTTGACCATGCGTTCGACTACAAAGTTCCCGAGCGCCTTCTCGAGAGCATTGCAGTCGGTCAGAAGGTGGTTGTGCCACTACGCTCGGGTCGCCGAATGTGTGACGCCTGGGTCATAGGTCTTTCGAAGACAAGCTCGTTTTCAGGAAATCTCGTCGACGTCGAGTCGATTGTGAGCGAGGTGGCCCTGTTGCCACCTGACCTTTACGCGCTGGCGCGAACTGTGGCCGATCGCCAGGCCGGTTCGGCGGTTGACGTACTGCGCTTAGCCATTCCACCACGTTATGTGCGAGCCGAAAAAGCGTATCTGACTCACAGAAACTCAGATGAGCTATCTGAGTCGTCAGTGTCGACCTCGGCCAGCAGAGTTTCGACTGCGGATCAGAAACTCGAGTCGCCAGAGTTTTCGCGCGGCGACAAGGTCTCCTGGATTTTCGACGGGGGCGTTGCTTGCTTGGGCGAGAACGCGTGGGTACCCAGCTGGTGCCACGCCTATGCTCAACTAGCTGCCCAAGCGCTTTCGCGAGGCGAATCCATCATCCTCTGTGTCCCAGATTTTCGAGATATCGCGTTGATGCAATTTGCCCTAACGTTTTTCGTCGACGAAGAGCGTGTGTGCCGTGTTGACGCAGGGCTGGCGGGCGCCCAGCGTTACACGAATTACCTCAGGATTCTTGAAGATTCTCCCGTTGTTGTTCTGGGCAACCGTTCTAGTATCTACGCACCCGTGTTTAACCTGGGCGTGATCGCTCTCTGGGATGCAGCAGACGAGTCCTTTGCTGAACCACTGGCTCCATATGCTCATTCACGCGACATCGCGCTCATTCGCCAAGCGTCTGCTGAGTGCACCCTCGTTTTTGGTGCTCACGTTCTGTCTCCCGAAGTGGCTAGGCTTCTCACTCTGGGCTACGTCACCGACATTTCCAGTCCGGTCGACGAAAAAATCTCTGGTCGCCCCATCATCGTGACCGATGACCTGGCTCCTGAGATTTCTGACGACGCAGAGCACAATCGCTCTTCTTCACGCATTCCGGCAAGCGTTGTCATCGCGGCCCGCAAGGCCATCACGCAAGGCCCGGTTCTGATTCAAGTCGCACGCCCGGGATATTCGGGAGCTCTGCGGTGCAAGAGTTGCAAATACAAAGCATGCTGCGAGAACTGTTCGGGTCCTCTTCGGCTGGAAAGCAAGAATGCAACGCCCGCCTGTAAGTGGTGCGCGCGGCTAGCCCCACGCTGGCAGTGCTCGCAGTGCCATAGCACTGCGTTCAGTTACGGCGCTCCGGGGAACGAAAAGACTGCCGAAGACCTTGGTCGTGCTTTTCCGGGTGTACCCGTCATTCTGGTAGACGCGAGCCGCCCGGTAGAGACCCTCGAACATGTCCCCAGTCTGGTCATTGCAACACCGGGAACAGAGCCGTTGGCGCGCGGCGGCTACGAGTCCATCATCATCTTGGACGGTGAAACAACATTGAGCAGAGAGGGCCTCGACACTGACGCAGACGCTCTTCGCGTCTGGCTCAATGCCGCGTCGCTGGCCGCGAAAAACGCCCCGGTTTTCATAGCCGGTACAGGTGTCACCTTGGGACATGTCATGCGCGACAGGCAAGAAAATTGCTACGTCTTGTCCCTGCTCACAGAGCGTGAAACACTCAGTCTTCCGCCCGCTACTCGAGTCGCTCTCATCTCCGGGTCCCGCGAATCAGTTGCGTCGGTTGAATCCGCGCTGACCGGAATACCTCGCCGTTCAGTCATGGGTCCGGTTCCAGGCGCTGACGGCTCCAGTCGACTCATCTTGACGTTCGATTACAAAGACGGAGCAGCGGTCGCCAAGGCCCTGCGAGCACTGGTGATTAAGACAGCCACGACCAGTAAGAAGCCAGCTGGAAGTGATGGTCCGCAGCCGCGCATCCTTAGACTGAACGTGCGCATGGACGATACCGCTCTGCGTGGCGTGAACTAGGAGGCAGTGTGAAGGTTGTCTTCGCCGGTACGCCTGAACTCGCCATCCCGAGCGCGCAGGCACTGCTAGATCACGGTCACGAGATTGTTGCGGTTCTAACGCGCCCCGATGCACCGGTCGGCCGAAAGCGCGTGATGACTCCGTCACCGGTTGCTGCCTGGGCCGTCGCCCGAGGACTCAAAGTCATCAAATCCGCGATTCTTTCGCCAGAAATCAATGATGAGCTGACCGCTCTCAAAGCCGACGTGGGTGTCGTTGTCGCGTACGGAGCACTCTTGCCGGAAAGTACGCTTGAGCTCCTGCCGCACGGCTGGTTCAACTTGCACTTTTCTAACCTCCCGCAGTACCGCGGCGCGGCTCCGGTTCAGCGAGCACTCATGTCCGGTGAAACTTCTGTGGCAACGTGCGTCTTTCGCCTCGTTAAGAAAATGGATGCCGGGCCCATTGCTTCGTGTCACATCTACGAGGTCGAACCGCATGAAACGGCACAACAATTACTCGCCAGATTGTCAGAGGCAGCCGCCGATCAGGCCAGCATCGTGGTTGACAGCATCCAGCGTGGCGAGCTGAACGTTACAGAGCAGTCTGGCAGTGCAACTTTTGCCCCCAAGATTGACATAGCCGAGGCCGGATTCATTCCAACTGACTCAGCACAGGTGAATTTCAATCGTTTTCGAGGTGTTACTGCCGAGCCGGGATTTTGGTTTCTTGACGGCGAACAGCGCGTGAAGGTTCTCGACGCAAGTATTTTTAGTGCAGACCTTGACCCATCGAGTCTCCACGTAGTCGACGGCGAGGTTTTGCTAGGTTGCGCATCCGGCAGTCTGGTTTTGCGTCAGGTTCAACCCGCTGGCAAAGCCGCGATGAAAGCCACCGACTGGATGCGCGGTCGACGCTCGTGAGTCAGACTGCGCGCAGCGTAGCCCTCGACGTTCTAGTTGCTGTCACCAAAGACGACGCATATGCGAATATTCTCTTGCCTTCGCGCATCGCTGCGGCCCGTCTTGATGCTAGGGACGCAGGTCTTGCCACTGAACTCTGCAACGGCACCCTTCGAGGCCGGGATTTTTATCGCTTCATCATTTCTCAATGCACCGAGCGCGAAGTTACCAAGATACATCCAGTCGTACTGAGTGCGCTCGAGATGGGCGTTCACCAGCATGTCGCCATGCGCATATCCACACACGCGCTCGTGAACGAGAGCGTCAACCTCGTGAAAGCCTCTGGCATGGCAGCCGCGGCAGGATTCGCCAATGCCGTCATGCGTCGCGTCACCGAAAAGACGCTCGAGCAGTGGCAGGCACTTGTCGAGAGCAGCCTCCCCGATACAACCGAGCGCGTCGCAATTCTGTCGAGCCACCCGGCATGGATCGTTCGTGCCCTCGCCGGTGCACTCAACGCCGACAATCGTGCCGGTGAATTGGAATCGCTCCTTGCCGCCGATAACGCGCCAGGCCCACTCGGAATCATTGACCTACGAACCGAAGACGAGCCGATTGCCGGTCTTGAGCCAGCAGCGTACTCACCTCGTGGATATCACCTTATTGACAGCGGAAACCCCAACAGCATCACTGTTCCGGCTGCAGGTCGCATTCGAGTTCAAGACGAGGGATCTCAACTGGCAGCGCTCATGCTCACCGCGGTCAAGGTCACTGCTCGATCCGACCAATGGCTCGACATGTGTGCAGCTCCGGGCGGAAAATCGGCCGTCCTCGCCTGGTCAGCCTCAACACAGGGCGCTCACCTGATTTCCAACGAAAGCAACGCCGCGCGGGTTCCATTACTCAAGACCTCACTCGCCCCCTGGACGAATGTGACAATCACCAACGTCGACGGTCGGAATTTTGGGTCTCAGGGCGAAGTGTTCTCGCGCATCCTCGTGGATGCACCTTGCACTGGTCTCGGCGCGCTGAGACGTCGCCCCGAAGCTCGCTGGCGTAAAACTCCTTCCGACGTTGCGCAACTCACCGGACTTCAAGAGCAACTTCTACTCAGCGCAGTAGATGCACTCGAGCCTGGTGGAGTGGTCGCCTACGTCACCTGCTCACCGCACATTGCCGAAACTCGTGGCGTTGTCGCAGGGGTTCTCAAGAAGCGCCCATCGGTGCAAGAAGTCGATGCTCGCAAGGTCGTTGCGTCACTGGTTCGATCCCCGCTGGAACTCACCGGAGACAACCTGTCGGTTCAACTGTGGCCACACGCACACAGCACGGACGCCATGTTCATCGCCCTGCTACGCAAAGACCAATAGGCTGAAAAGCATGGCAGTGCGCATCAACCCCAGCATTCTGGCTGCAGACTTCGTCAACATGGAGCGCGACCTACACGCCATTTCCACCGCAGACTATGTCCACGTGGATGTGATGGATAACCATTTTGTTCCGAACCTCACGTTCGGCCCGCAAATGGTGGAGCGCATTCAAGCGGTTTCGCCCATCCCTCTCGATGTTCACCTCATGATCGACAACGTGGACCGCTGGGCGCCTGTGTATGCAGAGCTGGGGTGCTTTAGCGTCACCTTCCACGCCGAGGCCACAACCGAGCCCGTTGCGCTGGCGCGTGAGCTTCGGAAACTCGGTGCGCGAGCCGGCATTGCTCTCAAGCCGGGCACGGCTGTGGAGAGCTACCTCGAGATTCTCGAAGAATTCGACCAGGTTCTCGTGATGACCGTCGAACCCGGTTTTGGCGGTCAAAAATTCATCGCCGATGTCATGCCCAAACTCACAGCTCTTTCTGCGCAGCGAGCCAAGACTGGCGCCAATGTCTGGTTGCAGGTTGACGGGGGAGTTACGGCCGAAACGATTGCAATTGCGGCAGATTTCGGTGCCGACACATTTGTTGCCGGCTCGAGTGTGTACAACGCCGACAGCGTTCCCGGTGCTATCGACTCTCTGCGTGAAACGGCCCGTGCCCATCAGCACGGTAACCTTGAAGCGTGAAGACTTTCGACTCTCTTTTCGCTGAACTCCAGGGGCGCGTTGCCGCGCGCCCGGATGGATCCCGCACGGTTGCCGAATATGACGCCGGCGTGCACGCCATCGGCAAGAAGGTTGTGGAAGAGGCAGCAGAGGTCTGGATGGCCGCAGAGCATGAATCCCACGAGCGCACAGCTGAAGAGATTTCACAGCTTCTGTACCACCTGCAAGTTTTGATGCTGGCCAAGGGTCTGACCTTGGATGACGTCAATCGCCACCTCTAGATTTCAAGGATTTTCATGCTTCGTGTAGCTGTTCCCAATAAGGGTTCACTTTCAGAAACCGCCGCGGCCATGCTCGTTGAAGCCGGCTACGGAAACCGCCGCGACCCGCGCGACTTGCACTTTGTTGACGCACGCAACGAGGTCGAGTTTTTTTACCTGCGTCCACGTGACATCGCTACCTACGTAGGGTCGGGAGCTCTCGACGTCGGAATCACCGGTCGTGACCTGCTACTCGACTCTGGCTCGAGTGCGCACGAAATCGCCGAGCTAGCGTTCGGAGACTCTACTTTTCGCTTTGCCGGGCCGGTCGGTCGGTTCACATCACTGAGCGACCTTCGTGGTACCCGCGTCGCTACCAGCTACCCCAAGCTGGTCGCCGACTTCCTCGCGGCTCAGGGAGTCAGTGACGTCGAGGTTGTGCGTCTGGACGGTGCCGTCGAGTCTGCTGTACGGCTGGGTGTCGCCGACGCTGTCGCCGACGTCGTTTCTACCGGTGGCACACTGCGTCAGGCGGGTCTCGAGATTTTCGGACCGGTTCTGCTCGAGTCAACGGCTGTTCTCGTCAGTCGCGAAGACAAGGCAGACTCGGCAGCTACGCTCCTGCGTCGCCTTCAAGGTGTGCTCGTGGCTCGGCAATACGTTCTCATGGACTACGACGTACCCAAGGCCTTTCTCGAGGCTGCCTGCGCAATCGCTCCCGGAATCGAGTCGCCCACGGTTTCTCCGCTGCACGATCCTGACTGGGTTGCTGTGCGAGTCATGGTTCCGCGCAACGAAACCAACCAGGTTATGGATGCCCTCCACGACCTGGGTGCACGCGCCATCCTGGTCAGTTCCATCCACGCAGCTCGACTGTAGTTCATGATGTCGGTTTCGTATCGCGTCATTCCGTGTCTGGACGTTTCAGCAGGACGCGTAGTCAAAGGCGTGAATTTTGAGAACCTCCGCGACGCTGGAGATCCTGTCGCCCTCGCCGAAAAGTACTACTGTGACGGTGCCGATGAAATCACTTTCCTTGACGTCTCAGCCACCGTTGACGGTCGTGCGACCATGTTTGACGTTGTTCGCGAGACTGCCGAAAAGGTCTTCATACCGCTGACCGTAGGCGGGGGAGTCAGAACGGTTGATGATGTTTCAAAACTCCTCTCGGTCGGTGCCGATAAGGTCAGCGTCAATAGTGCAGCCATGGCCCGCCCCCAACTCCTCAATGAGATTTCGAATCGCTTCGGTTCACAAATTCTGGTTCTCAGCCTCGATATCAAGCGCGCTGATCACACTGCTTCTGGCTTTGTCGTCACTACTCACGGCGGTCGCACCACGACCGACCTCGATGCCCTGGCCTGGACAAATGAAGCTATCGAACGCGGCGCCGGCGAACTTCTGGTCAATTCCATCGATGCCGACGGAACAAAACTTGGCTTTGATCTTCAGCTCATCGAAGAAATTCGTTCTATTAGCCCAATTCCCGTGATTGCATCGGGTGGTGCTGGAAAAGCGGCTGACTTCGCTCCCGCCATTACTGCCGGAGCTGACGCAGTCTTGGCTGCGAGCATTTTTCACTCGGGTGAGGTGTTGATAGCGCAGGTCAAGGCCTCCATTCGCGAACACGGATACGCTGTCAGATAACCATGACGACTCCCGTGCCCTCCGAAATCGCGTTCAACAGCGACGGACTCGTGCCTGCCATCATTCAAGACGCATCGACATCTCGCGTTCTCATGCTCGGCTACATGAATCTTGAGTCACTGACCTTGACCGTTGAGTCTGGGCGCGTAGTTTTCTGGTCGCGTTCGCGCCAAGAACTCTGGCGCAAGGGAGACACCAGCGGTCACATTCAGTTAGTCCGGTCGATTGAGGTCGACTGCGATAGCGATGCTCTACTAGTGCGGGTCGAGCAGGTGGGGGCAGCCTGTCACAACGGCACGACCTCGTGCTTCGACACGGCACACCTCGAGGCACGCACGGACCTCACCGTGGAGGCAACATTATGAGTTCTTCGGCAACCACGACGACCCGTGAGCAATTCGACTCGGCTCAGGCTTCCGGATTTTCAGTTATCCCCGTAATCCGTCAGGTCTTTGCCGACGGAGAGACCCCCGTCGCGATTTATCGAAAGATGGCCGCCGGAATCACCGGAAGTTTCCTTCTAGAGTCCGCCGAACAGGGCGGAATCTGGTCGCGCTTTAGCTTCGTCGGGCTCGAATCGTACGGCGTACTCTCAGAGCGCGAAGGTGCCGCTGTTTGGTCTGCGCAGTCCATGAGTGCCGATGAGGCCTTTGGCGGGGCTATTCCCGCGCGTAGCCTCGACGCCCTGCGAGCACTGTATTCGCGCTGGAAGTCCAAGCCCGTCACCGGTTTGCCCGCACTCGCATCGGGTCTCGTTGGCTACTTGGGCTGGAACACTGTCCGTCAACTCGAGCGCCTGCCAAACGCGCCCGCAGACGACTTTGTCGTGCCTGAAATGGCCCTTTCTTTCGCTCGTGATCTCATCGTTCTTGACCACAAGTGGGGCACCGTTCTACTCGTGACGAATGTTCTCGGCACCGGTGCAGCGTGGGAGACCGCGCAGTCGCGACTAGATTCCATGCAGCGCAGACTCGCGTCTGCCGGCCAGACGGGCTTGGCCACAATCGATCTGAATGTCACCGGTACTCCGACCTTCCGTACCGACAAACAAGACTTTCTCGACGCGGTTGTGCGGAGCAAGGAATACATTGTCGCTGGAGACGTATTCCAGGTCGTTATTTCACAACGCTTTGACATCGAAAACCACGCAGACCCGGTAGACGTCTATCGTGTCTTGCGATCGCTGAACCCGAGCCCGTACATGTATTTGTTATGTCATGAGGGAGTGGAAGGCCAACTTCTGCACGTCGTTGGGTCATCGCCTGAAGCACTTGTAAAAGTTCAGAATTCTCGGGTCTACACGAAGCCCATCGCCGGTTCACGACCGCGTGGCGAAACACCCGAGCAAGACGTTGAGCTCGGTGATGACCTCCTGAACGATGCCAAGGAACGCGCCGAGCACCTCATGCTCGTCGATCTGGCCAGAAACGATATGTTGCGCGTTTGCGAGGCCGGTTCGGTCGAGGTCACCGAGTTCATGAAAATTGAGCGTTTCAGTCACATCATGCACATCGTCTCGAGCGTGGAGGGAGATCTCGCTCAGGGAAATGACGCAGTCGATGTGTTCCGCGCAACATTCCCCGCGGGCACCCTCTCGGGAGCTCCCAAGCCACGAGCGCTCGAAATCATCGACGAACTCGAACCAAGTGGTCGCGGTGTTTACGGGGGAGTAGTGGGCTATTTCGCTTTCTCTGGCGATGCTGACCTTGCAATCGCGATTCGAACCGCGGTGCTTTCTGGCTCGACAGCCAGCGTTCAGGCTGGAGCTGGGCTTGTTGCAGACAGCAACCCCGAGACGGAATATCAGGAGACGGTCAACAAGTCAGCTGCTCCGCTGCGCGCGATTGCGATCGCAAACGCACTCACCCGAATCGACGACTAGTGCATCGCTTGACCGCCAAGCGCACAGTCGTATTTGCGCTCATTCTCGGAGCGGTACTGACCTTCACCGGATGGTCGCAAACCTGGGTAACGCTAGGGATCGTTGCCACAGACGTCAAAGTTAAAGAGCTCGTCGCATCCGGTCAAACGTCGACGGTACTGCCGGCCGGATTGGCTCTCGTCACGCTGGCAACCGCCTTACTGCTGCTCACAGCGAAGCGAACGCTGTCGTACATCATCGGCGGGATCAATCTTGTCGTGGGCTTCGCCCTTGTGCTCCTGTCGATCCTCTTCGCACTCGACCCGATTAACTTCCAGTACGCGCAACTGACCAAAATTAGCGGATTATCTGACCATGATGCGCTCCACGAGATTGTTGGCGCACAAGTACTCGGCGGTGGTCTTTATACGAGTGCGCTCGGCGGCATATTGATCTTCTTGGCTTCAGTGGCGCTGCTCGCGGGAGCTCATCATTGGAAAGCCACTCGCTCTCGCTATGAAACCGCGGTTCGCGACGCCGCGCAGTCTCCTTCCGGAGACGTCACGACACTCGACGCATGGGACGACCTCACTCGAGGCACTGACCCGACCGCGTAAGATATTTGCAGACCTAATTTACAAGGAGAATCATGAGCCACAACGTCAGCGACCCAGGTGAAGGTCACTCGCCCGCCGCATGGACCGCAGTCGTCATCATGCTCGTCGCATTTACTGCCGGCACCCTCTTTTTCATGCTTGACCTTCCCGTGCTCGTCTGGGTGAGCGTTGTCGTACTTGCCATTGGTCCCGTTGTTGGTTACCTGATGGCAAAGGCTGGATACGGCGTCAACGGCCCTAAGTACACCCCGAAGGCGCACCACTAACGTGCTTCTCAATGAGCTCACAGACGGAGCTCGCGACGACGCTCAGGTTCGTGAGCAATCTCTTTCTCTGGCGGAGGTTCGCGAACTAGCCCTCGCGACTCCTCCACCCCTGCGCGCCCTCGACTTTCTAGCGCCCGCCGACACCATCAGGGTCATCGCCGAAGTGAAGCGAGCCAGTCCTTCGCGTGGCGACATGGCTGAGATTGCAGACCCGGCGGCTCTTGCGTCGCTCTATGAGCGTGCCGGGGCAGCAGTCATCTCGGTTCTGACTGAGTCGCGTCGATTTAAGGGCTCGCTTGAAGACCTCCGCGCTGTCCGGGCCGCTGTTTCCATTCCAGTGCTCCGCAAAGACTTCATCTCAACCGAGTACCAGGTTTACGAAGCTCGTGCCGCCGGAGCCGATCTCGTGTTGCTTATCGTTGCCGCCCTCGACGACGCCACGATCTCTCGCCTCTTTGCGCTCATCAACGATCTTGGTATGACTGCGCTGGTTGAAGCTCATAGTGAAGACGAAGTGCGACGAGCTGTCGACCTGGGAGCAGAAGTAATCGGCATCAACGCTCGAGACCTCAACACGTTTGAGCTTGACCGGGAGCTTTTTGGCTCGCTGGCCGCTGCTATTCCAGCGGGAACCGTTCGCATTGCCGAGTCGGCTGTTCGTACGGCCTCAGACGTTGCTCACTACCGTCGCGCGGGGGCCGACGCAGTACTCGTGGGTGAAGCTCTCGTCACGAGCGACCCGGTTGTCACCCTCACATCCTTCTTGGAGATCTAATGGCGCTGCGCGACGAACTAGGCCCGTACTTTGGCGAATTCGGCGGACGATTCGTTCCCGAGTCTCTCATTGCTGCTCTCGACGAGCTCGCCGCCGCATACGAATTGACCAAACAAGATCCGACGTTTGCACAGGAGCTCACGCACCTGCACGCCACGTATACCGGTCGACCATCCATCATCACTGAGGTTCCCCGATTTGCTGAGCACGCAGGTGGCGCTCGAATCATTCTTAAGCGAGAAGACCTTAACCACACGGGTAGCCACAAAATCAACAACGTGCTCGGACAGGCCCTGCTCGCAAAAAGATTGGGTAAGAAACGCCTGATTGCTGAGACTGGAGCCGGACAACACGGTGTCGCAACCGCCACAGCCGCCGCCCTCTTTGGCATGGAGTGCGTCGTGTACATGGGCCAGGTCGACACCGAGCGCCAAGCGCTTAACGTCGCCCGCATGCGACTACTCGGGGCAACAGTCATCCCGGTTACGAACGGTTCGCGAACGCTTAAAGACGCCATCAATGAGGCTCTGCGTGACTGGGTCACGAATGTCGACACCACGCACTACCTGCTTGGAACAGTGGCTGGCCCACACCCGTTCCCCGTCATGGTGCGCGATTTCCACAAGATCATTGGCGAAGAGGCACGGGCGCAAGTTCTCTCGCTCACCGGGAGACTTCCTGACGCTGTCGCCGCCTGTGTCGGTGGCGGTTCGAATGCCATCGGAATCTTCCACGCATTCCTTGACGACGCTTCGGTTGGGCTCTACGGCTTCGAAGCGGCCGGTCGCGGCATCGACACTCCCGAGCATGCAGCAACTCTTACGCTCGGGCGCCCTGGCGTTTTGCACGGTGCTCGCAGCTACATGCTGCAAGACGAAGACGGTCAGACCATGGAGTCCCATTCCATCTCGGCAGGCCTGGATTACCCGGGGGTTGGTCCTGAACACAGCTGGCTGAAAGATCTCGGTCGCGCCACATATCGTCCCGTTACTGACGTCGCTGCTATGGACGCCCTGCGTCTCTTGAGTCGAACTGAGGGAATCATCCCCGCCATCGAGACCGCACACGGCCTCGCTGGCGCTCTCGAGCTCGGCAAGGAACTCGGTTCCGACGCAATCATCCTCGTGAACCTCAGTGGACGCGGCGACAAAGACATGCAGACCGCAGCTGAGTACTTCGGCATCCTGGACGGAGCACCCAACTAATGTCTCTCGTTGAAACTGGACTCGATGCGGCCAAAAGGGCAACGGGAGGCGCCCTCATAGGCTACCTTCCGCTGGGTTTCCCGACTCTCGACGAGAGTGTCGAGGCCGCTATCACGCTAGCCAAGAACGGCGTCGATGTTCTCGAACTCGGCCTGCCTTACTCTGACCCAGTTATGGACGGGCTGGTCATTCAGCAGGCGACATCGATCGCGCTAGAAAATGGTTTCCGCATTTCTGATGCGTTTGACGCACTCGCGCAGATCACCGCAGAAGTAGAGACTCCTGCACTCGTGATGACGTATTGGAACCCGGTTTTGGCGTTCGGCGTTGACAGCTTTGCTCAGAAATTGAAAGAAGCTGGCGGAGCTGGCCTGATTACGCCTGATCTCATTCCCGATGAGGCACAGCTGTGGTTTGACGCCTCGGAGCACTACGACCTCGACCGCGTCTTTCTGGCGGCTCCGTCATCATCTGAAGAACGCTTGAAGCGGGCGATCGAATCGAGCCGCGGGTTTGTCTACGCCGTTTCAACCATGGGCATAACCGGAACCAGAAAAGACGTCGACACCGCGGCAGTTTCACTGGTGACCAAACTGCGTGAGCTTGAAGCCGAGCACGTCGGTGTTGGTTTGGGAATCTCCTCCGCCGAACAGGTTGGCGAGGTTCTCTCCTACGCTGACGGTGCCATCGTCGGAAGTGCACTCGTTCAGGCTCTTGCCAGCGGGGGAGTAGAAGCTTTGGCTCAGACTGCTCTCGACCTTGCCACCGGCAAGCCGGCCACTGCCTAACCCTCGCCACTAAGGATTGATTTTCATGTCAACTGCAACTTCGGTACTTGCGAGTATTCCCAGCCCTCCGATTGCATGGCAGTCGTTTGAGCTCGGACCTTTCCGAATTCACACGTATGCCATCTGCATCTTGCTCGGCATCGTTCTTGCCATCTGGATAACCAGTCACCGACTCACTGCCCGTGGGGGCGCTAAGGGACTCACTCTGGACTTTTCCCTGTGGGTCGTTCCACTCGGAATTATTGTTGCCCGTCTTTATCACGTGGTGACGCACCCGAGCGACTACTTCTACAACGGTGCAGACCTGATGAAGGTTTTCTATATCTGGGAGGGCGGAAACGCAATCTTCGGAGCACTGCTCGGCGGCGCCCTCGGTGTGTACATCGCATGTCGAATCTCGGGCGTACGCTTCCTGAGTTTTGCGGATGCACTTATTCCCGGTTTGCTCCTTGCGCAGGCAACTGGCCGCCTGGGTAATTACTTCAATCACGAACTCTTCGGTCTGCCAACCACACTGCCCTGGGGTCTTGAAATCGAGTCGACAAACCCGGCCTTTCCGGCAGGTCTTCCGGCCGACACACTGTTTCAGCCGACCTTTCTGTACGAGATCATCTGGAATCTTGTCGGAGTAGCCCTCGTACTCATCCTCGAACGTCGCATAAACATGCGCTGGGGACGCGCCCTTGCCTTCTACCTCATCTGGTATGGCGTCGGTCGCTCGTGGCTTGAGTCGATTCGCATTGATCCAAGTGAGACCTTCTTGGGCATCCGTTCGAACATCTGGGCAGCATTCGCAGCGATTGCTGTGGGTATCGTCATCGCTCTCTGGTCACGAAAGGCACACACCGGCCTCGAACTGAGCGTGTACCGAAATGGACGTGACCCGAAAGAGTCTGGAGTAGAATTTTCGGAGGGCGAACCAGCCCGCTACCACGTTGGCAAGGTCGCCGCGTTGGATGCTTCTACGCAGTCTGCTCCGACGGCCACAAGCCAGTCAAAAGCCATCAAGTCGTAGCCTGTTGATTGTGGCTCAGCCACACTCCACTTCGCTCCTGGGCCAGTGCCGTCCCTACGCAATCATGAGAGGAGGCCGTGCGTGACGGTCGCTTTGCCCCACCAGAGGTTTTCCGCTGTTCCCGCAGCCCAGGGTCTGTTCAATCCCGCGAACGAAAAAGATTCCTGCGGTTTCGCCATGGTGGCCACCCTTCGCCAGAAGGCCGGTCACGACATCATCGATGTCGCTTTGGGATCTCTGCGTAACCTCGAGCACCGTGGTGCAGTCGGCTCTGACGCTGGCACCGGTGATGGAGCAGGAATCCTCACGCAGGTTCCTCATGAATTTCTCTCGGCTGTAACCGACTTCACCCTTCCTTCTGCTGGTTTCTACGCAGTTGGCAACGCATTCTTGCCACAGAGTGCGACCGAGCGGTTGGCTATTCAGGATCGATTCGCCGCCATCGCCGCTGAAGAGGGCCTCCTCGTTCTCGGCTGGCGCGTTGTACCGGTCGACCCTGAGCACCTCGGAAACCTGGCCCGCGAAGCAATGCCTGCAATCGAGCAGGTGTTCGTGACCAGCGCCTCGGGCGCACTCTCAGGCCTTGAGCTTGACCGTCTTGTTTTCCGCCTTCGCAAGCGCAGCGAAAAAGAGACCGAGATTTACTTCCCGTCCCTATCCAGCCGCACCCTCGTCTACAAGGGCATGCTCACCACGCTGCAGCTTGAGCCGTTCTATCCCGACCTTTCTGACGAGCGTTTCGCTTCGACTCTTGCTTTGGTTCACTCGCGCTACTCAACCAACACGTTCCCATCGTGGCCGTTGGCTCACCCGTTCCGGTTCATAGCCCACAACGGCGAGATCAACACCGTCCAGGGAAACCGCAACTGGATGCAGGCGCGCCAGTCGCAACTCTCGAGCGATGTTCTCGGAGACCTCAAGCCCCTCCTGCCGATCTGCACGCCTGGCGCCAGTGACTCGGCCAGCTTTGACGAGGTCGTCGAGCTGCTGACTCTTGCTGGTCGAAGCCTTCCGCACGCCATCATGATGATGATCCCCGAGGCATGGGAAAACCAGGCCGACATGGACCCAACACGTCGCGCCTTCTACGAGTACCACTCGTCGATCATGGAAGCCTGGGATGGCCCGGCAGCGGTCGCCTTTACTGACGGTTCGCTTGTCGGAGCGACTCTCGACCGCAACGGTCTTCGCCCTGGTCGCTATCTCGTGACCGACGATGGACTCATCGTCGTTGCATCCGAAATTGGTGTTCACGATGTAGCGCCCGAGAAAGTGGTTGCAAAGGGTCGCCTGCAACCCGGCAAGATGCTCCTGGTCGACACGGTCGCTGGGCGCATCATTGATGACTCAGAAATCAAGGCTGAGCTAGCAGCGAGTGCGCCATGGCAAGAATGGATTGACTCGAGTCGAATTGAGCTTGAAAGCCTGCCCGAGCGTGAGCACATCATTCACACTCCAGCATCTGTTGCACGTCGTCAGCGCACCTTCGGCTACACCGAGGAAGACCTTCGCGTCATGCTCGCACCCATGGCCAAGTCGGGCATTGAGCCACTCGGGGCCATGGGTTCCGACACCCCCATCGCCATTCTGAGCGAGCGCCCACGCGTCATTTTCGACTATTTCGTTCAGCAGTTTGCTCAGGTCACCAACCCGCCGCTCGACTCCATCCGCGAAGAGGTCGTCACGAGCATGCGCCGTGGCCTTGGCCCAGAACTCAACCTTCTTGACGCGACTCCTGATCACGCTCGTCAGGTGGTTGTTGAATTCCCCGTCATTGACAACGATGAGCTTTCGAAGATTCAGCACCTGCGCACGCGCTCGGGCGAAAAGGCAACTGTCACCCTCAAAGGTCTCTATCACGTCGATGAGGGCGAAGAGTCCATGGAAAAACGCCTCGCTGAAATATGTGACGAAGTCGATGCAGCGATCGCCAACGGTGCCGAGTTCATCGTCCTCTCAGACCGTGACTCCACATACGAGTACGCTCCCATTCCGTCGCTACTCATGGTTGCCGCCGTGCACCACCACCTGATTCGCACCGAAAACCGCATGCGCGTAGGTCTCGTCGTCGAGGCTGGCGACGTGCGCGAGGTACACCACGTAGCCGTTCTGCTCGGCTACGGCGCCGGCTCAGTCAACCCGTATCTGGCCATGGAATCTGTTGAAACCATGGTGCGCTCGGGGTTCATCACCGACATCACACCCGAAAAGGCCGTCAAGAATCTCATCAAGGCTTTGGGCAAGGGCGTCCTCAAAATCATGTCGAAGATGGGCATCTCGACCGTATCTTCGTACTCTGGAGCTCAGACATTCGAGGCCGTAGGCCTGAGCCAAGACTTCGTCGATGCGTTTTTTACCGGCACTGAGTCGAAGCTCGGCGGCATCGGACTCGACGTCATCGCAGCTGAAAACACTGCACGTCACGACAGCGCTTATCCCGACCGTGGGGGAGCAGAGCTCGTTCACGAGCGCCTCACCAGTGGTGGCGAGTTCCAGTGGCGTCGCGATGGTGCTCCGCACCTGTTCAACCCGGAGACAGTTTTCAAGCTGCAGCACTCCACGCGCACGCGTCGTTTCGACATCTTCCGCGAGTACACACGAATGGTGGACGATCAGGCCGAGAACCTCATGACCATTCGCGGTCTCTTCGGATTCGCCAAGGGCCTTCGTCAGCCTGTTCCGCTCGACGAGGTCGAGTCGGTTGAGTCGATTGTCAAACGTTTCTCCACTGGTGCGATGAGCTATGGCTCCATTTCGCCCGAAGCACACGAGACGCTTGCCATCGCAATGAACCGTCTCGGCGCAAAGTCGAACACCGGAGAAGGCGGAGAAGACGTCGGTCGACTTCTCGACCCCGAACGTCGCAGTGCCATCAAACAAGTGGCTTCGGGCCGGTTCGGCGTCACGAGTATGTATCTGACGCACGCCGATGACATCCAGATCAAGATGGCACAGGGAGCGAAGCCCGGTGAGGGCGGTCAGCTGCCCAACAACAAGGTTTACCCCTGGATTGCGCGCACACGTCACGCGACGGCTGGCGTCGGACTTATCAGTCCACCCCCGCATCACGACATTTACTCAATCGAAGACCTCAAACAACTTATCTTTGACCTCAAACGTTCCAATCCTTCGGCGCGAGTACACGTGAAGCTGGTCTCACAGTCCGGTATTGGTGCAGTTGCGGCGGGAGTTTCCAAAGCCCTCGCTGACGTCATTCTGATCTCGGGTCACGATGGAGGAACGGGCGCGAGTCCGCTCAACTCCCTCAAGCACGCGGGAACCCCGTGGGAGCTCGGATTGGCTGAAGCTCAACAGACTCTCATGCTCAATGACATGCGCGACCGCGTTTCTGTTCAGGTAGACGGACAGCTCAAGACGGGTCGTGACGTGATTGTCGCTGCCCTGCTTGGTGCCGAGGAGTTCGGCTTCGCCACCGCACCGCTGGTCGTGTCCGGATGCGTCATGATGCGCGTGTGCCACCTCGACACCTGCCCGGTCGGCGTCGCAACGCAGAACCCGACCCTGCGTTCACGCTTTACCGGCAAACCAGAATTCGTTATCAACTTCTTTGAGTTCATCGCTCAAGAAGTTCGTGAGTACCTCGCGGAACTCGGATTCCGCACGCTCGACGAAGCGATTGGTCGGGTCGAAATGCTCGACACCGCCCGAGCCGTCTCGCACTGGAAGACCGATGGACTCGACATCCAGCCGATCCTCGATGGCGCGGCCTTTGCTGCCGACGTGCCGCGTCGCCACGCTAAGTCCCAGGACCACGAACTCGAGCTTCACTTCGACCGCCAGCTCATTGCTCTCGCGCAACCCGCACTTCAACACTCGACGCCGGTGACGATTGACGTTCCTATTCAGAACACTGAGCGCGCAGTCGGCACCATGCTTGGACACGAGCTAACCAAGAAATACGGTGAACACGGTCTTCCCGAAGCGACGATCGATATCACCCTTCGCGGGTCGGCCGGACAATCGCTCGGCGCGTTCATGCCCAGCGGCATCGCGCTCACGCTCATCGGAGATTCGAACGACTACGTGGGTAAAGGCCTTTCTGGCGGTCGTGTCGTCGTCAAGCCGCACCCGGCCTCCACCTTCGTGGCGGAAGATAACGTCATTGCAGGAAACGTCGTGGGCTATGGCGCTACCAGCGGGTCGATGTTTATTCGTGGGCGTGTGGGGGAACGTTTCCTGGTTCGTAACTCAGGCGCAACGGCAGTTGTCGAGGGCTGTGGAGACCACGCTCTCGAGTACATGACCGGAGGACTTGCGGTTGTACTTGGCGAAACCGGGCGGAACCTCGGTGCGGGCATGTCAGGTGGTACCGCATACATTTACGGCCTGACCGCCGCCAAGGTCAATGCAGACGCGCTCTCCAGTGGCGAGCTCGTACTGAGTCCATTGGGTGACGCTGATCTCGAGATTCTTCGTGATGTACTAACAACACACGCGACCTCAACCGAGTCGTCGCGTGCCGAATACCTGCTCGCGAACTTCGAGACTGAGGCGCAGGCATTCGTGAAGGTTCTTCCTCGCGACTACGCTGCAGTTCTCGAGACTCGTCAAGACGCAGTCAACCGCGGCATTGACCCCGACGGCGACGAGACCTGGCACAAAATCCTGGAGGTGACCGGTGGCTGACCCCAAAGGCTTTCTCAAAGTAACCGAGCGGCAAGTTCCCGCGCGACGCCCGGTTCCCATTCGCCTCAAAGACTGGCGTGAAATCTACGAGCCAGGTTCGAAAGAAGTGCTTTCTGCGCAGGCCGGTCGTTGCATGGACTGTGGCATTCCGTTCTGTCACCAGGGATGTCCTCTGGGAAATCTCATTCCCGAATGGAACGACCTAGTTTGGCGTGACGACCCCAAGGGTGCCATCGAGCGTCTGCACGCGACCAACAACTTTCCGGAGTTCACCGGTCGTCTTTGCCCCGCGCCGTGTGAGCAGGCTTGTGTTCTAGGAATTAACCAGCCCGCGGTCACCATCAAGCAGGTTGAGGTCAGCATTATCGATCGCGCCTTCGCCGAAGGTCTCGTAACGCCTCACGAGCCAACACGCCTCTCGGGCAAGACTGTTGCTGTCGTCGGGTCAGGTCCCGCCGGTCTCGCGGCGGCTCAGCAGCTTACTCGCGCTGGCCACACCGTGGCTGTTTACGAGCGGGATGAAAAGATCGGCGGATTGCTCCGCTACGGCATCCCCGATTTCAAGATGGAAAAACAGCACATCGACCGTCGTATCGAGCAAATGCAGGCTGAAGGCACGCGTTTTCGCCCGGGCGTGAACATCGGTGTCGACATCACGTGGGATCAGCTCAAGGAACGGTACGACGCCGTCGTGGTCGCTACCGGTGCTCTGCGTCCGCGTGATCTCGCCATTCCGGGACGTGAGCTCAACGGTGTGCACTTTGCCATGGAGTACTTGACCCCGGCAAACAAAGCAGTCTCGGGTGAGCCAGCTGAAGGTCTCATCGATGTGGCTGGCAAGAACGTCATAATTTTGGGCGGCGGAGACACCGGTGCTGACTGCATCGGCACCGCACACCGTCAGGGAGCTGCCAGTGTGACGACTCTCGCGATCGGCAAGAAGCCGCCGACAGAACGTCCTGACAACCAGCCCTGGCCAATGGTGCCAAACGTTTTTGAGGTTGCAAGTGCTCACGAAGAGGGCGGTAACCGCGTTTACACAGTTTCTACTGTCGAGTTCATGGGCGACGACAACGGAAACCTTCGCGCACTCAAGGTCGCTGAGACTGAGTTCGTTGACGACCGCAGACTTCCCAAGTTGGGCACCGAACGAGAAATTCCCGCAGACTTCGTCTTCCTCGCTCTGGGTTTCACCGGGGGAGATAACGACGAAATCGGCCAGCAGACCGAACTCGTTTACGACGAACGCGGAAACCTCAAACGCACCAACGACTACACAACGAACGAGGCGGGGGTGTTCGTGGCCGGAGACGCAGGTCGTGGCGCATCCCTGATCGTGTGGGCTATTGCCGAAGGACGAGCAGCAGCAGCAGCTGTAGACGAGTACTTGGAGGGGAGCACCATACTTCCCAAGCCCGTCACGGCACACGCACAACCCATTTCACTCGGATAGATAGTTACGACTGCACCACCAACAGAGACGGAAAAAATGAGACGAGCAAAGATTGTTGCCACCCTTGGTCCGGCAACCGCTTCCTATGAAAACATTCGCGCCATCATCGATGCGGGTGTTGACGTCTGCCGTATGAACCTGAGTCATGGTTCATACGAGGTTCACGAAGACGTTTATCGCAATGTGCGTCAGGCAGCCGCTGACGCAGGCAAGGCCGTCGCTGTTCTCGTCGACCTTCAGGGCCCAAAAATTCGCTTAGGTAAGTTTGAGGGTGGCCCCTACGACCTGGCTGAGGGTGACACCTTCACCATCACCATCGATGACATCGTCGGTAACAAGGACCTGTCCAGCACTACTTACAAGGGCCTTCCGGGGGACGTTAAGCCCGGAGATCCACTGCTCATTGATGATGGCAAGGTGGGCCTTCGCGTTGTTTCGACCGATGGAACTCGTGTTGTCACCACCGTTGAGGTTGCCGGTCCGATCAGCAACAACAAGGGCATCAACCTGCCCGGTGTTGCCGTGAACGTTCCTGCGATGTCTGATAAGGACGAAGCTGACCTACGCTGGGGTCTTCGTTTGGGCGCCGACTTTATTGCGCTGAGCTTCGTTCGCGATGCTGCTGACATCAAGCGCGTACACGAAATTATGGATGAAGAGGGCGTTCGCCTTCCGGTTATCGCCAAAGTCGAGAAGCCTCAGGCTGTTGACAACCTTGAAGAGATCGTCGACGCTTTCGACGGCATCATGGTTGCTCGTGGTGACCTCGGCGTTGAACTCCCTCTCGAAGCCGTCCCGATCGTTCAGAAGCGTGCGGTTGAACTCGCGCGTCGCTGGGCCAAGCCAGTCATCGTGGCCACCCAGGTTCTCGAGTCGATGATTTCGAGCCCGCGCCCGACGCGGGCTGAGGCATCCGACTGCGCAAACGCCGTTCTCGACGGTACCGATGCAGTAATGCTCTCGGGTGAGACCAGCGTCGGTGAATACCCCGTTGTCACCGTCAAGACCATGGCTCGCATTATCGAGTCGACCGAGGAACACGGCCTCGACCGTATTCCTGAGCTGGGTACCAAGCCGCGCACCCAGGGTGGAGCAATCACCCTCGCAGCCGCCGAGGTCGCCGAGTTTGTCGGCGCCAAGTACCTCTGTGTCTTCACTGAGTCGGGTGACTCGGCTCGCCGTATGGCTCGTCTACGCACCGAGATTCCCATGATCATTCTTACCCCGCACGAGTCGATTCGTCGCCGCATGGCGCTCTCGTGGGGTGTGGAGTCGTACCTGGTTGACCCCGTCACCCACACCGACGACATGTTTGGCCAAGTGGATGACATCCTGCTGGGTAACGGTCTTGCGAGTGAGGGCGACAAGGTCGTCGTGATCGCTGGTACGCCTCCGGGAATCGCGGGCTCAACCAACGACCTTCGCGTTCACCGCGTTGGAGACGCACACGGACAGGCCGCGCCGGC
The DNA here is from genome assembly GCA_024644865.1 of Aurantimicrobium sp. Taxonomy (GTDB): domain Bacteria; phylum Actinomycetota; class Actinomycetes; order Actinomycetales; family Microbacteriaceae; genus CAIOLM01. The sequence goes on from JAHEGZ010000004.1 coordinate 32,859, forward strand.
TTACAAGCGCTGACCACAGTACATAACAACGAAAGTGGCCCCACGAGATGTGGGGCCACTTTTCATGTGTGCCGGATGTGGGACTTGAACCCACACGTCCTTACGAACAAAGCATTTTGAGTGCTCCGCGTCTGCCATTCCGCCAATCCGGCTAACAGCTCCAGAATATCCTAGGCTGTAGTGGTGAGTGACCAGCCTGACGAAACCCCGACCACCCGCCGCGTTGTTGTAGCCGAGGATGAAGCACTCATCCGCATGGACATCGTAGAGACTCTTCGCGACAACGGATTCGATGTTGTGGGTGAGGCCGGAGATGGCGAACGCGCTGTTGAGCTGGCGCTTGAACTTCGCCCTGACCTTGTGGTCATGGATGTGAAGATGCCCAAGCTCGACGGCATCTCGGCCGCTGAGCGTCTCAGTAAAGACAACATTGCTCCGGTGGTTCTGCTGACGGCATTTAGCCAAAAGGAACTCGTCGAGCAGGCCGCGAAGGCAGGAGCCCTTGCGTACGTCGTCAAACCGTTCACGCCCAACGACCTTCTGCCGGCTATCGAGATCGCGCTCTCGCGCTACAGCCAGATCAAGACCCTTGAAGACGAGATTTCAGACCTTGCCGAGCGATTTGAAACGCGCAAGATTGTCGACATCGCCAAGGGCATCCTGAACGAAAAAATGGGACTGACCGAGCCCGAGGCCTTCCGCTGGATTCAGAAAGCGTCGATGGATCGTCGCCTGACCATGAAAGACGTAGCCGTGACCATCATTGATCAGCTCGGCGCCGCGCCCAAAGAGTAGGTTGCTCAGCCAGCCTTGATGAGGTTGGTGATGCGCACGGTCGACAGGCGACGACCACTCTGGTCTGAGATGGCAACCTCGTGCGTCGTCAGCGTGCGTCCGAGGTGAACGGCACGGCAGACGCCAATCACGAAGCCAGTCTTTCCGCTTCCGGTGTGAGTTGCGTTTACCTCGATGCCAACCGCGTGACCTTCGATCCCGAGGTTATGGCGATGGATGTTCGCAGCGATGGAACCCATGCTCTCACCGAGAACCACGTAAGCACCGCCGTGCATGATTCCGAAAGACTGGGTGTTGCCTTCAACGGGAATAGAGGCGACCGAATACTCCGCCGAAAGCTCATGAAATTGCATGTCCATCTTAATCGCAAGTTTGCCGGCGTCGACACCCAGAAGCTGCTCAAGATCGAGTGCAGGCGGGCGAGATTCGTAAGTGGTCATGTGATTTTCCAAGTGGTGACGGCACGGATGCAAGGTCAGACCTGACAACTAGGCTGGTGGCATGTCCAACGAGTCACAGCCTACCCTTCTGATCATTGACGGCCACTCCTTGGCGTTCCGGGCGTTTTACGCCCTGCCAGTTGACAACTTTCAGACCCGTGACGGACAGCACACAAACGCCATCCACGGCTTCATTTCGATGTTGCTCAATTTGTTGGCCAAAGAGAAGCCAACACATCTTGCAGTTGCGTTCGATATTTCCAGGTATAGCTTCCGTACTCGCGAGTACCCCGAATACAAGGCGACTCGCGGAGAGACTCCTCCCGAGTTCATCGGCCAAATTCCGCTTCTCCAAGAGGCGCTCCATGCAATGAACATCGTCACCATAATGAAAGAGGATTACGAGGCTGACGACGTTCTAGCCACCCTTGCAAGCGAGGGTGCACGCGACGGTTTCCGCGTTCTGGTCGTCTCAGGAGACCGCGACACCATCCAGCTCGTGAACGATGATGTAACGCTGCTGTATCCGTCCAAGCAGGGCGTAGCCGAACTCACCCGTTATGACGCTGCCAAAGTTTTCGAGCGCTACGGAATCCAGCCGCACCAGTATCCCGAAGTGGCAGCCCTCGTGGGGGAGACCAGCGACAACTTGCCCGGAGTTCCCAAGGTCGGTGAAAAGACCGCTGTCAAGTGGATCAATGAGTTTGGCAGCCTTGAAGAGATTCTGCGTCGCCAAGACGAAATCGGTGGAAAGGTAGGGGAGTCGCTTCGCGAGTTCGCCTCGAATGCAGAGCGCAACCGCCGCCTCAATCGTCTCGTCACGGATGTAGACCTACCGGTTGGTCCTCAAGACCTTGAACGTGGTGACATCGATGCGGAGGCAGTCAAGCAGATCTTTGCCAAACTCGAGTTCCGCTCACTGCTCGAGCGTGTGCTCAAAGCCAACGGTGTTGGCTCCGACCCGAGTGCAGACGCTTCCTTGTCTCATCCGACAGGCAACTTCTCGCAGACTTCTACCAGCACAGCTGCTGGCTCCTCGGCTCCCAACTCAACCACGACGCCCAAAACTGCACCCGCTTCGCGCGCCCGCGTTGAGCCCGCGATCATTTCACCAGCTGCAATTCCAGCAACAAAGACACTGCTCGACGAAGACCTGGCAGCGTGGCTCTCGCGCATCGATCACAGTTCCGGCCTCGGCGTGGCCGTCTTCGTGGAAACCGAGGGAACAGAGATTTCCGCTGTCGGCCTCAGTCACACTGGCGAAGCAATTCTCGTGCCGTGGTCGCCGCACCGACCCGACCTCGCGCCCCTCATTGAGTGGCTCGAGGGCCCGACGCCCAAGCTGATGAGCGACGCGAAGCCCCAAATCAAGGCCTTGAGCGAAAACGGTGTTGAGATTGCTTCGCTGGTTTTCGACGCGGAGCTTGCCGACTGGATTGCCCGGTCAGACGTGTCCAAGCGCGACCTCACCTCGCTCACGCGCCTCTACTTGGGACTCGCCCTGCCCGAGGTGGACCGCTCTCAGCTCATTCCTGAGACCGAAGACATCGGCGCCGCTGGAAGAGCATGGGCCATCGCCGAGCTTTCACAAGAGATTCATTCCGAACTGACACCGCTCGAGCTTGGCTTATTGCTTGACATTGAGATTCCGTCTCTTCTTACGCTCGTGGCCATGGAATCGCGAGGCGTCAGCGTGAATGCAGGAGTTTTGAACGACCTGGCAACAGAGCTGGCCGACAGAGCGCAGTCCTCAGCAACAGCGGCGTATTCCGAAATCGGACGCGAGGTGAACCTCGCCAGTCCGAAACAGCTGCAAGAGGTGCTCTTCGACCAGCTTCAGATGCCCAAGACTCGGGCAACCAAGACCGGATACACAACAGACGCTGCTGCCCTCGCAGAACTTCAAGCCACCAACCCACATCCTTTCTTGCAGCACCTTCTTGACCACCGCGATGTGACCAAACTAGGTCAGATCGTCGAGACCCTCTCGAGCTCGATTGGGCCCGATGGGCGAGTGCACACCACCTATGTGCAAACGGGCACGTCGACCGGGCGCTTGTCGTCGCTTAACCCGAACCTGCAGAACATTCCCATTCGCACTGAAGACGGACGCCGACTTCGAGATGCTTTCCAAGTCGGCGACGGCTACGACACTTTGATTACAGCTGACTATTCGCAGATTGAGATGCGCATCATGGCGCACTTCTCGGAAGATGCCGGGCTTATTGAAGCCTTCAACACTGGAGAAGACCTGCATCGATTTGTAGGCGCACGAGTCTTTGGCGTCGCACCCGAGCAGGTCACAGGTGAAATGCGTTCCAAGGTGAAAGCAATGAGCTACGGTTTGGCCTACGGTTTGAGCGCTTTTGGCCTCGCCAAACAGCTTGGCATCGAAAACAAAGAAGCCAAGCAGCTCATGACCGATTACTTTCAGCGTTTCGGCGGAGTGCGCGACTATCTGCGGAGCGTCGTTGAAACCGCCCGAGTAAACGGATATACCGAGACTCTGTTCGGTCGCCGTCGCCCGTTTCCTGATCTCGCCAGCCCAAATCGCATCCTGCGCGACGCCGCCGAGAGACAAGCGCTCAACGCCCCGATTCAGGGCACAGCAGCCGACATCATGAAACTGGCGATGTTCGGAGTCGAGCAGGAACTTACGGCCCGCAAACTCACTTCCCGTCTACTTCTTCAAGTACACGACGAGCTCGTGCTCGAGGCCGTTTCTGCAGAGATCGAAGAAGTTACTGCCATTCTCGAGCAGCACATGTCGCAGGCCGCCAAGCTCTTGGTGCCGCTCGATGTTCAGGTAGGCATTGGTCGTACCTGGAACGACGCGGCTCACTAAAAACTGAGGTACTCTTGGAGGTGCACATTTGTGCATCCCTATCCGCATGCCTTGATGCGAAGCACGCTTTGCGTCAAGGCTCGATTTATGTCCAACATCAGGAGCACCGCTTAATGACCACCACCCCGACTAAGGCAGCCAAGCAGATTGCCATCAACGACATCGGATCTGCTGAGGATTTCCTCGCTGCAGTCGAAAAGACTCTCAAGTTCTTCAACGACGGCGACCTCATCGCTGGAACCGTCGTAAAAATCGACCGCGACGAGGTTCTCCTCGACGTTGGGTACAAGACCGAGGGTGTTATCCCCTCCCGTGAACTTTCCATTCGCCACGACGTAGACCCTTCTGAGGTTGTCAAGGTCGGCGATGAGGTTGAGGCCCTCGTTCTTCAGAAAGAAGACAAAGAAGGCCGTCTCATCCTCTCCAAGAAGCGTGCTCAGTACGAGCGCGCCTGGGGTGATGTCGAGAAGGTCCGCGACACCGATGGTGTCGTCACCGGTACAGTCATCGAGGTCGTCAAGGGTGGACTCATCGTTGACATCGGACTTCGCGGATTCCTCCCCGCTTCGCTCATCGAGCTGCGTCGCGTTCGCGACCTCACGCCTTACCTGGGCCAGGAAGTCGAAGCCAAGATTCTCGAGCTCGACAAGAACCGCAACAACGTAGTCCTGTCGCGTCGTGCACTGCTCGTTCAGAGCCAGTCCGAGAGCCGCAGCACCTTCCTCACCAACCTCCAGAAGGGACAGGTCCGTAAGGGCGTCGTTTCTTCGATCGTCAACTTCGGTGCATTCGTTGATCTCGGTGGCGTAGACGGTCTCGTCCACGTATCTGAGCTCAGCTGGAAGCACATCGAGCACGCCTCTGAGGTCGTTGAAGTTGGCCAGGAAGTCACCGTTGAGATCCTCGAGGTAGACATGGAGCGCGAGCGCGTTTCACTGTCGCTCAAGGCAACTCAGGAAGACCCATGGCAGGTATTTGCCCGCACCCACGCAATCGGTCAGGTTGCTCCCGGTAAGGTAACCAAGCTCGTTCCCTTCGGCGCATTTGTTCGCGTTGCCGACGGCATCGAGGGCCTCGTGCACATCTCGGAGCTCTCGGGCAAGCACGTCGAGCTCGCTGAGCAGGTTGTTTCTGTCGGCGACGACGTTTTCGTCAAGGTCATCGACATCGACCTCGAGCGTCGCCGCATTTCGCTGAGCCTCAAGCAGGCCAACGAGAACGTTGACCCTGACGGCACCGAGTTCGACCCCGCCCTCTACGGCATGCTCACCGAGTACGACGAGAACGGCAACTACAAGTACCCCGACGGATTCGACCCGGCTACCAACGAGTGGCGCGAAGGTTTCGACGCACAGCGTGAGAAGTGGGAGCAGGATTACGCTGCCGCACAGGCTCGTTGGGAGCTGCACAAGACTCAGGTCAAGGCAGCCCTTGAGCGCGAGGCAAACCTTCCGACAGCCCCGGTCGCCGATTCGGCAGACTCTGCTGCTACCTCGTTCGCAAGCGAAGAAGTTGCTTCGGCTGGAACCCTTGCAGACGACGAGTCGCTCGCCGCACTGCGCGACCAGCTCGCACAGGACTAATCAGTTCACACTCGAATGGCTCTTCTCCCTCATGGAGAGGAGCCATTCGACGTTAAGCAAGTTTTCAACGGTCGAGTAGAGCCCCGCTAGCATGAGGGCATGAAGTTGATTGGACTCACCGGGGGTATCGGTGCAGGCAAATCAACCATCGCCGCGCGCTTGGCACAGCTCGGCGCTCACGTTGTTGACGCGGATGTCATGGCCCGTCGTGCTGTCGAACCTGGCACGCCCGCCCTTGACGCTATTCGCAATCACTTTGGAGAATCCGTGATTGACCACTCGGGGGCATTGAATCGTCCTGCGTTGGGGGCGATCGTGTTTACCGACCCCAAGGCCCGCAGGGAACTCGAGGCGATCGTGCATCCGGCGGTCCAGGATCTGACACATAGGGAGTTTGAGCGACTCGGTGGCGAGCATCCGGACGCCGTCATCGTCTACGACGTGCCGTTGCTTGCGGAGACATCGAACAGCTACGCATTTTCCCGCATCGTTGTGGCGCAGGCCCCACCCGAATTGCGCATCAAACGTCTCGTCGAGATTCGCGGGATGAGCTCCGAAGAAGCTTCGAACCGGGTCAATGCTCAGGCCGACGATCAGGCCCGACTTGCCTTGGCCACCGACATCATTGACACGTCGGGTGATCTTGCCCACACTCTGGCGCAAGTCGATTCCCTCTGGGCATCACTGTCAGGCGCGCAACCGTAGACTGCATTTCATGCATGATTCGCGCAGCGCCAAGCCCTTTCGCGTGGTCAGCGATTACACACCCTCGGGCGACCAGCCAGTAGCGATTGCGCAGTTGGCTGCTCGGCTTCGCGCGGGGGAGACCGATGTCGTTTTGCTGGGAGCGACCGGTACCGGTAAGTCGGCAACCACCGCGTGGCTCGTCGAAGAACTCAACCGTCCGACGCTGGTGCTCGCACACAACAAAACCCTTGCCGCCCAGCTGGCAACTGAGTTTCGCGAGCTGTTTCCCGAGAATGCGGTCGAGTACTTCGTCTCCTACTACGACTACTATCAGCCCGAAGCGTACGTTCCGCAGACTGACACCTTTATCGAGAAAGACAGCTCGGTCAACGCTGAGGTAGAGCGCCTTCGACACTCAACGACCACATCATTGCTCAGTCGCCGCGACGTTCTCGTCGTTGCCACTGTCTCTAGCATTTACGGTCTCGGGGCCCCCGAGCAGTACCTCGAAGCCAGTGTGAGTCTGGGCGTGGGCGATAAACTCTCTCGCTCCGAGCTCCTTCGCAAGTTCGTCGACATGCAGTATTCGCGCAACGATGTCGACTTCTCCCGCGGAAATTTCCGGGTTCGCGGCGACACGATTGAAATCATTCCGATGTATGAAGAGTTAGCAGTGCGCATCGAAATGTTCGGCGACGAGGTGGATGCACTGTACAGCTTGCATCCTCTTACGGGTGAGGTCGTCGAAAAGCTCGCAACCGTAGCAATCTTCCCCGCATCCCACTACGTCGCCAGCGCCGACATCATGGCCAGGGCTATCGTCACCATCCGTGACGAGATGGAGCAACGAGTTGCCGAATTTGAGAAGGCCGGAAAGCTGCTGGAGGCCCAGCGACTGCGAATGCGCACGACCTTTGATCTCGAAATGATGCAACAGATCGGATTCTGTTCGGGCATCGAGAACTACTCGCGTCACATCGACGTACGCGAACCCGGCGAGGCGCCCAAGTGTCTGCTCGACTACTTCCCGGACGACTTTCTCTGCGTGATCGATGAGTCGCACGTGACCGTTCCGCAACTCGGCGCCATGCACGAGGGAGATGCTTCACGAAAGCGCACGCTTGTCGAACACGGATTCCGCCTGCCGAGTGCCCTCGACAACCGACCGCTGCGGTTTGACGAGTTCAAAGAGCGCGTCGGCCAGACCGTCTATCTTTCGGCGACTCCCGCCAAGTACGAGCTAGAAATCGCCGACGGGGTCGTTGAACAAATCATTCGTCCGACTGGTTTGGTCGATCCGCAGGTGATCGTCAAAGACGCCGAAGGACAGATCGACGATCTGCTCGAGCAGATTCGCATTCGCACCGCAAAAGACGAGCGCGTCTTGGTCACCACCCTCACCAAGAAGATGGCCGAAGAGCTCACCGATTTTCTGACCGAGGCCGGCGTGAAGGTGCGTTATCTGCACTCTGATGTCGACACCCTACGTCGTGTTGAACTTCTCACCGAGCTTCGACAGGGCGTGTATGACGTGCTCGTCGGCATCAACCTTCTTCGAGAGGGCCTTGACCTTCCCGAAGTCTCGCTCGTGGCAATTCTCGACGCCGACAAAGAGGGATTCCTGCGCTCGGCCACATCACTCATTCAGACAATCGGTCGCGCCGCCCGTAACGTGTCCGGCGAGGTACACATGTATGCCCGAACGATCACTCGCTCGATGAAGCAGGCCATCGATGAAACCAATCGCCGACGCGAACGCCAGGTCGCGTACAACCTCGAACACGGCATTGACCCAACTCCGTTGCGCAAGAAGATCTCGGACATTACCGAAATGCTCGCCCGTGAAGAGGCTGATACAGCAGAACTCCTGCACGACTTGGAAAATGCGGGCCAAAAGAACAGAAAGCGTAGTACCGGAATCGGCGCCGAGGGAGTCGATGCGCTCGAGCAAATCATCGCCGATCTGAACACCCAAATGCTCGAAGCGGCGGCCGAATTGAAGTTCGAACTGGCGGCGCGGTTGCGCGACGAACTCGGCGAGTTGAAGCGGGAGCTGCGACAGATTCACAAGGCGGGTCACGCCTAGACTTGAGTCATGTCGGCTAATTCACATTCGCACCTGAGCGTTCGTGGAGCGAGGGTTCACAACCTCAAGAATGTCGATGTCGAGATTCCGCGTGACAGCCTTGTTGTGTTCACCGGCTTGTCAGGTTCGGGCAAATCTTCGCTGGCTTTCGACACGATTTTTGCCGAAGGGCAGCGTCGCTACGTCGAATCACTGTCGGCTTACGCCCGTCAGTTCCTGGGTCAGGTCGACCGCCCAGACGTCGACTTCATTGAGGGTCTTTCTCCCGCCGTTTCAATCGACCAGAAGTCGACAAACCGGAACCCCCGCTCGACTGTCGGCACGATCACCGAGATCTACGACTACATGCGGCTTCTCTGGGCCCGGATTGGTACCGCGCACTGCCCGGAGTGTGGCGGCGTCATCCAGTCTCAAACCGTTCAGCAGATAGCCGACAAACTCATGGAACTCGAGACGGGTACTCGTTACCTCGTCGTAGCACCCGTGGTCACGCAGAAAAAGGGCGAGTTCGTTGACCTTTTCGCTGAGCTGGCGGCGGCCGGCTACGCCAGAGCGCTGGTCGACGGCGAACAAATCAGCCTGACCGAACCTCCCGCGCTCAAAAAGAGTTACAAACACGACATTTCAGTCATCGTTGACCGTCTCGTGGCCGGCGACGACCTCCTCGAACGCTTAACCGACAGCCTTGAAACCACCCTCAAACTCACCGGCGGCACCGTACACATTAACTTTGTGGACGCCGAGGGTCCACAAGCCTGGACGACGTTCAGCGAGAAGCTCAGCTGCGCCAACGGTCACGACGTGCAGCTCGCCGAGATTGAACCTCGAACGTTCTCGTTCAATTCCCCGTTTGGTGCATGTCCGAGCTGTTCGGGTCTCGGTACTCGCATGTCAGTGGACGAAGAATTACTCATCGGCGACCCCTCGCTCTCACTTGCCGAGGGTGTCATCGTGCCTTGGACTTCGCAGGGTAAGGGTCTTTACCAGTACTACGACAAGCTTCTCAAGGGTCTCGCCGATGACCTCGACTTCAGCTTGGATACACCGTGGAATAAGCTACCGGCGGGCATTCAAGAAGCAGTTCTGACCGGAAATAACTTCTCGGTCAAGGTCAAGTGGAAGAACCGTTACGGGCGCGAGGTCTCGTATAGCAGCGGCTTTGAGGGAGTCATTCCCTACATCGAGCGCCAGTACATGCAGGCTGACACCGATATACAGCGAGCCCGTTGGGCAGAGTATCTGCGGGAGGTTCCGTGCCCGGTCTGCGACGGCAAGCGCCTCAAACCCGAAGTTCTCGCGGTAACCATAAACAACAAGTCGATCAGTGATGTTACCGAGTTACCGCTGAGCGAGACGCACGCGTTCATGGATGGCCTAACTCTGAGTGATCGGCAAGCCATGATCGGTGCACAAGTGCTTCGCGAGATTCGAGCGCGACTGAACTTCCTGATTGAGGTTGGTCTGGGGTACCTCAACCTCGCCCGAGCAGCCGGTTCACTCTCGGGCGGCGAGGCTCAACGCATCCGATTGGCGACCCAAATCGGATCAGGTCTCACGGGCGTTCTCTACGTGCTCGACGAGCCCAGCATCGGTCTGCACCAGAGAGACAACCGACGCCTCATTGAGACCCTCGTCAAACTGCGCGACCTCGGCAATACCCTCATTGTTGTCGAGCACGATGAGGAGACTATTCGCACCGCCGACTGGCTGGTCGACATCGGTCCGCGTGCTGGAGTCGAGGGCGGCGAGGTCGTGCACTCGGGCACCTACGAGCAGCTCCTCGCCAATAAGCGCTCAGTCACCGGTGACTACCTTTCGGGCCGAACCACAATTGAAACACCTAAAAAGCGACGCCCCATCGACAAAAAGCGCGTGATCGAGGTTCAGGGCGCTCGGGCAAACAACCTGAAGGATGTCAGCGTCACTTTCCCGCTGGGTACCTTCACTGCGGTGACGGGCGTCAGCGGGTCGGGTAAGTCCACCCTCGTCAATGACATTCTCTACAAAGTCTTAGCTAACCAGCTCAACGGTGCTCGCTCGGTCGCCGGCAAGCACACCCGTGTCCTTGGCTTAGAACACCTCGACAAGGTGGTTCACGTCGACCAGAACCCCATTGGGCGCACGCCTAGGTCAAACCCGGCGACCTATACGGGTGTTTTTGATCGGATTCGCACCCTGTTTAGCGAAACCACAGAATCTAAAACCCGTGGCTACCAGCCCGGTCGATTCAGCTTTAACGTCAAAGGTGGCCGCTGCGAAGCGTGCTCGGGCGACGGCACCCTCAAGATTGAGATGAACTTCCTTCCCGACGTTTACGTCGACTGCGAGGTGTGTCACGGCAAGCGATACAACCGAGAGACACTGCAGGTTCGGTACAAGGGCAAGAACATCGCTGAGGTGCTCGATATGCCCATCGCCGAAGCAGCGGAGTTTTTTGAGCCCATTTCGGCCATCCACCGTTTCTTGAAGACACTGGTCGATGTCGGCCTGGGATACGTGCGACTCGGTCAGAGTGCGACCACTCTTTCGGGCGGTGAGGCCCAGCGCGTCAAGCTCGCCACCGAACTGCAGAAGCGCTCGAATGGTCGCTCGATATATGTTCTAGATGAACCTACGACCGGCCTGCATTTCGAAGACGTACGAAAACTCCTCCTGGTGCTCAACGGTCTCGTCGAAAAGGGAAACACCGTCATCGTCATCGAACACAACCTCGACGTCATCAAGTGCTCCGACTGGATCATCGACATGGGCCCCGAGGGCGGAAACGGCGGCGGAACAGTCGTTGCCACTGGTACGCCAGAGGCCGTAGCCAAGGTCGAAGCAAGCCACACTGGCCAATTCTTGAAAGAGATCTTCGGGTAACACCCATGGCGGATGACCTTCCGTACCGCCCGCAGACCGGCGATATTCCGACCGCCCCAGGCGTGTACCGGTTCTTCAACGGCGCACGTGTTCTTTATGTCGGCAAAGCGAAAAACCTTCGCGCCCGCTTGACCAGCTACTTCGCGCCACTGGACACCTTGCACGAGCGCACGAGACGCATGGTTACCACCGCGAATCGAGTCGAATGGGTAATCGTCGACTCCGAATTCGAAGCCCTCCAGCTCGAATTCACCTGGATCAAACAGTTTGAACCACCGTTCAATGTTCAGTTTCGCGACGACAAGTCTTACCCGTACCTCGCGATTTCCATGGGTGACGAGTTTCCACGCGCCTTCATCACTCGCCGCCGGGGCGGCAAGGGCGTTGTCTACTTCGGTCCGTACACCAAGACTTGGGCTATTCGCGAGACCCTCGACACTCTGCTCAAACCATTTCCGGTACGCACATGTTCCGACACAACGCTTGCCAAAGCGACGAAAGATCGACGCCCGTGCTTATTGGGTGACATCGGAAAGTGTGCCGCACCCTGCGTTGGTCGCGTTTCGGCAGCAGATCACAAAGCCCTCGCTCACGATATGGGCCGGTTTCTTCAGGGTAAGAACGACGACCTCGTCGATATCGTTCGAGAGCGCATGCTCGCCGCAAGTGCCAACCAGGACTACGAACGAGCGGCGCGCCTGCGTGACAATATTTCTGCGCTCGAGACTGTCGCCGCCAAATCCGTGGTCGTCCTGCCGGCGGAGATTGACGCAGACGTATTCGGAATCGCCCGCGATAGCGTGAGCGCCGCTGTGGCACTGTTTCTCATCCGCGGTGGACGTGTTCGTGGTGCACGCACGTGGACGGTCGACGCCGACGACGGAGTTTCTGACGGCGAGTTGATCGACGGACTTCTTCGATCGGCGTTCGAAGACGATGATGCGCCAGCCAAGCTCGTTATCGTGCCCGAACTTCCTGACGATGTGTCAGCGCTTGAACAGTGGTTGAGCGCACGACGCAAGGAGCGCACGCCCGATAAACGCGCCGGGGGAGTGGAACTGCGGAAACCCCAGCGTGGTGACATGCTCAGGCTCAACCAGACCGTGCAGCAAAACGCTGCTCACGCTTTGATGCTGTACAAGTCGCAGCGCACCAATGACTACGTCTCGCGTTCCAAGGCTCTGGCACAACTCCAGGAGGCTCTCGGGTTGAGCGAGGCGCCACTGCGAATCGAATGCTTCGATGTGAGTCACCTCGCCGGCACCAACATCGTGGCCTCGATGGTTGTGTTCGAAGACGGTCTACCCAAGAAGAATCACTATCGAAAGTTCGCCATCGCCGAGGCGGTCGATGACACGGATGCGATGAACCAGGTTCTCTCCAGGCGGTTTGCCTATCTAACTGAAATGGTCGAAGTCGTTCCCGAAAACGCCCTTGACACGCCGGTTGAGAAGAAGTCGTTTGAGTATCCGCCGGGTCTGCTCATTGTCGATGGCGGCCAACCACAGGTCAACGCGGCGGCCAGGGCAATGAAGGCCGCCGGTCTGAACATTCCGCTAGTAGGTCTTGCCAAGAGACTCGAAGAGGTATGGCTTCCGGACGATTCGTTTCCGATCATTCTTCCGCGTGGCTCGGATGCTCTGTTCTTGATGCAGCAACTGCGAGACGAAGCCCACCGTTTTGCCATCACGTTCCAACGAAGCAAGCGCAAGAAAGACATTCGCAGTGTCCTCTCGGACGTGCCTGGCCTGGGTCCATCTCGTGTTTCAGCGCTGCTAAAGCACTTTGGCTCGGTGGCAAAGATTCGTTCGGCCACGGTGAGTGACATCGCGTCAGCCCCGGGCATCAGTGCATCCCTTGCGTCAGTGGTCTTCGCGACCCTGAACCCGGAGCCTTCAGCCGGTAGTCTGGAGTCCCCGCCAGAGAAGGATCAGTCATGAGCTCGTCACTGCGTCAAGAACGCGAAGTCTTGATCGTGACAGGTATGTCGGGCGCCGGTCGCTCGACGGCAGGCAACGCGCTAGAAGACATCGGCTGGTATGTCGTCGACAACCTTCCGCCGCAGATGCTTCGACCACTCGTCGACCTCGTCAACACCGACGGCGCTGAGCTCCCTCGCATCGCTGCTCTCGTGGATGTGCGCGGTCGCAATTTCTTCAAGAACTTTCGCGAGATTGTGGCTGACATTCGCAACATTTCTTTTGTTCGCGTGCTTTTTCTAGATGCGACGGATGACACTCTGGTTCGACGCTTCGAGTCGGTTCGGCGGCCGCATCCGCTTCAGGGAGACGGAACGATCACCGACGGCATTGTTGCCGAGCGTGCACGCATGGCCGAGATTCGCGAGATGAGTGACATCGTCATAGATACCTCAGAGCTCAACGTGCACCAGCTTTCAACGCGAATCGTTGAGACTTTTAGCTCAGCCGACGACTCCAATATCCATGTCACAGTGCAGAGTTTTGGCTTCAAATACGGTCTGCCGACCGATGTCGACCTGGTGGCGGATGCTCGCTTTCTGCCGAATCCGTTCTGGAACGCGGAACTCAAGACCCTGACCGGTCTCGACAAACCGGTGAGTGATTACGTGTTGAGCCAACGCGGCGCCAGAGAGTTTGTCGACGCGTACGAGTCGCTTTTGGTTCCCGTTCTTGAGGGTTACCAGCGCGAGAACAAGCGATACGCGACAATTGCAATCGGCTGCACCGGAGGAAAACATCGATCGGTCGCTCTGGTCATGGAATTAGCCACACGGCTGAGTGCGCAGACCGGTCTCGATGTCCGCATCAAACACCGCGATTTAGGTCGCGAATAGCATTTTCATTCCTCGTAACTCGTTTTCATGCACGCCATGAGAAGTGAGAGACTAGACCGAGCTTTTCTAAAGGGGTAATTCGTGAGTTTGACGTCGCAGGCCAAGTCAGAGTTGACCGCTGTCGTTGCCCCCAAGACAACTATTCGCCAGGCCGAGCTTTCGTCGCTTCTTCGTTTCGCCGGTGGACTCCACACAATCTCCGGTCGCATCGCCGTCGAGGCTGAAGTTCACACGGTTGAGCTAGCCACAAAAATTCGCAAAGACATGGCTGAGCTCTACGGCGTTCGAAGTGAAGGCCGCGTTGCGCCGGCGCCGAACCCACAGACTGAGCCGACCTACCTTGTGCGCGTGATTGACGCGGGGGAGACCCTGGCTCGTCAGACGGGCTTGCTCGATACCCGTCGTCGCCCCATCCGAGGTCTTCCCAATAAGCTCACCACGGGCAACGTCGAAGACCTCGCAGCCATTTGGCGCGGAGCCTTTTTGGCTGCGGGCGTCGTAACTGATCCAGGTCGATCGGCATCGCTAGAAATTCTGTGTCCGACGAACGAGGCCGCCATGGCTCTCGTCGGTGCGGCATCCCGCTTGGGCATCAGCGCTAAAGCACGTGAGGTTCGTGGCGCCCACCGCGTCGTCATTCGCGAAGATGAGGCAATCGGTCGCATGCTCACCGTCATGGGGGCAACAAACACCGTCACTGCATGGGAAGAGATGCGCCAGCGCCGTGAAGTGCGCGCAACCGCAAACCGACTTGTTAATTTCGATGATGCCAACCTTCGGCGCTCAGCACAGGCTGCGGTTGCTGCCTGTGCCCGCGTAGAACGCGCACTCGAAATTCTCGGGGACGACATTCCCGATCACCTCGCTTACGCCGGAAAGCTTCGCCTTGACCACCGCGATGCCTCACTCGATGAACTCGGACACCATGCGAACCCGCCAATGACGAAGGATGCCGTTGCCGGCCGAATCCGGCGTCTTCTTGCTCTGGCCGACAAGGTTGCCGCTGAAAAAGGCATCCCGGGTACAGACGCCAACCTTCCTGACGACCTCGACGTCGACTAAGACCGTAACCACTACAAACAAGGAGAAACTCGTGTCGAACTATGTATTACCCGAACTGACCTACGACTACGCGGCCCTCGAACCGCACATTAGCGCGACCATCATGGAGCTGCACCACAGCAAGCACCACGCCGCCTACGTTGCTGGCGCAAACGCTGCCATCGAAAAGCTCGCCGAGGTTCGTGAGGCTGGTGACTTCGCCAACATCAATCGCCTGCAGAAAGACCTGGCCTTCCACCTCGGCGGTCACACCAACCACAGCATCTTCTGGAAGAACTTGACCCCGAACAGCCAGGGTCGTCCGGCCGGCGAACTCGCCTCCGCCATCGAGGAGTTCTTCGGTGACTTCGATAAGTTCCAGGCTCACTTCAACGCCGCAGCACTGGGCCTTCAGGGCTCCGGCTGGGCATTCCTCGCTTGGGATGCGGTTGGCTCGCGCCTGATCATCGAACAGCTCTACGACCAGCAGGGCAACGTTCCCGTCGCCACGGTTCCGCTGCTCATGCTCGACATGTGGGAGCACGCGTTCTACCTCGACTACAAGAACGTCAAGGGTGACTACGTCAAGGCATTCTGGAACATCATCAATTGGGATGATGTCGCCGCGCGCTTCGACGCCGCTCGCGCCGGAACCGCCGGTGTCCTGCTATTCTCGTAAGTAGTTGACAACGGGTGTCCTGAGTAATTGGGACACCCGTTTTCTACGAGAAACATCACAATCTGCACCTCTGAAGCAACATCGGCACGAGACGTGCCCTAACCCTCACTTGGAGACGAAGTGACTGTCAAAGTTGGAATCAACGGTTTTGGTCGTATTGGCCGAAACTACTTCCGTGCCGCCCTCGCCCAGGGCGCGAACATCGAGATCGTTGCTGTCAACGACCTCACCGACACCAAGGTGCTTGCACACCTGCTCAAGTACGACTCGGTCACTGGCCGCCTCGACGCTGACGTAACCTACGACGCTGAGAACATCATCGTCAACGGAAAGAAGATCAAGGTACTCGCAGAGCGCGACCCCGCAGACCTCGGATGGGGCAAGCTGGGCGTCGACGTCGTCATCGAGTCCACTGGTCGTTTCACTGACCGCGTTAACGCGCAGAAGCACATCGATGCTGGCGCCAAGAAGGTCCTGATCTCGGCTCCTCCGACAGGCAACGACATCCCGACCTTCGTGATGGGCGTCAACAACGAGAAATACGACGCTGCGGTTGACCACATCATCTCCAACGCCTCGTGCACCACGAACTGCCTTGCACCGCTCGTGCAGGTATTCGACCGCGAGTTCGGCATCATCACCGGCCTCATGACTACGGTTCACGCGTACACTGCCGACCAGAACTTGCAGGATGGCCCGCACAGCGACCTCCGTCGTGCACGTGCCGCCGGCATCAACATCGTTCCTTCGTCGACCGGCGCTGCTAAGACAATCGGTAAGGTTCTTCCCGAGCTCAACGGCAAGCTTGACGGCTTCGCTCTGCGCGTTCCGGTTCCCACCGGTTCGATCACCGACCTCACCATTCAGGTTGAGAAGCCGGTCACCGAAGACGAGGTCAAGGCCGCATTCAAGGCCGCTGCTGAAGGCCCACTCAAGGGCATCCTGAAGTACACCGAAGACGAAATCGTTTCGAGCGACATCGTCACCGACCCGCACTCTTCGATCTTCGACGCAGGTCTTCTGCGCGTTCTGGGCAACCAGGTCAAGATCTCGAGCTGGTACGACAACGAGTGGGGCTACAGCAACCGTCTCGTCGACCTCACCGAGTACGTCGGAAAGTCCCTGTAATACCGATGGCTCTTCGTACCCTGACTTCACTGGGCAATGTGTCCGGTAAGCGAGTCATTGTTCGTTGCGACCTAAATGTTCCGCTCAAAGACGGTGTGATCACCGACGACGGGCGCATTCGTGCATCGCTGCCGACACTCAACACGCTTCTTGATCAGGGTGCGCGCGTCATCGTCATCAGTCACCTAGGTCGCCCCGAGGGTGCCCCTGAAGCCAAGTACAGCCTTGCCCCGGCAGCCATTCGCATGAGTGAGCTGCTGGGCAAGCCTGTTGGCTTCGCCACTGACACGGTTGGCACTTCGGCTCTCGAAGCCATTCGTGCACTCAACGACGGCGAGGTCGTGATTCTCGAGAACCTGCGCTTCAACGCCGCCGAAACCAGCAAGGATGCCGCCGAGCGTTCTGCATTCGCTCAGATTCTTGCCGACGAAGCAGACCTGTACGTTTCAGACGGATTCGGTGTTGTTCACCGCAAACAGGCCAGCGTTTTCGAGCTTGCACAGCTTCTGCCCAGCGCTGCCGGTCTTCTCATCGAGACCGAACTCAAGGTGCTTGACCGCCTCACCGAGACGCCTGAGCGCCCGTACACGGTCGTTCTGGGCGGCTCAAAAGTCAGTGACAAGCTGGGTGTCATCTCGCACCTGTTACCACGCGTCGATACGATTCTCATCGGCGGGGGAATGCTCTTTACATTCTTGGCCGCGCAGGGATACAAAGTCGGTTCGAGCTTGCTCGAAGTTGACCAGCTTGAGACCTGCCGTGGATACCTTGCTGACGCCGAGGCTCGCGGAGTTGACATCATTCTTCCAACCGATGTCGTTGTCGCCGAGAAATTCGGGGCAGACGCCGCTCACGTCGTAACGAGCGTCGACGGCATCGAAGGCACTGCGTTCGGCCCATCTGGTTTGGGTCTTGACATCGGACCTGAAACTGCTGTTGCTTTTGCAGCAAAGATTGCTTCGTCAAAGACGGTGTTCTGGAATGGTCCCGCTGGTGTCTTCGAGTTCCCAGCATTTGCAAACGGAACCCGTGCGATCGCTCAGGCGCTCACGGAAGTCGACGGCCTCAGCGTTGTCGGCGGGGGAGACTCAGCTGCTGCCGTTCGCATCCTGGGCTTCTCCGACGACCAATTCGGCCACATCTCCACCGGCGGCGGAGCGTCACTTGAATTCTTAGAGGGCAAGAAACTGCCTGGATTGGAAGTACTCGGTTGGTAATTTCACGCACCCCGTTCATCGCCGGCAACTGGAAGATGAACCTGGATCACCTGCAGGCTATTGCGTTCGTGCAGAAGCTCGCGTGGACGCTGAAAGACGCTAACCACAAGTACGACGAAGTCGAGGTCGCGGTTTTCCCGCCCTTTACCGACATTCGTTCGGTTCAAAACCTGGTCGAGGCCGACAAACTAGAGCTCAAATACGGTTCACAAGACATCTCGGCTCACGATTCGGGTGCATTCACCGGTGAAGTCTCTGGCGTTTTCTTGAAGGGGCTAGGGGCCTCTTACGCCATCATCGGACACTCCGAGCGTCGCCAGTATCACGGTGAAACCGACGAGGTTGTTAAGTCCAAGTCCCTCGCCGCACTGAAGCACGGCGTAACGCCGCTGATCTGCGTAGGCGAGACCGAGGTGCAGCTCGAAGAGTTTGGTCCTTCGGCCGTTCCGGTGGCTCAACTCAAGGCCGTTGTTGCTGATTTTGACACCAGCGCGGAATTTGTTGTGGCCTACGAGCCCGTGTGGGCTATCGGTACAGGCAAGGTTGCCACAGACGAACAGGCCGAACAGGTCTGCGCTGCACTGCGGGTCACTCTTCGTGAGATTCTTGGGGACGACGTCGCCGACCGCACTCGCATTCTCTACGGCGGTTCAGTCAAGGGCGCCAACATTGCCGGCCTGATGCGTCAGCCGAACATTGACGGCGCTCTCGTCGGCGGAGCTAGCCTCGATGTGACTGAGTTCTCGACAATCGCGCGATTCAAGCACCACGTCATCTAGTTCGTTAGAATCATTGGAGGCGCAATGGTGCCTCCGCCTCAGAAAGGCCCCTCGTGTTTATTCTTCAAGTCACTCTTCAGGTCATCCTGGCTATCACAAGCCTCCTGCTGACTCTGCTCATTCTCTTGCACAAGGGTCGCGGTGGCGGTGTTTCCGACATGTTTGGCGGCGGCGTCACATCGAGCCTGGGGTCGTCCGGAGTCGCTGAACGCAACCTCAACCGCATCACTGTCATTCTCGGCCTCGTCTGGATTGCATGCATTGTGGTTCTCGGCCTGTTGACCAAGTTTGGCGTCGCCTAATGTCTTCTGGCGGTAGTGCAATCCGAGGCTCGCGCGTCGGCGCGGGGCCTATGGGTGAACAAGATCACGGCATTCATGCCGAACGGATTGCCATCTCCTATTGGGATGCACTGGGCAACGAGACCGTCCGCTACTTTGCGGCAAACCTTCCCGAAGAGGAAATCCCCGAAACAATAGACTGCCCGCAGTCGGGTCTGCCCGCCGGACGTGACAAGAACAACCCACCACAGGTTGCCAAGCTTGAGCCGTACAAGACTCACCTGGCCTACGTCAAAGAACGTCGCACCCCTGAAGAAGCAGAGCAAATCCTCGAAGACGCATTGCTTCAGCTGCGCATCCGTCGCGGTACTGTGAAGCCCCAGTAGCTTTCACCAACAAAGTTTCGGCCCTTGCTGATCACAGCGGGGGCCGATGCATTTAATTCCTACGCGAGAAGTGCGGCTGCTGGCTCGTCAGCCCACACTCGCGTTTCAATCCGCCCGCGGACGCAGGAGCTTGGCACATTCACATCATCGACGTGCGTCGTCATCAATCGAAGGGCCTGCGCCTTATCGGCCCCACAGGCAACGACCCAAATGCGCTCGCTCGTGTTGAGCGCCTCAAAGGTGAGAGAGATGCGCTCAGGCGGAGGCTTCGGCGAATTTCGAACTGCAACACAGACTCCAGACTTCCCAGCATCCGGATGTCCGGGGAAAAGAGAAGCCACGTGCGAGTCCGGCCCGATCCCGAGGAAAGTCAGGTCAAAACGCGGAAGACTGCCGTCGGTGCTGAAATCTGCCAAAGCTTGTTCGTAGGCGGTGACACCGCCATCAAGACTGCCGATCTGATCTGATGCTGGCATCTCATGGACATTGCCTGCCGGCATACCCGTTCGTGAAATGAAAGCGTTCCACGCTTGCAGGCTGTTGCGATCTGGGCTCACTGCCTCGACAAAACGCTCATCTCCCCACCACAGATGAACGCGACTCCAGTCCACACGAGCTTCCGACCCAACCGCAAAACCGGTCAGAACGGCGATGCCCATGGTGCCGCCAGTGAGAACCAGATGCGCCTGTCCGTGCTCAGTAATGGCCTCACGAAGAATTTCTTCAGCCGCGTGAGCAACAGTCGAGACAAAAGTCTCTCGATCAGGCAGGATCGTCAGTTCGCGGGTCATTTAGAGACCGAGGCCGGCAATTCCGTTGGTCACAACGGCACCGTAGACAACGTCGGGGTCGAGACGTCGAAGCTCTTCAGCCAGGCAGTCTCGAAGGCTTCTACGCATCAGCGTGATGTCATGGCGGGGCTGACCGGGCTGTTCAAGACGCGCCGTGCTTTCGCTAAGACGCTCAATCTTGATATCACCGGATGCACGCGAAAGTACAACCTCGTGGATACTTCCGTCATGCACGCCACGATCGCTTTCGCGGTACTCAATGGGCGTTTGCAGCTGAAGTTGGAGCCAGGCAGCCAGTAGGCGAGCAGAGGGAGAACCTGATGCTGCCTTGACGAATCCACTGGTGATGGGCTCAAACGGCGGCTGGTCGAGAACGGCAGCAAGCTGGGTGCGCCACGAGGTGAGTCGAGTCCATGCGAAGTCGGCGTCGCCGGGAGCATAGCTCGAGCTCAGGTGCTTGAGTGCGGCCACTGTGTCTTCTTTTGCGGCGGCATCCGTGATTCGACACTGAGCGATGGCACCCAGCGGAGAACGCGAGGCAACAGCGGGGGAGGCCTTGGGCCACCACACGACCACGGGAGCGTCTGGCAGAAGCAGACTAGTGACCAGTCCTTGCTCGTCAGAACCGACTTCGCCATAAGCACGAAGGACAATGACTTCACTGGCTCCGGCGTCGCCACCGACGCGAATTTCGGCATCGAGTCGGTTCGTAATGTTGGTCGACTCCTCAGGAATCGACAACACGATGACACGCATGGGGTGCTCGCGACTGGCCTCATTCGCAGCGGTGATGGCTTCTTCTTCGTCACCCGGAGTCGTCGATATAACAAGTGTCAGAACTCGACCGAGCGCAACGGCTCCTCCCTCTTCGCGAAGGTTGACTAAGGACTTCGACACCTTTGCCGTCGTGGTGTCAGGCATTTCGACGATCACGGACGCCTCCAAACACGGCCGTCGCGGGCCATCAACTCGTCTGCGGATGCGGGACCCCACGTACCCGGGCGGTACTGCTCCGGCTGTCCTTGGGTCTCCCAGAACTCCTCAATCGGGTCGAGGATCTTCCAGCTGAGTTCCACTTCCTCATGGCGGGGGAACAGGGGCGGGTCACCCAAGAGAACGTCGAGAATCAGTCGCTCGTATGCCTCAGGACTTTGCTCAGTAAAGGCGTGGCCGTAGCCGAAGTCCATCGTCACGTCACGCACCTGCATTCCGGCACCGGGCACCTTCGAGCCAAAGCGAATTGTCACACCCTCGTCGGGCTGAACACGAATAACAAGCGCGTTCTGGCCGACGGCCGATGTCTGGTGCTCAGCAAAAAGGTACTGCGGAGCACGTTTGAAAACGACTGCGATCTCGGTGACTCGACGACCGAGACGCTTACCGGCTCGCAGGTAGAACGGAACGCCTGCCCAGCGTCGCGTCGCAATATCGAGACGCATTGCGGCGTAGGTCTCGGTCAGTGACTGAGGGTTCATGCCGTCTTCGTCGAGGAATCCCACGACGTTTTGACCACCCTGCCATCCGCCCGAGTACTGGCCGCGGGCGGTCGATGCGCCGAGGTCAGCCGGGAGCCGAACGGCCGCAAGAATCTTCTCTTTCTCTGCACGCAGGTCATCCGCGTGGAATGAAATTGGCTCTTCCATGGCCGTGAGTGCCAAAAGCTGAAGCAGGTGGTTCTGAATGACGTCTCGGGCAGCGCCGATGCCGTCGTAGTAGCCGGCGCGACCGCCAACACCGATGTCCTCAGCCATCGTGATTTGCACGTGATCGACGTGCTCAGCGTTCCACAGCGGCTCGAACAGCTGGTTTGCGAAGCGCAGGGCCAAAATATTCTGCACGGTCTCTTTGCCGAGGTAGTGATCGATGCGGAAAATCGAGTCAGCAGGGAACACC
Organism: Aurantimicrobium sp.; assembly: GCA_024644865.1. Classification (GTDB taxonomy): domain Bacteria; phylum Actinomycetota; class Actinomycetes; order Actinomycetales; family Microbacteriaceae; genus CAIOLM01. Next base: position 55,167 of record JAHEGZ010000004.1, read on the forward strand.
GACTCAACCACGTCGTTCAACTCGCGAGCGGTCTTGAGGTCGGACCCGAAAGGCTTCTCAATGACAACACGACGCCACTGGTCAGCCTCAGGATTCGCCAGACCCGAACGCCGAAGCTGCTTCGTCACTTCAGGGAAAGAGCGAGGAGGAATCGAGAGGTAGAACGCGTGGTTTCCCATCGTTCCGCGCTTTTCGTCCAACTCATGAATCGTCGCTTTAAGACGGTCGAAGGCATCATCGTCGTCAAAGGTTCCTTGAACGAAACGGATTCCCTTCGACAGTTGCGCCCAGACCTCTTCGCGGAACTCCGTGCGGGCGTACTCGCGAACCGAATCGTGCACTTCTTTGGCGAAATCCTCGTGTTCCCATTCGCGACGAGCGAACCCGACCAGGGCGAAACCCGGAGGAAGAAGACCGCGGTTCGCGAGGTCGTATACGGCTGGCATGAGCTTCTTGCGCGCCAGGTCACCAGTGACACCGAAGATGACAAGCGAACATGGGCCGGCGATGCGGTTGAGTCGGCGATCTTCAGCAACGCGTAGCGGGTTGTTGCCTTGGGTGATGTCAGCGGGAGACATAATCCTCTTCAGTTCGTGCTTAGTTGAACGCTTCGAACAGCGCAATCAGATCGGGGGTACCAGCAGGAATCGTCAGGGTGAGCACCGGGCGACCGTGCTCGGCTAATACCGTTGCGTCGCCAGCAGCCTGCGCAGCAATGAGCTGGCCAAACGTGAACGGACGCTCCGGGATGGCCAGGTCAGTCTCAACGCCTTGCAGAATCTGAATGAAAGCTCCTACAGCCGGACCGCCCTTGTGGAACTGGCCGGTCGAGTGCAGGAATCGGGGGCCCCATCCGAAAGTGACCGGCCGACCGGCACGAGCGGCAACGAGTTCACGAAGACCAGAGATCTGAGGAAGATTGACGCGGTCGATGTAGGCCTGCACCGAGACGTAACCGTCGACTGGAACAGCCTTCAGCAATGCGGTTACAGCTTCACGAATGGTGGATGCTCCACCAAGGAAATCACCGAGTGCGCGAACCTCGATGCCGTCGACAGAGAAAAGAGCTGCGGTGGGCTCGGGGCGCGCATCCAGCAGTGCCCTCGCAGCAACCTTGGCAGACTCTACGTCGGGCTGGTCGAAGGGGTTGATGCCCAACAGTCGTCCGGCGACGCTGGTGGCATACTCCCAGACCAAGAACATGGCGCCGAGCGTGCCGCTCATCAAAATTTCACCCTCGTGACGGTCATGCGCCAGGAGGTGGTGAGCGTGTGCGTCGTCGACGAGACGAACAATCTGCACATCAGTGAGCTTTTCAGTCAGCTCAGGGCTCACCACGTCGAGAACGACCGGAAGAATTCCAGTTCCCTCTTTACCGGTGGACTCAGCAACGAGCTGCTCAACCCAGTCGGGGAAGCCAATGAGGTGTGTGCCGTCAGGGACGAGTCCGAGCTTCGGGTTGTGTGCGATTGACATGGCCATAGCTGCGCCCAAGATGAGTCCAGGGTTGTCAACGTGATCAATGGCGCACTCGAGGGATGCAGCGGCTGCCTCATCGAGAATTTCGGAGATGTCGACACCGGCGAGACCCGAGGGAACCAGTCCAAAAGCCGTTAGCGCCGAGAACCGGCCGCCAACGTTCGGATCTGCGTTGAATACGCGGTAACCGATTTCGCGGGCCGAGGCATCCAGAGGTGAACCTGGGTCGGTCACGATGACGATGCGCGAAACAGGATCGATTCCGGCTGCCTCGAAGGCGGCGTGGAATACGCGACGTTGGCTGTCGGTTTCAACGGTCGAGCCAGACTTGCTCGACACAACGAGAACCGTGTTTTCAAGTCCCTCGCTCAGGGCAGCAAGTACCTGGCCAGGCTCGGTGGAGTCGAGAATCGTAAGGTCGGCACCCGCGGTCTGGCAAATGACCTCGGGAGCGAGTGAGCTTCCGCCCATGCCAGCCAAAACGACACGGTTGACCCCTTGAGAATGAAGCTCCGAGCGCAGAGAAACGATTTCGTCAACGAGCGGACGAGAGATGCTGACCGACTCGACCCAACCCAGACGAATGCTCGACTCTGCTTGGGCGGCTGGACCCCACAGCGTGGGATCTTGGTCGGTGATGCGCGAGGCAACCAAGTCTGCAACGAGTGCGGGAAGGTGCTTTTCAACCGCCACTGCGGCAGCACCCGAAACATGAATACGAACGCTCATCGTGAGGACTCCAATGCGGTAGTAACGGTTTCGAGCAGTTCGCCCCACGAGACGATGAACTTGTCGACACCTTCACGCTCGAGCAGGTTGGTCACATCGGTGAAATCAACCCCCACGGCCTCAAGTGCGGCAAAAACAGCCTTGGCATCGTCGTAATTGGCCGTGATGGTGTCTCCGGTGATCACGCCGTGGTCGGCCGTGGCGAGCAAGGTTTTCTCCGGCATGGTGTTAACCACGCCGGCTGCCACGAGCTCGGTCACGTACAGGGTGTCGGGAAGCGCGGGGTCTTTGACTCCGGTGGATGCCCACAGCGGACGCTGCGGGTTTGCACCGGCAGAAACCAAAACCCGTGCGCGTTCCGTCGAGAACTTCTGCTCGAAGAGTTCATAAGCCAGGCGGGCGTTCGCCAGACCGGCCTTGCTCGTCAGCGCCAGCGCCTCGGGAGTACCAATGGCGGCCAAGCGCTTGTCAACCTCGGTGTCGACACGTGAAACAAAGAACGAAGCAACCGAGTGAATCTTCGACAGGTCGTGACCGGCAGCTTGTGCTTTCTCAAGACCAGCCAAGAAAGCGTCAATAACTGCTGCATAACGCTCGAGCGAGAAAATCAGAGTCACATTGACGCTGATACCCGCCGCAATGACCTCAGTGATGGCAGGAAGGCCGGCGAGCGTCGCCGGAATCTTGATCAGTGCGTTCGGCTCGTTGACCTTGGCCCACAGGCGTTTTGCCTCGTCGATAGTGGCCACCGTGTCGTGTGCCAGAGTGGGCGAAACCTCAATGGATACGCGACCGTCGACACCGGCCGTGCGGTCGTAGATCGGGCGGAAGATCTTGCTTGCGGCAGCTACGTCGTCAGTCGTGATCTCAAACACAGCCTGCTCGGCATCTAAACCACGGGCAGCTAGTTCGGTAACCTGTGCGGCGTACGAAGCGCCGTTGGTAAGCGCGCCGGCGAAGATCGAGGGGTTGGTGGTGACACCGACAACGTCAACCGTCTCGATGAGCTGCGCGAGGTTTCCCGAGGTGATGCGCTCGCGCGAGAGGTCATCCAACCAGATGCTAACGCCAGCAGCCGAAAGAGCTGCGGTGGGGGACTGTGCCATGTTTTTCGTATTCCTTAGGTGGCTCGTATTACTTGTGGGCAATTGATTCGCGGGCGGCTGCGACAACGTTTTCTGCGGTCATGCCGAACTCGCGGAATAGCGTCTTGTAGTCAGCCGATGCGCCGAAGTGCTCAATCGAAACGCTGCGGCCAGCGGTTCCAACAATCTTGTCCCAGGTCAGACTGACTCCAGCTTCGACCGAAACGCGAGCGGTAACTGAGGACGGAATGACGCTCTCCTGGTAGGCGGTGCTCTGCTCGTAGAACCACTCGAGGCACGGTGCTGAGATCACGCGAGCGTGAACGCCCTCGGCTGCGAGTTGTTCGCGAGCCTCAACAGCCAGGGAAACCTCGCTACCGGTTGCGATGAGCAACACATCAGGCTTGCCGTTTGCCGCGTCGGCCAGCACGTAAGCGCCCTTCGCGGTTTCGCGAGCGTGAGCGAAGACGTCACCCGTTGCAGCGCCCTCACCACGCGTGAAGACGGGTACGTTTTGACGTGTCAGCGCGATACCGGCAGGACCACCGCGACGCTCGAGGATGGTCTTCCATGCGTAGGCGGTTTCATTGGCATCGGCCGGGCGAACGACATCAAGGTTGGGGATGGCGCGAAGCGTCGCCAGTTGTTCAATGGGCTGGTGCGTCGGCCCATCTTCACCGAGTGCGACAGAGTCGTGCGTCCACACGAAGATTGACGGAACACCCATGAGTGCGGCCAGACGAACGGCCGGGCGCATGTAGTCGCTAAAGATCAGGAAGGTGCCACCGTAGGCGCGAGTCTTTCCGTGGAGAACGATTCCGTTGAGGATCGCGCCCATGGCGTGCTCACGAATACCGAAGTGCAAAACGCGACCGTACTCGTTTCCTGTCCATTCATGAGTCGACCACTGTGCTGGAACAAATGACTTCTCACCGTTCAGCGTGGTGAGGTTGGACTCGGCGAGATCGGCGGAACCGCCCCACAGCTCCGGCATAACAGGACCGAGAGCGTTGAGCACCTTTCCAGACGCAGCGCGAGTAGAAACTTCAGTTCCTCCCTCAAACGCGGGGAGTGCGGATTCGAGACCCGCAGGCACCTCGCCGGCCTCGAGACGATCAAAGAGGGCTTTCTTCTCAGGGTTTGCCACAGCCCACGCATCAAAGCCGACCTGCCACTCGGAACGGGCCTGGGCGCCACGAGCCACCGCCAGACGGGTATGCGAAATGACCTCGTCTGAAACCTCGAAGGTCTTCTCCGGGTCAAAGCCAAGAACTGCCTTCAACGCGGCAAGCTCGTCAGCACCGAGAGCGGAACCGTGAATCTTTCCGCTGTTCTGCTTCTTCGGGCTTGGCCATCCGATGATGGTGCGCAGGATGATGAGCGAGGGCTTGTCTGCGACCGACTTGGCGCGCTCGATGCCGGCGTAAAGCTCGGCCACGTCTTCAACATAAGCGCCGGTTTTTTTCCAGTCGACAACCTGAACATCCCAGCCGTAGGCCTCGTAGCGCGCCTTGACATCTTCGGTGAACGCAATGTTGGTGTCGTCTTCAATCGAAATCTGGTTCGAGTCGTAGATCGCGATCAGGTTACCTAGCTGCTGGTGGCCAGCTAGTGACGAAGCCTCAGCAGTTACACCCTCTTGCAGGTCTCCGTCTCCGGCGATGACATACACGTGGTGATCGAACGGACTTGTGCCAGCCGGAGCCTGAGGGTCAAACAGACCGCGCTCGAAGCGTTGGGCATAGGCGAAACCAACAGCCGAAGCCAAGCCCTGACCCAGCGGCCCGGTGGTGATTTCGACACCCTTGGTGTGGCCGTATTCAGGGTGGCCGGGGGTCAACGAGCCCCAGGTGCGCAAAGCCTTGATGTCATCGAGCTCGAGGCCGTATCCGCCCAGGTACAACTGAACGTACTGGGTGAGCGAGGAGTGACCGACCGAAAGGATGAACCGGTCGCGGCCAATCCACTGGTCATCACTCGGGTCACGACGCATGATTTTCTGAAACAGCAGGTAGGCCGCGGGAGCGAGACTGATTGCGGTGCCAGGGTGACCGTTGCCCACCTTCTCGACGGCGTCTGCGGCAAGAATACGAGCGGTGTCTACCGCCTTGTCATCCAGTGAATTCCAATCAAGAGAAGACATGTCTAAAGGGCGGCCTTTCGGTCAGATGTGCATAAAAACCGCTTTCTCAGCGGTCTTGCAAGCTCAGAGAAGTGCCAGCGCGGCACCCCTCAATCATAGTCCGCCGCAGTGGCAAACCGACGGCGAAAGTCAGCAGAACGGAACACTTAGACTTGTTCCAATCCCCAACCAAAGGCTTGATTCCATGACGACTACCAGTGCCTCCCGCCAAGCGGGCGAGCGTATTGGTTTCTCGAGAACGTTCAAGGCATACGTTGCGCTCACCAAGCCTCGCGTCATGGAGCTCCTGCTCGCGGTTACGATTCCCACCATGTTTCTGGCTCAGCGCGGAGTACCGTCCCTCTGGCTGGTGCTGGTAACCCTCGTCGGTGGAGCCCTGAGCGCCGGTTCGGCAGGAGCGTTCAACTGCTACATCGACCGTGACATCGACCGCGTGATGAATCGCACCAAGGGGCGTCCGCTTGTCACCGGTGAGATTTCTGATCGCGCCGCACTCATTTTCGCCAGCACCCTCGCTGTGGTGAGTACGGCGCTCTTTGCTCTCTTCACCAACTGGCTGGCCACGTGGCTGTCGGTCGGCGCAATCGCCTTCTACGTCATCATCTACAGCTTGATCCTTAAGCGCCGCACACCTCAGAACATCGTCTGGGGCGGAGCAGCCGGCGGATTCCCGGTTCTCATCGGCTGGGCGGTCGTTACCGGCACCTTGACGTGGACCCCCGTCGTGCTGTTCCTGATCATCTTCTTCTGGACGCCCCCGCATTATTGGCCGCTCTCGTGGCGCTACCGTCAGGATTACCGCGAGGCTGGCATTCCGATGCTCACCGTCGTGCGCGGCCGCGTAACTGTTGGTCTGCAAATCGTGCTGTACGCGTGGGCGACAGTGATGACAACGCTGCTGCTCATCATCATTGCTCCGATGTCTCCGGTCTACGCGGTTATTGCGCTCGGTTCGGGCATCTGGTTCCTGGTCGAAAGTCACCGGTTGTACTCGCGGGCAATTCGCCACAGCGACCCCGCACCCATGAAACTGTTCCACCTGTCGAATGCCTACTTGACGCTTATTTTCTTGGCAGTGGCCGTGGACGCCCTGCTCCCGTTCGCTCGCTAGGGCTTGCGCAGGCGGTACACGACGACCGTGGTCGTTGCAGCAACCAGGCACGCCAGAAGCATGTGTGTTCCGACGAGAATGGGCGGCAGACCCGTACGCGACTGGATGACACCCACGAGCGCCTGAGCAACGTTGACGACGAGCAGCCCGAGGGCTGCGTTGCGCACCAGGCGAAGGTGTGAGACCTGTGTCAGCACAACCAGACCAAGTGTGACGATGAGGGCCGCGTAGGCGGGGTAACTGTGCAGGTGCTGCAGCAACTCCGAGTTCAATCCATTGCGGGGAGCTTGCGCATCACCGGCGTGCGGGCCAGATCCCGTGGTCAGAATTCCCATGAAAATAGTGACGAGCTGAAGACCTGCCACAACCCAGGCAAGTCTTCGGAAAACAGGGACAACTCCGATGAGTGCCTCGGGTTCGTTTGCGCGCGCCCGAAGCACAAACAGGGTCGACAAAACCACGAGCGCAACCGAAATAACGAAGTGCAGACCCACGATGTAGGGGTTGAGCTTCATCCACACACTGATTCCACCGACGACCGCCTGCGCGGGTATGCCCAAACCAATCGAAATCGAAAGCCAAAAGAGGTCGCGACGCGTCTTACGAATGCGAACAACCGCCAAGAAAGCAACGATCGCCACGACGACCAGCAGGAACGTCAGAAGTCGATTGGCAAACTCGATGATTCCGTGGATGCCCATCTCAGGAGTGACGACGACCGAGGATCCGTCACAGGTGGGCCAATCTGGGCATCCCAGGCCGCTTGCGGTCAAACGAACGGCGCCACCGGTGACAACAATGAGGATCTGTACCACGAGAGTGACCCAGGTCATGATGCGCACGAAAGCGTTGACCTGCGTGGGTAACCACGATGTGATCCGCTTCATCTGGGTGAACCTTTCGAGAGGGTGGGAAGAACGCTCGAGCTCTGTGCGTTAGCACTGACTACCGGTACACTTTGAAGTACCAGCACAGTGTTGCTGACGGAATACTCAACGACGAGGGCACCATCTGTTTTGCCACGTCGTGGCAGGTCGGTTTGTGCCTTCACATTCTATGTAGCTCGCCCACCCCACCAGCAAAGGATTGCCAGTGTCAGACATTCTGATCAATCGGCCAGAACTCGACGGCCTTGGTGTGTACGAGTTCGGCTGGCACGATGCTGACGCGGCCGGCGCATCCGCGACTCGAGGCATCAACGAGAAGGTTGTAACCGACATTTCCGGGCTCAAGAGCGAACCCGAGTGGATGCTCAATCGTCGCCTTAAAGGATTGCAGCTGTTCGAGCGCAAGCCCATGCCGACCTGGGGTGCAGACCTCTCTGAGATCGATTTCGACAACATCAAGTACTTCGTTCGTTCCACAGAACGGCAAGCGCAGACCTGGGAAGACCTTCCCGAGGAGATCAAGAACACATACGAAAAGCTCGGAATCCCCGAGGCCGAGCGTCAGCGTCTCGTTGCCGGCGTGGCTGCGCAGTACGAATCCGAAGTGGTCTACCACCAGATCAACGAGGAGCTCGAGCGTCAGGGTGTCATCTTCATGGACACCGACACCGCTCTGAAAGAACACCCCGAGTTCTTCGAAGAGTACTTTGGCACGGTTATCCCGACCGGAGACAACAAGTTCGCGGCCCTGAACACCGCGGTGTGGTCGGGTGGCTCATTCGTCTACGTTCCCAAGGGCGTACACGTCGAGATTCCGCTCCAGGCTTACTTCCGCATCAACACCGAGAACATGGGTCAATTCGAGCGCACGCTCATCATTGCCGACGAGGGATCGTACGTTCACTACATCGAAGGATGCACAGCCCCGATCTACAAGAGCGACTCCCTGCACTCAGCCGTTGTTGAAATCATCGTGAAGAAGAACGCCCGTGTTCGCTACACAACGATTCAGAACTGGTCGAACAACGTCTACAACTTGGTGACCAAGCGTGCGATTGCACACGAGGGCGCGACGATGGAATGGATCGATGGCAACATCGGGTCGAAGGTCACCATGAAGTACCCGAGCGTCTATTTAGTGGGGGAGCACGCCAAAGGCGAGACCCTGTCAGTAGCTTTCGCCGGTCCGGGTCAGCACCAAGACGCTGGCGCGAAGATGGTGCACATGGCGCCTTACACGCAGTCATCCATCGTGTCGAAGTCGATTGCCAGAGGCGGCGGTCGTGCCGGTTATCGCGGAGAGATTCGCGTTGACGCTAACGCCCACCACAGTGCCAACACCGTTCGATGCGACGCCCTTCTGGTCGACACCATTTCTCGCTCTGACACCTATCCGGCTATCGATATTCGCGTCGACGACGTTCAACTTGGACACGAGGCAACGGTTTCTCGAGTCAGCGAAGAGCAACTGTTCTACCTGATGTCGCGCGGACTCGAAGAAGACGAGGCCATGGCCATGATTGTGCGCGGTTTCATTGAGCCGATCGCTCGCGAACTGCCGATGGAGTACGCACTTGAACTGAACAAGCTCATCGAGCTCGGCATGGAAGGGTCCGTCGGCTAAATGAGTTCCGCAACCACTGCTCCCGCAACAGCTGGAGCAAACAAGAACATGCACGGCGCCACGAGCATCGTTCCCGTTCAGACCCGTAACGAGCGTCTGGCTTCGTTCGATGTCGCCGACTTCGCAGCAGTCACCGGCCGCGAGGTCGACTGGAAGCTCACGCCGATTTCGGCGATTTCTGACCTGCTCGACTCCAGCATCGACGGCAGCCAACTGCCCCTCGACATCAGCATCACCGGCTCGGCGAGCGTCACATGGGTCAGCATGAACGATGCCGCTGTCGGCTCCGTGGGCACCCCCGAAGACCGAGCTTCGGCCATTGCCTGGTCTTCAACGCAGGATGCCCTGCTCATCGATGTGCACGCCGACGACGTCAGCGAAGTTTCGGTCTCTCGCTCTGGTCTGGGCGCGGCACCACGGGCTGCCCACACGGTTATTCGCGTGGCACCATTTGCCAAGACAACGGTTGTACTTACCTCGGAGGGCGAGGCCGCTTTAAGCGAAAACGTTGAAATCATCGCGGGAGACTCGTCGCACGTGACGGTGATCAGCCTGCAGGAGTGGTCTTCGACTGCTCGTCACCTAGCGTCGCACTTCATCCGAACCGAGAAGAACGCCACCGTGACGCACACGGTGGTATCGCTCTCGGGTGCTCTCGTTCGAGTTAATCCACAGACGCGCCTTGCCGGCGAGGGCTCCAGTGTGAACATGCTTGGCCTGTATTTTGCCGACTCCGGGGAGCACCTGGAACAGCAAGTCTTTGTTCACCACGAGGCAGCTCAGACCAAGAGTCGCGTGAACTACAAGGGCGCACTTCAGGGGACCGGTGCACGAACTGTCTGGATCGGCGATGTCCTCATCGGACCACACGCGGTCGGCACCGACAGCTACGAGCAGAACCGCAACCTCGTTCTGACCGAGGGGACGCGCGCCGACTCCATCCCCAACCTTGAGATCAAGACGGGGGATATTGCCGGCGCGGGCCATGCGAGTGCCACCGGTCGCTTCGACGACGAACAGCTGTTTTATCTGCAAGCGCGTGGCATCGACGAGGCAACGGCCCGTCAGCTCGTCGTTCGCGGTTTCTTGAACGAAATCGTTCAGCAGATTACTGTGACTTCGATTGCCGAGCGCATCGAGGCAGCTCTGGATCGTGAGCTGGAGGGAATCGCCTGATGGCAGAGGAACTCGTGATCGCCCGCGACCAGCTTGTTCAAGACCAGGCGCATCGCTCGATTGTCGGTGGAATCCCGGTTGCACTCGTTCTTGATTCGACCGGGACTGTTCATGCCATCGGTGACACCTGCACGCACGGTGACATTTCGCTTGCTGAAGGCTTCGTCGAAGACAACACGCTCGAGTGCTGGGCACACGGCTCAAAATTCGAGCTCACCACCGGTAAGCCGCTCACCTTGCCGGCCTACGAGCCCGTCCCCGTTTTTGTCGTCGTTGAGCGCGACGGAAATATCTTCATTGACCCGACCGTAACGAAAGAGATCTAGACATGGCTGTTCTTGAAATCCGCGACCTACACGTGAGCGTCGAGACCGACCAGGGGACTCGTCAGATCCTCAAGGGTGTCGACCTGACCATCCGTTCGGGTGAAACGCACGCCATCATGGGACCGAACGGCTCGGGCAAGTCGACGCTGGCGTACACAATCGCCGGTCACCCGCGCTACACAGTCGACTCTGGCTCAATCACGCTCGATGGCGCAGACGTTCTGGAGATGTCGGTTGACGAGCGAGCCAAGGCAGGCCTATTCCTGGCTATGCAGTACCCGGTAGAAATTCCCGGAGTGACCGTTTCTAACTTCCTGCGCACCGCGAAGACCGCCATTGACGGCACTTCTCCTGCACTGCGCCAGTGGGTCGGCGACGTCAAGACCGCCATGACCAACCTCAAAATGGATTCGTCGTTCACCGAGCGCAACGTCAACGAAGGTTTCTCGGGCGGAGAGAAGAAGCGTCACGAAATTTTGCAGCTCGAGCTGCTCAAGCCACAGATTGCGGTGCTTGACGAGACCGATTCGGGCCTCGACGTCGATGCGCTCAAAATCGTTTCCGAGGGTGTCAACCGGGCGAAAGAGAACACCGGCCTCGGAGTCCTGCTGATTACGCACTACACGCGCATCCTGCGCTACATCAAGCCCGACTTCGTGCACGTGTTCGTAGCGGGCAAGGTCGCCGAACAGGGCGGACCCGAACTCGCTGACCGTCTTGAGGCTGAAGGCTACGACCGTTACGTTGAGGCCAACGCCTAGTGAACACCGTTTCTCTGAGTGACGAGCGCTATAACGAGTTCATCGAAGCGCTCAAAGAGGTTGTCGACCCGGAACTCGGTGTCAACATCGTTGACCTGGGTCTGATCTACGGGCTCCTGTGGGATGTCGACAACGACGCGCTTGTGGTCGAAATGACCCTGACGAGCGCCGGTTGCCCGCTGACCGATGTTATTGAAGAGCAAATCGGTCAATGTCTCGACGGCCACGCCGACAAGTTCCGCATCAACTGGATCTGGATGCCACCGTGGGGTCCCGAGAAGATCACTGACGACGGCAGAGAGATGATGCGCGCACTCGGCTTCAGCATCTAGTTTCGCGCAAACGAAAAGGCCCCTCGTTCGAGGGGCCTTTTGCTTTAGATTAAAGCCTTACTTCTTGCGGTTGACGAGCTTCCACGCGAAGGGGAGAAGTGCACCGGCTGCCGCAGCCTTGACCAGGTCACCCACAATGAATGGAGTGAGACCAAAGGCAAATGCGTCTGCCACCGGCTTGGGGTCTCCGACCTGAGCCAGATAAGAACCCAGCCAGGGAAGGCCCACGGCGTAGATGATGACCTCAGCGATGAGGAAGCTGATAATCGCCTTGAGAATCTTACGGTCCCACTGACGCTCAGCCAGCCAACCCAGGGCGGCCGAAGCCAATACGAAGCCAACCAGGTATCCGAAGGTGGGCAGAGCGAAGACGGCAAGACCGGTGGTGTGGAACGAGGTTCCGTTCTCAGCCGTCTGTGCGGCGAGAATCGGCAATCCGGCAACGGCCAGTGCGATGTAGAGCACCGAAGTGATGAGAGCACGAACGAGACCGAATGAGGCACCGACGAGCAGAATTGCGAAAGTCTGACCGGTCATGGGCACGGGGTACATGGGGATCTGAATCTGAGCGGCGCCAGCGATCAAAGCGACACCGAAAACAACGTACGCGATGTTTCTGAGAACCGAAGTGGCGCCCAAACGATCAACAAGGACCGGACGAGGTGCAGAAATGGCAGTAGACACGTGTCTCCTTGTGGGAAATAGACCGGCCGCGAATCTCACACCGGATATGCCAAATATACTATTCAAGTACCACCGGTCGCGTTTGGTTCGGCCCTTTATGACTGGATATTTCGCGTGCTTGCCGTTACCGACCTAGAGCTTCGCGTGGGCGCCCGACTCCTCATGAGCGAGGTCACCTTTCGGGTTTCTCCGGGGGACAAAATCGGTCTGGTCGGACGAAATGGCGCTGGCAAGACCACGCTTACCAAGATTCTCGCCGGCGATGGCCAAGCTTCGGGCGGCAAGGTTGAGCGCGGGGGAGAAATCGGTTACCTCCCGCAAGACCCGCGCAGCGGAGACCCAGAGATGCTCGCCCGCACCCGAATCTTGGATGCCCGCGGCCTTGGCTCCATCGCCATAGGCATGCGTGAATCAACCGAGAACATGGCCGATCCCGACCCTGCGGTCAGCCAAGCCGCTATGAAGAAGTACTCGACTCTCGAGGACCGGTTCTTAGCCCTCGGAGGATACGCAGCGGAAGCCGAAGCAGCCGTCATTGCCAGCAACCTCAAGCTGCCCGACCGCATTCTCGACCAACCGCTCAAGACCCTCTCTGGCGGCCAACGTCGTCGCATAGAACTCGCACGTATCTTGTTCTCGGGTGCCGACACGATGTTGCTCGACGAACCGACGAACCACCTCGACGCTGACAGCGTCGGCTGGTTGCGCGAATTCCTGAAGGGCTACTCAGGCGGCCTCATCATCATCAGTCACGACGTAGATCTCGTTGAAGAGACCGTCAACCGAGTTTTCTACCTCGACGCCAACCGTCAAGTCATTGACATCTACAACATGGGCTGGAAGCACTATCTGCGCCAGCGCGAAACGGACGAGGAACGTCGCAAGCGCGAGCGAGCCAATGCCGAGCAAAAGGCCAGCACGTTGCAGTTGCAAGCCGCAAAAATGGGTGCGCGCGCATCCGGCGCCGTAGCCGCAAAGCAGATGGCTAAACGTGCGGAGGCCCTTCTGTCGGGCCTCGACGAAGTGCGCGTGAGCGACCGCGTTGCCAAGCTTCGTTTTCCCGAGCCCGCGCCCTGCGGCAAGACACCACTCATGGCCAGCAATCTCTCGAAGTCATACGGTTCACTCGAAATCTTTACCGCTGTTGACCTCGCTATCGACCGTGGTTCGCGTGTCGTCATTCTCGGCCTCAACGGGGCTGGCAAAACTACTCTCTTGCGCATTCTTGGGGCGGTAGACCAGCCCGACACTGGAACGCTCGAACCCGGCCACGGTCTGAAGATTGGCTACTACGCGCAGGAACACGAAACCTTGGACGTGAAGCGCTCCGTGCTCGAGAACATGGTGTCGGTCTCGTCCCACCTGACCGAAACTGAAGCGCGCAAAGTACTCGGCAGCTTCTTGTTCTCTGGGGATGACGTGTCCAAACCTGCGGGCGTGCTCTCGGGCGGCGAGAAGACGCGTCTGGCACTGGCGATGCTCGTGGTCAGCAGCGCAAACCTCTTGCTACTCGATGAGCCCACAAACAACCTTGATCCGGTCAGCCGCGGCGAAATCCTTGGCGCTTTGGCCGAGTACAAGGGCGCCGTCGTTCTGGTCAGCCACGATGAGGGTGCCGTTGAGGCGCTTAACCCCGAGCGTGTGTTGATTATGCCGGAGGGTCAAGAAGACATCTGGAACCCGGAGTACCTCGAGCTCATCTCGCTGGCCTAGGCGCGGCCCCGGGGCGGCTACGAGTCGAGCAATGCGTCCTCGGCCTGAGCATCGCGATCGACGCGAAGTTTCTTGGGCTTTGCCCCACTTCTGACTCGACGCTCATTTCGAATCGCCCACCAGAGTCCCACAAATCCCAGTACCGCAAACGCAATCCACTGCAGCGCGTAACTCAGGTGGTTGCCCTCAGTGAGTTCCGGTTTGAGCGCAGGTAAACCTGCGGGCGCGGCCGGCACTTCACTGACCAGCAGTCCGTAGGCTCCCAAGTAGGTGGACTCAGTCCATCGCTTTGCCACGTTGGGCAGGTTGACGGTGGCGACCGACTCCGCAGTGTCAGACTGACCGGCCAGTTGTGGTTCCGTCGGCATGAGACGCGCGACGACGACCTCAGCCCCGGCTGGTGCCTCGACTACGGACGATAACGGCTTGAGCGCGCCGGCAACCCACCCACGGTCAATCACAAACACGTCGCCAGACTCCGTGACGAACGGCGACAGGATGTCGAACCCGGCCTCTCCGTCACGGGCACGGTTGCGCACCAAGAGCTGCTTCTCAACCAGATACGAACCCTTGAGCACCACGGGCTTCCATTTGTCATTCGGATTCAAGGCCTGGTCGGGTGCCAGTACGCTCACCAGCGGCACAGGAGGAGCGTCGTAATTCTTCTCAACCCGGGCAATATTGGCAGCTGCCTCTTCGCGACGCGCGAACTGCCACTGGCTCAGCGCAACGCAGGCAATCGCAAACACAACGACAAGAGCTACGTAGCCAATCCATCGCCGACCCTGCGGCGCCGATGACGATGGAGTTCTGGGTCGGTCGGAGGAAGGATCAGAGGTCACGTTATGCGGCAGTGTCCGTGTTGCGCTCGCTCGCGGCGATCGGAACAAGCGCGCCCGGGCGAGCAACACTGTTGCCGGGTGCATTGACGCTGGCGTTGGCGATAATGACGGCGAAGTAAGGCAAGAAAATTGCACCCGCAGCGAACAGAAGAAGCCACCATCCCTGAGCAAACAGCATCATGACGATGCAAATCATTCGAATGGCCATAGCAACGGAGTATTTGATGACTCGAACACGTCGTTCATCCATGGGGGCCGCGGGAAGCGACGTGGCGTTCTGAACTGTCTTTTTCATCTGGACCCTTAGAGTGCAGCGGAGAACTTTCAGTGGGATTCAAGCCTACGACTAAACTTCAACTACTGAATGACGCTCGCACGATCGCGTGGAGCCAACACCGTGGAGGATTCATGACCGCTCGCACAGTTCTCATCACCGGCGGAAATCGCGGTATCGGCTACTCCCTCGCGGAAGAGTTCATTTCTCAAGGGCACCGCGTTGCCGTCACCGCTCGTTCGGGCAAAGGACCCGAAGGTTCTCTCACCGTCATCGCCGACGTCACCGATGGTGACAGCCTTGACCGCGCTTTCGAACAGGTGGAAGCCGAGCTCGGCCCCGTCGAAGTTCTGGTCGCAAATGCAGGCATCACCAAAGACACACTCGTGCTCCGCATGACCGACGAAGACTTCGATTCGGTCGTCGATACTAACCTCGGTGGGGCATTCAAGGTGGTCAAACGCTCCGCCAAGGGCATGCTCAAGGCCAAGTTCGGGCGCATCATCTTGATTAGCTCCGTCGTCGGACTCTACGGATCGGCCGGTCAAGTCAACTACTCGTCGTCCAAGAGCGCTCTTGTCGGCATGGCCCGCTCGCTTACTCGTGAGCTCGGCTCACGCGGCATCACTGCCAACGTGGTAGCACCGGGTTTCATCGAGACCGACATGACGGCCGCACTTCCCGAGGAACAACAGGCTGCCTACAAGGCGAATATTCCTGCTGGAAGATTTGCAGCTCCGAGTGAGGTTGCCAAGGTTGTGGCCTGGCTAGCCGGCGACGACGCCGGATACATCAGTGGCGCGGTAATTCCCGTCGACGGCGGACTAGGAATGGGCCACTAAAGCCCAATTATTCCAATTGCCTCGCGCATGTCGCGCGTGGAAATCGCGTAATCAGCTGCTTCGGCAACGATTGGCTTCGCGTCAAATGCGATCGAGGTACCTGCGATCGCCATCATCTTGAGGTCGTTTGCTCCGTCACCGATGGCGACTGTATCTGCGACGTCAAACCCACCATCTGCAGCCCACGTGGTCAGCCAATCAGCCTTGGCTTGAGCATCAATAATCGGCCCTTCGACACGCCCGGTTAAGACACCGTCGGCCACCTCGAGCCGGTTCGCTTTCCAGTCATCGAGGACGAGTTCGTGCGCGAGTGGGTCGAGAATCTCATGAAAGCCCCCCGAGACGACGCAAACTCTGCCACCTCCAGCGTGCACCGCGGCAATGAGCTCAGGCACTCCGGAGGTTACCTTCACCTGAGCACGAACTGCGTCAAAGGTCGTGACACTAATTCCCGCGAGAGTGGCAACGCGCTCGCGCAGACTCTGGGCGAAGTCAAGCTCCCCACGCATAGCCCGCTCGGTGACGTCGGCGACAAGCGCGCGCGTTCCAGCAACGTCTGCGAGAAGTTCGATGACCTCGTTCTCGATGAGAGTGCTGTCGACATCGAGGACGACGAGACGACGACTCATTTTGTGACGCGAACTCCCTTACCGACCACGGTGATACCGGATTCGGTAACGGTAAAGCCGCGGGCACGGTCTCGATCGTGATCGACGCCAATCTGGGCGCCATCGTCGACAACGACCTGCTTGTCAAGAATGGCTCGGCGAATCTCAACGTTGCGGCCGATGGTGCAGTGGTCAAAAACGACTGAGTCGGCCACGCGGGCACCCGACTCGATGCGAATCCATGGGCCCAGCACCGAACGCTCCACGTGAGCGCCCTGGATGAGAGAACCGAGTGAAACGATGGAATCGATTGCTTCACCCACGTTGCCACTGTCGTCGCGCACGAATTTTGCCGGAGGAGAGTTGACGAGCATGGAGTAGATCGGCCAGTCCATGTTGTACAGGTTGAAAATCGGTAGCGCCGCGATGAGGTCTTGGTGCGCATCAAAGAAGGAGTCGATAGTACCCACGTCGCGCCAGTAGTAGCGGTCCCGCTCAGTCGAGCCCGGCACAACATTGCGGTTGAAGTCGTACACACCGGCCTGATCGAGCTCGACAAAGTGGGGGATGATGTCTCCGCCCATGTCGTGCGAAGAATCTGCCCGAGCACCGTCTTGCTCGACGGCCTCGATGAGCGCGTCAGCGTCGAAAACGTAGTTACCCATCGAGACCAGAACCTCACCGGGACTGTCGGGCAAACCTACGGCGTCTTTGGGCTTTTCGCGGAATCGCGCAATCTTAGTCGGGTCAGTTTCGTCGATCTCAATGACTCCGAACTGGTCGGCCAGCGAAATGGGCTGACGAATAGCAGCGACCGTTGCGCGACGCCCGGAATCAATGTGCGCCTGGATCATCTGGTCGAAATCCATGCGGTAGACGTGGTCAGCGCCCACGACGACCACGATGTCGGGCTTCTCATCGCGAACGAGGTTCAAGCTCTGCAAAATGGCGTCTGCCGAACCGGTAAACCAGCGCTTGCCCAATCGCTGCTGCGCCGGAACCGAGGCCACGTATGCGCCCAACAGGCTCGACATGCGCCAGGTTTGGGACACGTGACGGTCGAGACTGTGCGACTTGTACTGCGTGAGCACAACAATCTGGCGAAGGTTGGAGTTGATCAGATTGGAAATCGCAAAATCAACCAGGCGGTATTGCCCACCAAAGGGAACGGCTGGTTTGGCTCGGTCCTCAGTCAAGGGCATGAGGCGTTTTCCTTCGCCACCCGCGAGCACAATTCCGAAGACTTTCTTGCCAACCATGCGTTTCACCCTACGCTAGAGTGCCCTCGTGCGCATTGATTTACTGACCAAGGAATACCCACCAGAGATATATGGTGGAGCGGGTGTTCACGTTGCCGAGCTGGTTCGCGCACTTCGCATCTCGCTCGAGGTTCAGGTGCGATGTTTTGGTGCTCCACGAAACGAGGCTGACGTCACTGCCTATGCAGTTCCCGCCGAGCTCGCCGGGGCAAATGGTGCCCTCGCCACGCTTGGCGTAGACCTTCAAATCGCACAGGACACCGCCGGTGCCGATGTCGTTCACTCGCACACCTGGTACGCCAACGAGGCGGGTCGTTTATCGCAACAGCTGCACGGCATCCCGCACGTAGTTACTGCGCACAGCCTCGAACCGCTGCGCCCATGGAAAGCCGAGCAGCTCGGCGGTGGGTACCGCATCTCGAGCGAGATCGAAAAGAACGCCTTTGAAAGTGCGGATGCGGTGATTGCGGTCAGCGCAGGAATGCGCGCCGACATTCTGCGGTGTTATCCCGACATCGACCCGGCTCGGGTGCACGTGGTGCACAACGGAATTGACTGTGAGGCGTGGCGCCCAACGCAGGACGCCGCGGTTCTTGAGCGGTGGGGAATTGACCCGAATCGCCCGGCCGTCGTATTCGTCGGGCGCATCACGCGTCAAAAGGGCCTGCCCTACCTCCTCAAGGCCGTTGCGGCTCTGCCGGCCGAGGTGCAAATTATTCTCTGCGCTGGCGCTCCTGACACACCCGAGATTATGGCTGAGGTTCATAGCTTGGTCGTCGCGCTGCAGGAGTCTCGAGACGGCGTGATCTGGATTGAAGAACACTTGCCCAGGCACGACTTGTGTGCTGTGCTCACCGCGAGCACTGTTTTTGTTTGCCCGAGCGTCTACGAGCCACTCGGCATCGTCAACCTCGAGGCTATGGCCTGCGGTATTCCGGTTGTGGGAACCGCTACCGGGGGAATTCCCGAGGTTGTCGACCACGAGAAGACCGGGTGGCTCGTTCCCATCGACCAGGTCATGGATGGAACCGGCACACCCGTCAACCCGGCAAAATTTGTTACCGACCTCAGTGCCGCCCTCCGTCACGCAGTGAGCGACCCCGCAACAGCCAAAACCATGGGGGCAGCTGCACGCACGCGCGCCATTGAGCACTTTTCCTGGGCGAGCATCGCCGCACAAACCAAGGCCGTGTACGACTCGGTCACCGCGTAGCGTTCAGTAGCATTACGTATATGTCTTCAGTCCTTAGCCTTCAGAACACCTCCGTTGAACGTGACGGAAAGCGCATCCTTGACAGCATCGACTGGAGCGTGACTGCAGACCAACGCTGGGTCGTTGTGGGCCCGAACGGCGCCGGAAAGACGACCCTGCTCGAGCTCGCCGCCGACTGGGAAACCCCGAACAGCGGCTCTGTGGTTGTTTTGGGTGACAACACAAGCAGCGAAGACTCAGACTGGATTCGACCTCGTGTGGGAATAGCTTCCTCGGGTATGGCCAAGCGAATTCCCGCTCACGAAACCGTCCTCGACGCTGTTGTTACCGCGGCATACGCAACCGCCGAGAGAAACGGTGAGACATACGACGAGATCGATATTCGCCGTGCGACCCGCGTTCTGGGCGAATGGGGGCTGAGTGAGCACATTTCTCAGTCGGTCGGAACTCTCTCGGAGGGCGAGGCCAAGCGCCTGCAGCTCGCGCGTGCCATCATGACCGACCCCGAACTCTTGCTCCTCGATGAACCCACTGCCGGGCTCGACCTCGGTGCCCGTGAAGAATTGTTGACCATGCTTGGTGCGTTTGCAGGAACGACTTCTTCACCAGCAATCATTATGGTGACTCACCACCTCGAAGAGATTCCTCAGGGCTTCACGCACGCACTCGTTCTGACCCACGGGCGCGTCTTTGCCTCCGGCCCAATCTCCGAAGTACTCACCAGCGAAAAGATTTCTGCTGCGTATGGCATCCCGATTGATGTCACAGCGTCGCAGGGGCGCTTCACGGCGCGAGCACGTGTCAACGTCTGATATTGTTAGAGACTGACTTCGCCGCAATCTCTCGGCGCTCTATTCAAGGAAAATCATGAAGGCTGAAATTCACCCAACTTACGCGCCCGTCGTTTTTCACGACCTGGCCAGCGGTACGTCGTTCTTGACCCGTTCCACCGTCACCGGCACCAAGACCGTGAAGTGGGAAGACGGCAACGAGTACCCCCTCATCGACGTCGAAATCTCGAACGAATCGCACCCGTTCTACACGGGCAAGCAGCGCATCATGGACTCGGCCGGTCGTGTCGAAAAGTTCAACCAGCGCTTCAAGAATTTCTCGAAGTAACTCTTCGAATAAAAATGGCCACCCAATGGGTGGCCATTTTTCATGTGAGATTGCGCTTTAGCGCACCGGCCACTGCCCGCTCGTCGGCTGGTACGGCTTGCCGCTGTCTTTGAGGTACCGGTTGAAGCTCTCCGCCTGCGCTTTGGCCCACTCAGTTTGAGCCTTATGGAGCTCGAGAGCGCTCATCGACAGTTCTGAAGCAAATTTTGCCGCGATGGCCTGAGCGACGTGACCGGCGGCGACAGCATCGGCCGCCGCCGTGTGGGCACTGGTCAGGGAAACACCGTAGTGAGCAGCAACGGCCTCGAGGGTTCGCTTTCCCTTGCGGTAGCGATCGACCTGCTTGTCGATGATGAGCGGGTCGATAACCGGGCTCGGGTCTGCGAGCGGGTCATGCGAATAGCGCACGGCCTCGCGCTGCAGAATGCTGAAGTCATAGGCGGCGTTATAAGCCACGACAGCGATACCCGAGTCAAAGTACGCCTGGAGCGTCTGAACGATGTCGTAGATGGCACCTGCGGCGTCTTCACCATTCGCGCGCGCGTGCTCCGTGGTGATTCCGTGGACGGCCGTTGCCTGGGCAGGAATCTCGATACCCGGGTTAATGAGCCAGTCGCGTGAAGACTCAATACTGCCGTCACCGCGCAACACGCTGATGTTGGCGGTCACAATGCGTGTCGTGTCGTAGGCAATGCCCGTGGTCTCGGTGTCAAAGACAGCAAGAACCTCGGCCCAGTCGGGAAGGGGAAGAAGAGAATCACTCACGCAGGCAACTCTACGGCGAACATCCGACCACGAAGTGGATGAACCACCGGCAAGCGAACCCTCAACCTAAACTAAACGGGATGCCAAAAGTCACTTCGCCTTTCGCCCAACGTCTGGATTCTCTCGAGCAACGCGACGCTCGAATCCGAGTCGACGGCGTAGACACCGCCTACTGGGAGTACGGCCCCGAAGAGGCAGAAACCACCGTGGTCTTGGTGCACGGATTCCGCGGAGACCACCACGGGCTCGAGCCAATCGTCGCGTTCATGCCGGAGCGCGTGAAGTGCATCATCCCCGACCTTCCTGGATTCGGTGAGTCAGGAGACTTTCCGCTCGAGGCTTCCATTGGCGCCTACGCCTCGTGGCTCACCGCTTTTGTTTCTCAGGTGGGCCGAAGCAACAACACCGTGGTTGTCGGTCACTCATTCGGCTCGATCGTCGTCAGCGCTGCCATCGCTGGCGGTCTCACGCCCCCCAAGCTCGTTCTCATCAACCCCATCGCAGCGAATGCGCTTACCGGACCCCGGGCATTCATGACCAAGCTGGCGATTTTCTACTACCAACTGGCCGAGCGACTTCCCGAGCGCATGGGTTTCGCCCTGCTGCGCAATCGCGCGATTGTTCGCGTGATGAGCGTCACCATGGCTAAAACCAAGCAGGCTTCTCTGCGCGCGTTCATTCACGACCAGCACGACCGCTACTTCAGCCACTTCGGCACGCGCAAAGCAGTCATGCAGGCCTTTGAAACCTCCGTCAGCCACGACGTCAGCCAGTTTGCTACGTCCCTGACACTGCCCACGCTGTTGCTGGTCGCCGACAAAGACGACATCACCGACCTGCCTACCCAGCAGGCATTTGCACAAACCCTGCCGGATGCCCGCCTCGAGGTCATCGACAACGTCGGGCACCTCATCCACTACGAAGCCCCGGAGTGGGCGGCAGAGCGCATCGCCGCGTTCATTCGCGAGAACTAGCCCATGAGCCTGTCAATCGGGTTTGACGCCCGCTATATCCGCACCGACCACCACGACGGTATTTCTCGCTTTAGTGCGCGAATCGGTGCAGAGTTGTTCGCTTTGACCGAATCGGTCGACGACACGTCCGTCACCTTCTTGATCAGCGACCCAGCGCAGGCGGCGTTCTTGCCCTTGGGTTCAAACACTCACCTGATTAGCTCACCGACTAGCGCGGGGGAGCGACGGGTCGCTCGTCGCGTGAACGAGCTGGGCCTCGACATCGTTTTTTCACCCATGCAAACAATGGGATCTGCACGACGCACCTACAAGCTCGTGCTCACCGTTCACGACCTCATCTACTACCGCCATCCGATGCCGCCGCGTCAATTCAACTTCGCGCTGCGGGTTCTTTGGCGCCTGTACCACCTCTCCTGGTGGCCGCAGCGCTGGCTTCTTAACGGCTCAGATGCCGTCGTTGCCGTTTCGCACACGACCGCAGACCTCATTGCCGAGCACCACCTCACTCGCAAGCCTGTCTTCGTTGTCTCGAACGCGGCAGACACTCAGCCCACCCAGCTACGCAGCGATGAGACTCGCACGAAGAGCATCGTCTACATGGGTTCGTTCATGCCTTATAAGAACGTTGAAACGCTCATCGCTTCGCTCGATGAACTTCCTGAGTACGAGCTGCACCTGTTGAGTCGTATTCACCAAAAAGATCGTGCGCGCCTCGAGGCTTTGGCGAGCGGACGCTCCGTCATCTTCCACAATGGAGTGGGTGACGACGAGTACGCACAGCTCCTCTCAGACTCAACCGCCCTGGTCACCGCATCCCTGGATGAAGGATTTGGGATTCCCGTTATCGAGGCCATGTCGCTCGGCACGCCGGTGGTCTGTTCAGACATTCCCATTTTTCGCGAAATCGGTGGTCAGGCAGCCATGTTCGTCGAGGCGAAAGACGCTCATGGATTCGCTCAGGCAATTCGCCAACTCGAAGACCCTCAGGAGTTTGCCTCACGACGGTCAGCAGGACTCGCCCAGGCAGCCTCATTCAGCTGGAAAGCTTCGGCTCAGGCGCTACTCGATGTCCTCGTAGAGGTTTGCGCCCAGCCCACTCGCTAGTGAGCTGAGCACCTGAGTAGTTCCACCCTCAATCTTGAGCGTGGCGTACTTATCGCCTTTGGTTTCGCCACGGTTCACAATGATGATCGGCATGCGCTTCTTGCGCGCGATCTCGATGAGCCGAATGCCCGAATTCACTGCGAGTGATGAACCGGCAACGAGCAAGCAGTCAGCGCGCTTCACGTGCGATGTGGCGGCCTGGTAGACCTTCAACGGAACAAACTCCCCGAAAAAGACCACATCGGGCTTCAAAATGCCTCCACATACCGTGCACTCGGGCACGACAACGCGGTCGAAGTCTGTGACGTTCACGTCTCCGTCAGGAGCCAAGACAATCTCAGAGACGGAATCAAGCCACGGATTCAACACGCTCAGGCGCGATTCGATAGCGCTTCGGTCATAGGCCTGAGAACACTCCAAGCAGACCACTCGATCGAGCGAGCCGTGCAAATCGATGACGTGAGAACTCCCGGCGCGGCGGTGCAGTCCGTCGACGTTCTGGCTGACAATACCCTCGATAATTCCGGCCTGTTCCATTGCGGCGAGTGCGAGGTGTCCGTCGTTGGGTGAGGCGGCAGAGAACGAACGCCATCCCACATGTGCGCCGGCCCAGTAACGCTGGCGAGCCGACGGGGAGCTCAGGAAGTCAGCGATGTTCATGGGGGTGCGCTTGGAGGCACCCTGTCCGCGATAATCGGGGATCCCGGAGTCGGTGCTCACTCCGGCACCGGTGAGCACGGCAATACGACGCGAACCGACGATGTCGAGCAGTTTCTCTACATCGGGCGCATTACTCGAAAGTGCAGTCGCCGTGACCATGCCTGAACCCTACGCCACGCTCGTTTCAGCAATGTTTCGTGACAGAATCGGGTTTTACCGACGAAAGGTTGGTCATGCCCGTAGTCATTCAGGTGACCGACATCCACGATTCCCGTCTCGATGACTTCTCTAAGCTCACCGATGTTGCCCTGCGCAAGGTTCGTGAACCCGACGAGGGTCTCTACATCGCAGAGTCTCGCAAGGTCATCGGTCGGGCAATTGCCGCAGGACACCGCCCACGCGCGGTTCTGTGCCCGCACGATTGGCTCGACTCGGTTCTTGAACTTGTCGCCGACTTTGACGACTGTCCCGTGTTCGTAGCGCAGAGTGAGGTTCTAGAAGAGATCACCGGCTATCACCTGCATCGCGGGGCACTCGCCTCTATGCACCGCCCGCCAGCTCTGGATCCCGCCGAGTTGTTGAAGGATGCGCGCACCGTGGTCATCCTTGAAGACATCGTCGACCACACCAACGTCGGAGCGGTCTTTCGCTCGGTTGCCGGGTTGGGTGCCGACGCTGTTCTCGTGACTCCGTCCTGCGCTGATCCGCTATATCGGCGCAGCATTCGTGTCTCGATGGGAACAGTGCTCCAGGTTCCTTGGGCACGCCTGGGTGGGTGGGCGCAATCGCGCGACGTCTTGCACGCTGCGGGATTCCACATCGTTGCGCTGGCGCTGTCTGAAAACTCAGTAGATCTCCGTCGTTTTGCGGCAAACCGGCCCGAGAAAGTTGCCGTCGTGCTGGGCACAGAAGGCGACGGTTTGAGTAGCGCGGCTATCAGTTCGGCCGACTCTGTCGTGCGCATCCCGATGTTGCACGGCGTCGATTCGCTCAACGTGGCCGCGGCCTCAGCAGTCGCGCTTTACGCACTCACCGAAAACTAGCGCAACACCGTCGGTCAATTCCGAGAGCGCCACCGGTATCGGGTTACCGTTGTCATATGTCGTGCATCAGATTCAATACGCCCGCGCAGCGTCGTCAGCTTGACCTGTTGCGCCAAGACAAGGATCTCGCCGCGCAAGCCGTGGCGCAGTTTCTGTCACCTGAGGTGACGGAGTCGAAAATTGCTCGCCTGCGCTCTATGGCTCGTGACAAGAACCCCAAGATTCGCGAAAGTGCCGCATTGAGCTCGCACCTACCCGAAGACGAGTTCTTGCGCCTGGCCAAAGACAAAGTCGAAAGCGTGCGCATTTGTGTCGCCCGCAACGAAGCCACCCCCTGCGACGTTTTACGCACGCTCGCCGAAGACAAGTCGTCCATGGTGCGTAGCTGGGTAGCGATTAACTACTTCGTGCCCGCCGACGTCATGGAGAACCTGGCTCAAGACTCAAGCGCGGATGTACGTGCCCTGGTCGAATGGAAATCTAAGCTCGCCGCCCAGAGCGACGTAGTCGCAAGCTAGCGCGCGAGAGCCGGGTTTTCCCGTGCAAGGACACGGGCAACAACGCGGTCGATGATTTCGATACACAGACAGGCGAACACTCCCACGCTGAGGGCCAGCCACACTAGGTCCATTGGCAACACAACGAACCCGAAAAAGTCGCGCACAAACCCGATGCCAAAGACGGCACCAAGCATGAGATACATCGCTGCCACAATCGCGAATTTGAGTCGATCAAACGGTCGAGAAAGCGCAGCCAAGACCCAGAGTCCGCTCAGCGAGAGCACGACGGCAATGACAGTCTGTGTCTGAGCCGGCTCGTAAGCACCCAGCGAGCGCATGTACGCGTCGGCGCTCGTCACAAGGACTCCGGTCACAATTCCGGCCGGAACGCAGAACATCAGTGCTCGCTTGAGGAATCCGGGCACGTAACGACGCTTATTCGGCAACAGCGCCAAGAAGAACGACGCGATACCGATGGTGTATCCATCGACCGCCGACAACTGGCGTGGCAGGAACGGGAATGGCCACAACAGCACGCCAAAAACCACTGCCAAGAGCATGGCCCACACCGTCTTGGTCAAGAAGAGTCGCGAAACCCGCTCAACGTTTGCGATGACGCGACGTCCCTCGGCGACAACCCCCGGAAGGCTTCCGAAGGCGCTGTCCAAAAGAACCAGTCGAGACACAGCCTTCGTTGCCGCAGAACCGTTACCCATCGCGATACCCAGGTCGGCACTCTTGAGGGCAAGCGCATCGTTCACTCCGTCGCCGGTCATCGCGACCACGTGGCCACGAGAGCGCAGAGCCAGCACCATGAGTTTCTTCTGCTCCGGCGTGACGCGACCGAAAACACTGTGCGACTCGAGAATTGCGGCTAACTCGTCGATGTCTTCGGGCAACGAGCGTGCGTCCACAACCTGGTCCGACTGGGGGATACCAGCCTTAAGAGCAACGGCCGCAACCGTGGCGGGGTTGTCACCCGAAATCACTTTGAGGGCGAGCCCCTGGTCAAGAAAGTACGCAATGGTTTCGGCGGCATCCGCCCGTATCTTCTCGCGCAGGGTCACGAGCGCAACGGGCGAGACATCCGATGGCAACGCGCTGTCAACTCCCGGTTCACCGCCACGAGCCAACACCAGTGTTCGCAAGCCCTGCGCCGCCAGTTCTTGGGCCCGGCCAAGGGCACCGCGCTGTGATGGTGCACCGGTCATCACCATCTCTGGTGCACCGAAGTACCAGGTGACTCCGTCGTCCAGCGTGAGCGACGACCACTTTCGGGCACTATCGAAACCAACCGTTCGAAGCACGTTGTGCTGGAGCGGGGGAGGGAAGCGCGAACGCAAACTCTTGCCCGTGGCGTTTGCGTCTTCAGCGTGGGCGATGATGCCGAGCACGCTCTCGACCGACCCTGATTCACTGCCTTCGAGTAGCTCAAGTGAGTCAAACTCAATTTCACCCTCGGTGAGCGTTCCAGTCTTGTCGAAACAGACCACGTCTACACGAGCCAAACCTTCAACGGCGGGCAGCTCCTGAACCAGCACATTTCGGCGGGAGAGAACAACCGCGGCAACGGCAAACGTAATGCTCGTAATGAGCACCAGACCCTGTGGAATCATGCTGATGATCGAGGCAATCGATGCCACCGCAGCGTGCACCCAGGCTCCGTCCGCGAACGCGACGCTCCAGCCACCTACGGCTTGCATCTGACCATTGAGGGCGATGAGCATGAGGGGGATGAGTGCCCAGCTAATCCAGCGAATGACACGCGCAAGTGCGTTCCGAAGTTCAGAATTGACCATCGAGAAGCGGCGTGCCTCGAGCGTGATGAGCGAGGCATACGACTCGATACCAACGCGGACGGTGCGTGCGCGAGCTGACCCGGCAACAACCAACGAGCCCGAGAGCAATGCATCGCCCACGGACTTTTCGACGGCGTCTGACTCGCCAGTAATCAGAGACTCATCAACCTCGAGACCCTCTCCGACCAGCATCACCGCATCTGCCGGAATCTGATCACCGGCGCGCACAATCAAGACGTCATCTACGACAACGTCGGCCAAGCTCACCTCGACGATTTCGCTGTCTCGCAATACTCTCGCCTTGGCCTGGTGAAGCACAGCAACACGGTCAAGCGCTCGCTTCGACCGGTACTCCTGAACCACGCCAATAACCACATTTGAGATGACCGCGAACCCAAACAGCGCATCTTTCCACTGACCCAGGACGAGCAGAAGCAAGAAGCTGCCCCCGACGACAGCGTTGAACAGGGTAAGCAGGTTGGCCCGAAGAATGTGGCCCAGACTGCGACTCGACGAGTCGTCCTGAACGTTCGTAAGTTTGAGCTCAACGCGTGCGGAGACGTCTGCGGCTGAAAGGCCAGACTGCGCAAGGTCCGTATCGGCGAGCGCGGGCAGTGACGCTCGGGCAAGAGCCATGGTTTCGCGCATCCGATCGAGCTTCTGGCTGTATCCCTCGCGCGTTGGACTCGTCATCTCTTTACGCTATCGAAACTGAGCGCCAGAGTCTTCGATAGAAAAAGCAGACCCCGGTCCGAAGACCGGGGTCATACTGTGCGCGAGGGGGGACTTGAACCCCCACGCCCGTAAGGGCACTAGCACCTCAAGCTAGCGCGTCTGCCTATTCCGCCACCCGCGCAGGTGATGGTGCACGAAGCACCGGGAATCGACACTATCACGATTTCTGAAGCGTCAAATGCGCCGATGCACTCTGCCCGACGGATACAGTTGGTCGAGCGCGCCGGCGTTCGACCGGCCTCGAGCCATCGGAGTTTTGGTGAATTTTCTTGACGCAATCGTGCTCGGTCTCGTCCAGGGATTGACAGAGTTTTTGCCCATCTCCAGCTCTGCGCACTTGCTCATACTCGGTCACTTCCTCCCTTTTGCCTCTGACCCGGGAGCCGCCTTTACCGCGATCACCCAAATCGGCACCGAGGCAGCGGTTCTTATCTACTTCTGGAAAGACATTGTTCGCATCGTTGGCCATTTCTTTCGAGCGCTCTTTGGTCGGCTCACCTGGAAAGACCCGGATGCCCGCATGGGCTGGCTCATCATCGTGGGTTCAATCCCCATCGTTGTTCTCGGGCTCATCTTCAAGCACCAAATCGAGACCGTCGCCCGCAACCTGTGGCTCGTCGCAATCACGCTCATCGTGTTCGGAGTCATTCTTGGTATCGCCGACATTTACGGTCGCAAGCAACGCGACCTGAACGACCTCACTGCCGGTCGAGGCATCATCTTCGGTCTAGCTCAGGCACTGGCGCTCATACCGGGCGTGAGTCGTTCTGGCGGCACAATCACTGCCGGCCTCTTCA
The DNA here is from genome assembly GCA_024644865.1 of Aurantimicrobium sp. Classification (GTDB taxonomy): domain Bacteria; phylum Actinomycetota; class Actinomycetes; order Actinomycetales; family Microbacteriaceae; genus CAIOLM01. The sequence continues at coordinate 83,751 of JAHEGZ010000004.1, forward strand.
TGGGCTTCACGCGCGCGTCTGCCGCCCGCTACAGCTTCTTGCTGGCATTGCCTGCCGTGTTCGGAAGTGGCTTCTTTGAACTGTACTCAAGCGTCAAAGACGGCTCTCTGACCTCAACCGTAGGCCTTGGGCAAACCCTGGTCGCCACCGTTGTCGCGTTCGTGGTGGGCTTTGGCGTGATTGCGTTCCTGATGCGTTGGCTCAGCACCCGCAGCTTCTTGCCGTTCGTGATCTACCGGATTCTGCTGGGCCTTGTGTTGATCATCCTGCTGGGCTTTGGCCTCGTTCAGGCGTAGTCCGCTCGTTCCGGGGTCAATCAGAGGTCGAAACGACCTAAGCCTTGTCGTCTGTGTCGCGAAGAAAACGCTCAAATTCTTGGGCCAGAGCTTCGCCGCTGGCTTCAGGGGAGTCGAAGGTGTCTCGCGAACGCTCGAGGCTTTCGATGTATGAGGCCATTTCGTCGTCATCCTCGGCCAGCGACTGAACGCTGGATTCCCACTCGGCCGCATCGGACAGCAGGGTGGTTCTCGGAACAGTGACGTCGATGACCTCTTCGAGTCGGTCGATCAGAGCGAGCGTCGCCTTGGGCGACGGGGCGTGGTGAACGTAGTGCGGCACTGACGCCCAGATGCTCATGGTGGCAATGCCCGCGCGCTCTGCTGCGTCAGCAAGAACTGAGAGAATTCCGACCGGGCCCTCGTACGAGCTGCGCTCCACATCAAACTGTGCGCGTACGGCCTGATTCTCACTCGATATAAAGATTGGGATGGGCCGACTGTGGGGAACCTCAGCCAGGAGCGCGCCGAGGAATACGATGCCCGAGATATCGGCTGCGTGCGCCAGGTCGATGACCTCGGATGCAAAGCTCTGCCAGTTTTTTGTTGGTTCCTGACCCAGCATGAGGTACACGTTGGCTGTGTTATCGCCCGTGAGCTTCATCTCGGCGTCAGCGGCCAAGGGAGCTCCCGCTTGTCCCGGCATCAGCGGGGAGTAGAGCACCGTGGTAGGCCATGTCAGAACGCGACGACCTTCGTCATCAAATCCGACCACGGGGCGAACCTGCTGGAAGTCGTAGTAGTTCTCAGAATCGAACGAAGCCAGCGCCACAACATCGAGCTGATCGAGAAGCGCTCGAACGGTCGAAGACGCAGCCTCACCAGCATCGTTCCAGCCCTCGAAGGCGACGACGAGTATCCTGCCGTCAAACACGCGATTCTCGGTCACGCGGGCACCCCTCTCTCTTCGTTGCCAAGCCTACGAGGTTAGGGGCGGATAGACTGCCATAAGTGAATATTTCAGTGCTTCCGTTGCCTTCTGCCGTGTTGTGGGACCTTGATGGCACCATCGTCGACTCAGAAGAGTATTGGATCACCGCAGAGGTCGAACTCGCCGCTTCGTTTGGCGCCGAGTGGACTCACCTCGACGGCCTCGGCCAGGTAGGACAGGGTTTGCCCGTCACTGCACAGGCCATGATTGACCGGGGAGTCAACCTCACCATCCCCGAAGTCATCGACTTCCTGGCCTTCCGGGTGCGTGAACTGCTCACCGAGTCGATTCCATGGCGACCGGGAGCTGTAGAACTGCTGGCCGACCTTTACCGCCGGGGAGTCCCTCAGGCGCTGGTAACCATGTCGGTGTTCTCGATCGCTGAGGTCGTCGCCGAAAACATCCCCGGCGCCACGTTCGATGTGGTCGTTTCAGGCGACCGCGTGTCACACCAAAAGCCGCACCCGGCCGCCTACCTTCTCGCCGCCGAAAAATTAGGGCTTCCCGCCGAAGACTGCCTGGCCATTGAAGACTCGCCCTCGGGAACCCGCTCAGCACACGACGCGGGATGTGCCCTCATCGGCGTTCGTCACCTCGTGCCCCTCGACGAATCCATCGGAACCGCAATCTGGGACACCCTCGCTGGCGCCACCGCCGATGACCTGGCAGTAGTTTTCGCCGCCCACCGAGGAGGACAGCGTGTCTAAAGCACCCGAACGCTACGAATCAGGCCCGTTCCGTGTCGGCGACCGGGTCCAACTCACCGGCCCCAAGGGCAAGTTAAACACGATCACGCTCGAGCCGGGCAAAGTGTTTCACTCACACCGTGGCGCTCTGAGTCACGACAGCATCATCGGACTTCCCGACGGGTCAGTCGTCAACAACGAGGCCGGCGAACCTCATCTCGCCCTGCGGCCACTTCTCAATGACTTTGTCATGTCGATGCCTCGCGGCGCCGCAATTATTTACCCGAAAGATGCCCAAGCAATTCTGGGCATGGCAGACATATACCCCGGTGCTCGCGTCATCGAAGCCGGTGTCGGTTCAGGCGCACTCTCGATGTGGATTCTGCGCGCTCTTGGCCCCGACGGTCACCTGTTTAGCTTTGAGCGCCGCGAAGAGTTTGCTGACATCGCTCGAGCCAACGGCGTAACCTACTTTGGTTCACGTCCCAGCACCTGGACCATCACAGTGGGTGATCTCGTCGAGGCCCTGCCGGCCACGGTCCACGAAGGAACCGCGGATCGCGCTGTTCTCGACATGCTCGCTCCCTGGGAGTGCATCGACGCCGTGGCAACCGCGCTCACGCCAGGCGGCGTACTCCTTTGCTACGTTGCCACGGTCACGCAACTCTCGCGCACCGTCGAAGCGATTCGAGCAACCGGTCTCTTTACTCACCCCAGTGCATCCGAGACCATGATTCGCGGCTGGCACGTCGAAGGTCTTGCTGTCCGTCCCGACCACCGCATGATCGGTCACACCGGCTTCTTGCTCACCGCGCGACGCCTCGCTCCCGGAACGGTTTTGCCCGAGCCCAAGCGCCGGGCTTCCAAGTCTGAATACAGCGACGAGGATGTCGAAGCCTGGACACCGGGTGCGCTGCACGAGCGCCAAGTGAGCGACAAAATATTGCGCAAGCGCGTTCGTTCTGCCCAGCACAGCGCCGAACTAGCCGCCGACGCACCGGATGCCCCCTCAGCGGACTCCCAGTAAACCTCCAAGTAAGCTCAGACTGGCTCTGTCAGGCTCGCTGACAACGCCCCCGACATAAGGATTTCACTTGCGCACTCCTCTCGCTCTGACCGCCGCAGCCCTTCTGGTTGTAGGCCTTGCCGGATGTTCCTCGACTCCCTCCGGGTCGGTTGCCTGCGATCGTCTCGCCAGCCCGGGCAACGCAACAAAGGCGGTCACCGTGACCGGAGAATTCGGCCAGAAGCCCGACGTGAAGTTCGCAAATGGCCTCACGGTAAGCCAGACCGAGTCAGCAGATGCCATCACCGGCGCCGGTGCCGTTGCCGTAGCCGGTTCTTCGATCACCATTGAGGCCGAGATCTACAACGCAAAGACGGGCGAACTCATGCAGTCGACCGCATATGACGGCACGAGCACCGCGAAGATTCCGGTCGATGTCAAGAAGCTCGGTGGCATTTCGAAAGCTCTGCAGTGCCACACGGCCGGCAGTCGAGTCGTCGCCGTCATCGGCAATGACGAAACATTGGCAACGAGCCTCGGTCTCTCGAAGAATGACACGATTGTCGCCGTTTTCGACATCGTCAAAGTGAACCCCACCAAGGCCGACGGAGCCGCCCAGGTTATTCCGGATGGGTTCCCGCAAGTCGTTCTCAACGAAGCAGGAGTTCCCGGAATCACAATTCCCAACACTCCGGCACCCACCGAGCTCAAGATTGCGGTCATGAAGAAGGGCTCAGGCGCTACCGTTGCGGCTCACGCCAATGTCACCGTTCAATACTTGGGCGTGGTCTGGGAAAAGAACGCAGAACCCTTTGACTCGAGTTGGCAGCGCGGTACGCCCGCAGACTTCTCGGTTGATCAGGTCGTTCCGGGCTTCCGCGACGCCATCGTCGGCCAGACCATCGGCTCGCAGATTCTCGTCGTCATCCCGCCGAAACTCGGATACGGCGACCAGGCCGCCGGCGCAATTCCGGCCAATTCGACGCTGGTTTTTGTGATCGACATTTTGGGTGCAAACTAGGTCAACACACGAGGGGGAGTTGATGGCCGAAGTATCTAAAGAGGAACGGCAATTCAGCCTTATTCTCACGCTTATCTCAAACCGGTACGGGCTGCTCATCGATGAGATTCTCGCGAGCGTCCCCGGCTACCACGAGAAGTACAATCCCAGCAATGACACCTCGTTGGCGAGCCTCAAGCGCCTGTTTGAGCGCGATAAGAGCGACATTCGCGATCTCGGTGTTGTGATCGAAACAATCGTGGTCGAGTTCGGCTGGAACGATGGACACGAAACTCGTTACCGCATTGCCGAGGCTGACTATGAGCTGCCTGAGGACGTGACCTTTACGCCTACCGATTTTTCGTTGCTTCGACTCGCCGCCGAGGCGTGGCGCGATGGCTCGCTCAGCAAAGACTCGCGTCACGCGCTCACCAAGTTGCGCTCGTTGGGTATTGCCGCAAACGACCCTCTGGTAGGTGTCGCGCCGCGCATTCACACCAGTAATGAAACCTTTGATGCGCTCGAAGAGGCCCTGCAACGTCAGGGCATTGTTCACTTTTCGTATCTCAAACCGGGGGAGACGGCCCCCAGCAAGCGCACCGTCGCACCACTCGCACTGACAAACCGTCGCGGCATCTGGCACATGCTCGGCCACGACGTCGATGTCGACGCCCAGCGCACGTTCTTGCTCAGCCGCATGGTGACGACACCCGAGAAACTTCCTAACCGATCATTTGAGGCGGGCACCACTGACTACTCGGCACAGTTGGAAAGCGAACTGGACGCCTTGGAATCCTCCAACGAAGCCTTGTTGACTGTCGACCTAGGTTCCGACGCTCACACTCGGCTCACCGCGGTCTACGGGTCGCTGAGCGAGAACGGTGAGCTCGCCGTGCGGTACAGCGACGTCAACCTCCTCGCAGACGAACTCACCGAGTTCGGCGACAGCGTTCGCGCAGTGAGTCCTGAGGCACTCAAGAAGGCGCTGACCGACAGATTCGCATCAATTGCAGCAGCACACGGGGGAGTCAAGTAATGGCCGCACAAAACCCTCGGGCACAAGCATCCGACCGAATCACGCTCTTGCTTTCGCTCGTGCCCTACCTGTTGCAGAACAATCCGGTCTCTGTTGACGAGGTTGCCGAAAACTTCGACGAGAAGCCGGCAACCATTCGCAAAATGATCGAGAGCCTTATTGTGATGGGCGTGCCCGACCGCGCGGGCGATGTCTATTCCAACCAGATGTTTGACGTCGACTGGGATCTGTTTGAACAAGATGACATCATCAGCTTGACCAACACCGTGGGCATCGATGCCACTCCGAAATTCTCGGGACGCGAAGCAGCCACCCTGCTCGCGGGATTGTCACTGATTCAGCAGGCCGTTGACGAAGACACCAAGCAAATTATTTCTGACCTCATCACAAAGGTTGCACGGGGCTCCTCGCAGGGTGCGGCAGAGATTTCCATTTCTGCTCCGACGCCACCAGCTGCACTTGCGCTAGTCACCGAGGCCATCTCACGCAGCGTGCACGTCGAGTTCGAATACAGCAGCCCAGCTTCGCCCCACGCCACTCGCCTGATTGATCCGTTACGGGTCGAAAACGCTGCGGGCACCTGGTATCTGCGCGGATGGTGCCACACGCGCCAAGCACTTCGAACGTTCCGCATCGATCGACTCGAGTCTGCTCGCATCGTCGAGACTCCCACCGATGTCGATATCGATCCCAGCGGCCTGCCCGACACCCTGTTCGACGTCAGCGATACCGACATCATCGCCGTGCTCGAACTGCCCGAGTGGGCAAAGGATGCGCTGGCCGACTACGCGCCCCGGGAAGTCGGTTCCACTGGCGGGAAGGTGCAGCTTGAGGTCAACTTTGGCTCTCTGGACAACGTTTTTCGCGCCATTAGTCGCCGTCCGGGTCTGATAACCGTCGTTTCGCCTCAGTCCGTTCGCGAACAGGTCGCGGTCTGGGCATCCAGCGCGCTGTAGACTGAAATCACGAACGCCGCAGGGCTCAAAGAGATAGAGGTACTGAAAATGTGGAACGGTCTTTCCGGCTGGCACTTCCTCATCATCATTGCTGTTGTCCTTCTGTTGTTTGGTGCCCCTAAGCTTCCCGGTCTGGCAAAGAGCCTCGGTCAGTCGTTGCGTATCTTCCGCGGCGAGATGAAGCAGATGAAAGACGAAGGTGGCTCAGCCGAGGCAAAGTCAGATTCTGCGCCCAGCGCTTCTGATACAAAGACCCCTGACTCTTCCGCGTCATAACTCGTGTCCGCCCGGTCCACTAAACCCTCGGGCAAGGGCCGCAAGATGACCCTTGCGCAACACCTCGTTGAGTTGCGCAAAAGGCTGTACCTGGTAGCCGCTGCCGTTGTCGTTGGCACAGTTGGCGGATGGTTTCTGACCGATCCTGTCTTGACCGCCATGCGGGCACCCATTTACGTTGTAGCCGAGAACCAGCACCGTGTTGCCACGCTCAACTATGACGGAATTTCAAGCGCCTTTGACCTGAAATTGCAGATTGCCTTCACCATCGGATTGGTCATCACCAGTCCGTTTTGGTTGTACCAAATCTTCGCGTTCTTCATGCCAGCAATGTCGAAGCGCGAAATCAAATACGTATTAGGCTTCTTCTTTTCTGCCGTTCCACTGTTCCTGGCCGGATGCGTCGCCGGCTGGTGGGTATTCCCGCACATCGTCGAACTCATGACGAGCTTTGCACCGACTGCGGATTCGACCATCATCACCGCAAAGACCTATTTTGATTTCATTCTGAAGCTGACCATCGTCGTGGGCGTCGCCTTCGTTTTGCCGGTTTTCATCGTTCTGCTGAACTTTGCGGGAGTCATCTCATCCAAGGCAATCGTCAAAGCGTGGCGCTGGGCAATTTTGCTCATCGTGTTGTTCACTGCCATCGCGACACCGGCCGCGGATGTGCTGTCGATGCTGTTGCTCGCCGCCCCGATGATTCTGCTTTATCTACTTGCTGCGGCGATAGCGGTCATTCACGATAAGCGAGCAGCGAAGCGTTCGGCGTCACAACTCGAGGCCAATATCGAAAACCCCGTTCCGACCGCAACTCTTCTGGGCAACGAGTGAGCGAGCTCTCGGCCGCGGAGCGTTACGCGGCCTCTCGCTCGAGCTCTAAACATCCGCAACTAACGACGTTTCGCAGTGACCGCACTTTTGACCTTGACCCTTTTCAGATAGCCTCCTGCGAGTCACTCGAACAGGGTCGTAGCGTGCTCGTCGCCGCCCCCACTGGCGCAGGAAAGACTGTCGTAGCCGAATTCGCGGTCTATCTGACCATGCAGTCTGCGCTCGGCAAGATCTTCTACACGACCCCCATCAAGGCGCTCAGCAATCAGAAATTCAACGAGCTCTGCGAAGAGTGGGGCGAGTCGAACGTCGGCCTGCTCACCGGAGACACCAACATCAACTCGGGCGCTCGCATAGTGGTGATGACAACCGAGGTTCTGCGAAACATGCTCTACGCCGAGTCAGACCTCATCGACTCGCTCGAGTTCGTCGTCATGGACGAGGTGCACTACCTTGCCGACCGGTTCCGCGGTGCCGTCTGGGAAGAAGTCATCATCCACCTTCCGCGTCGAGTACGCATGGTCTCACTCTCTGCCACCGTTTCAAACGCCGAAGAGTTCGGGGACTGGCTGCAGGCCGTTCGTGGCGACACGGATGTCATCGTTTCCGAGGACCGCCCGGTGCCCCTTGACCAGCATGTGCTCGTGGGTCACAAAATGATTGACCTCTTCGATGGCAGCGGGAAGGCCTCGACCGGACGAGTCAACCCTGAGCTTGTTCAGCTAGCCAATGCTGCATCTCGTGCGCCTCACGTACGCAACCGTGGACGCGGTGGGCGCTCATTTGACAACCGAGGGCCACGCACGCACGAGGCACGCATGGACCGGCCAGATGTCATCGACATGCTTGGACAGAAGAATCTACTGCCGGCCATCTTTTTCATATTTAGCCGCGCAGGATGCGACCAGGCCGTTTCGCAGGTTGTTCGTTCCGGCCTGCGCCTGACAACCACAGAGGAACGCGAAGAAATTCGCGAAATCGTTGATGAGCGGTGTCGCACTCTCCTTGATGAGGACTTGGGCGTGCTCGGATACTGGGAGTGGGTCGACGGACTCGAGCGGGGAATCGCGGCCCACCACGCGGGGTTGCTGCCCGCGTTCAAGGAGGTCGTCGAAGAACTCTTCCAGCGCCGTCTGCTTCGGGCCGTTTTCGCAACCGAGACTCTCGCCCTGGGCGTCAACATGCCCGCCCGAACCGTGGTTCTCGAAAAACTCGATAAGTACAACGGCGAAGGCCGAGTGCCGCTGAGTCCGGGGGAGTACACCCAGCTCACCGGGCGTGCCGGGCGCCGTGGCATCGACGTCGAGGGGCACTCACTCATCCAGTGGTCTAATAATCTCGACCCGCAGACCGTCAGCAATCTGGCGAGCCGGCGCACGTATCCACTCAATTCGAGCTTCAAGCCGACATACAACATGGCAATCAACCTGGTCACGCGATTCGGTCGAGAGCGAACTCGTGAAATCTTGGAGTCATCTTTCGCGCAGTTCCAAGCCGACCGTGCGGTTGTCGACCTGGCACGCAAGGTCAAGCAGCAAGAAGAAAGCCTTTCTGGATTCGTCGAGCCGATGTCGTGCCACTTGGGCGATTTCGAGGAGTACTCGACCATTCGGCGCAAGCTGACTGACCTAGAACGCGACAGCAAGAATCTCAACGCCCTCCCGAGAGCTCAGCGTGACAAGCGCTCTGCCGAACTCGCTCGACTGCGCAAGAACCTCAAGGCTCATGCCTGCCACAGCTGCCCTGAGCGTGAAGACCACGCCAGGTGGGCTGAGCGCTGGTGGCGACTCAAGCGTGAAACCGACAAACTCGTTCAGCAGATCAACGCCCGCACGGGCGCGGTCGCTCGCGTCTTTGATCGCGTATGCGATGTGCTCACGGAACTCGGCTACCTGACCAAGAGCAGCGGGGGAGCCCTCGCGCCAACAACATCGGGTGCGACTCTCAGCCGTATCTACGGCGAGCGCGATCTGCTGGTTTCCGAGGCGCTACGCAAGGGTCTGTGGATTGGTCTGGATGCCCCTTCTTTGGCCGCGATGGCCTGTGCCATCGTCTTCGAACCCCGACGCGAAGAGGGCACCGTCAGTGAGCGCATGCTTCCCCGCGGCAGGTTCCGCGACGCATTCGCCGCAACGAACGAACTCTGGGCCAAGCTCGACGACCTCGAGCACGACAACAAGCTTTCAGGCACGTCTCAGCTCGCTGCGGGACTATCTCTAGCGATGTATAAGTGGGCCCAGGGAACGCGTCTGGATGACGTCTTGTTTGACGCGGACATGCCCGCCGGCGACTTCGTTCGCTGGACAAAGCAAACAATTGACCTTCTTGATCAGCTCTCGGCTGTGGCAGAGCCAGAGATTGCCGACAACGCGCGCAAGGCTCTCGACGGAATCCGTCGGGGCGTCGTGGCGTACTCCGGAGTTCTGTAAGTGAGAGCGTTACCGCTGCGTCTGATTGAGCTCCCGCTCTGGGCCGCGCTTATCTCCGCGGCCGCCGGTGGAGTCGTGCTCGGCGCAGCATTCCCGACCTTCGGTCTGTGGCCCCTAGCATTTGTCGGAGTATTCATCATTTTGTGGGCCCTCAACGGGCGGACATGGGTTTCGGGCCTGCTCATCGGACTCGTTTCGGGTGCCATGTTCTGGGGTCCGCTGATTCACTGGCTCACGCTATACCTCGGCCCAGTGCCCTGGCTCGGACTGGCCGGCGTACAAACCCTCTATTTCGTCATCTTTGGAGCGTTGGCCTCGGTCGTGTTACGCCACGGACCGACCGTGTGGAAATCAGCCACCCGGCGGCTGATATTCATCCCGCTCGTCATCGCCGGCCTATGGGTCGCTCGCGAAGGAATCGCCGCTGTCTGGCCTTATGGCGGGTTCGCGTGGGGCAGGCTCGCTCAATCCCAAGCTGAGAGTGCTTTCGGCCCTCTCGTGGCGTGGTTGGGTACCGCAGGTCTTGGTTTTCTCATTGCCTGGAGCGCCGCGTTCGTTTTCGAGGCCATTCGCCTGCAACGGTTTGTTCGCATCGGAGCGATCACCCTCATCGTGTTGATCTGCGCAGCAGCGTTTCCACGCTTTCAGGTCTCACCCAACGGCACGCTGCGGGTGGCCGCCGTTCAAGGCAACACTAAATCGGCGCTGTTCGATGTCGTTGAACCAGGTCAAAATGTCATCGATCACGCCGAAACAACGCTCACCTTCGTGAAGTCACCGGTGGATGTGGTCGTCTGGCCGGAAAACGCATCGGATGTCGACCCCACGCGATTCAAGGAATCAGCCCAGGTCCTCGACTTTCTGTCAGCCAAGTATGAAGCGCCCTTCATCGTGGGCACCATCACCGAGCCACGCGATGGCACCTACTTCAACTCCTCGCTGGTTTGGCAAGCCGGTCAGGGCGTCGTTGCTCAGTACGACAAAATTCATCCGGTTCCCTTTGCCGAATACATGCCGAATCGCGACTTCTTTCATTCCCTGGCTCCTGATCTGGTCGACATGGTCACACACGACTACAGTTTCGGAACGCGTTCCAACGTCGTGAGCGTTGCCGGAACACACATCGGATTGTCGATTTGTTTTGACATCGTCGACGACCAGCAAATCTTCGACATGATTCGAGACGGCGCAAACATCATTGTTGCGCAGACGAATAATGCCGACTTTGGGCACTCGGAAGAGAGCGCACAGCAACTGGCCATCGCTCGCCTTCGCGCCATCGAAACCGGGCGAACGCTGGTTAACATCTCAACGGTGGGCATCTCGTCGATGATTGGGTCCGACGGTCAAACCATCGACTCCTTGCCCGATCATGTTCGCGGCGCTATGACTCAAACCCTGCCCCTGAGTTCGACTGTCACGCCCGCAATGGTCATTGGCCGTCCACTTGAGTGGCTGGCGGGAGCTATCGGACTAGTCGGCTTTGGGCTGTGTTCCTGGTCTTCCCGGCGTCGGAATCGAGCCCGCGGCGAGCGCGCAGGTAGCTGAGGCGTTCTTCAAGGATGACCTCGAGTTCGGCGACGGTTCGACGCTCGAGGAGCATCTCAAACGGGGTCTTGCCTACCTTTTCGTTCTCGTCGACGGATGATTTCGCCTGAGCACCCCTGCGGGTTGCTTCCGCACCGCAACTCGAGCAAATCCAGGCGTCGGGGATTTCTGCTTCAGCCGCAAAGGGAACGGTGAACGAACTCGAACAGTGCGAACAGTCGAAGACAGTAACGACGCGGGCTTCGAGATCGATGCCCACATCAGAGCTGAGGCTTCGCGCACCCAGACTGCTTCCGCGAATTGGTTCTCGTGACACGTTGACCTCCTGTGCTGATGATTACAGACCTGAACAGTCGCATCCAGCTCTGGCTTCCCGCCAGGAGGGTTTTCTCAGCGAACCTTCAGCTGGCTGATGACGCCCGCGGCAACATCGGCACGATCGGTCACCAGACCGTCAACTCCACGCCCAAGCAAGGTACGCATCTCATTCGGGTCATTGATGGTCCAGGCGTGAACGGCGACATCCATGCCATGACACATGCGAATAAAACGGGGAGTAAAGACGGGGATCTTGAGCATCGTGGTCGGTAACTGCACTGCATCAACCTGGCTCAAAGCGCGCGCACCGAGTCGAGTCAAGCCAACTGATGCCAGAAGAACCGCCGCCAGCGAGACGGTTGCCGATGCACTCGTGGCAACGCCCGAGAGCCGACGAAGCGTGCGCGTGCGTCGGGCTGCTTTGAACGACGCAATGAGTACCCGCGCGCCCGAATCGGTGGTGGCGACTGCCTCGGCCACCGGGTCGACTGCCTCGGTCACCTTTACATCGATGTTAAATCTCGCCTGAGGAAATGTCTCGAGCGTTAGCGCGAGAGACGGGATGCCCTCACCCGAGCCCAAATCGAGCGCAGCCAGCTCGGCCGCCGTGTGATGCGCAACGGTCACCATCGTGTTGCCGACCGGGATCACGTGGTCATGCACGAGCACGGCCACCCCATCGGAGGAAGCGTGCGCATCCGTTTCGAGGTGTGTCGCACCGGCTGCGAGCGCTCGACGAAATGCCTCAAGTGTGTTTTCCGGTACATCGGTGTGTAGCCCGCGATGAGCCAGGATGTGGGGGAGAGGGGCGTCAAAATACGCCTTTGCTGGCTTCACAAAACTGACCATAACACTGAAGCAAGACCACTCGGGGTTGGTAGTCTGAACCGTACTTAATCGTCGGGCTCCTGCCCTCGACACCGCGGAGAATTAGTGACCAACCCACTCGCACCAGCAAGCCTCATGGGCAAGGCAGCTCTTGTCACAGGATCGTCTCGCGGAATCGGTGCTGACACCCTCAACTACTTCGCCGAAGCCGGCGCCAAGGTGGTCGTGAACTTCCGCAATAAAGAGGCTCGGGCGCTCAAGATTGTCGACAACATCGTTGCCAACGGGGGAGAGGCCATCGCTGTCGGCGCCGACCTCACCGACCTCGCCTCGGTCAAGGCCATGTTTGAGGCTGCACAAGCAGCCTTTGGCAAACTCGACATCTTGGTCATGAACGCTTCGGGGGGCATGGAAGCAGGCATGGGCGAGGACTACGCCATGCGTCTCAACCGCGACTCGCAGGTCAACCTGCTGACCACCGCCTTGCCGTTCCTGAACGATGGCGCACGCGTCGTCTTTGTCACCAGCCACCAGGCACACTTCATTCGCACTACGCCGACAATGCCTGAGTATGTTCCGGTCGCCCTGTCCAAGCGCGCTGGTGAAGATGCACTGCGCGAGATGATTCCCGCGCTGGCGCAGCGCAACATTGGGTTCACCGTGGTCTCGGGCGACATGATCGAGGGAACCATCACGGCAACACTTCTCGAGCGCGCCAACCCGGGTGCGATTGAGTCGCGCCGCGAGGGTGCAGGCAAGCTCTATAACGTGGCCGAGTTCGCCGCTGAGGTCGCTTCGGCAGCCGTCGACCCTGTTCCCGCTGACAACACGCGTTTGGTCGGCGACACCAGCGACTTCATCGCCGAGTAATCGTGGCCAGACCGGCACATCGCCGCGTCTCGCGCATCATCCTGCTCGATGAGCGCGATCGCATCCTGTTGATGCTCACCGAATCACCGAACTTGGCGACTCCAGTCACTCGCTGGATTACCCCGGGAGGGGGAGTCGACGAGGGGGAGAGCCACCACGAGGGCGCCCTGCGTGAGCTCTTTGAGGAGACCGGACTGGTCGTCGAATCACTGGGCGATCCGGTTCATACCATCAGTGGTCAGGCGACGTTCGCAGACGGACATGTACAGACCACCTACGCGGAGTTTTTCGCGCATCGCACACAATCCTTCGAGATTGTGCGAGACAACTGGCTTGACTATGAGCACCGCGAGATACACGACGTTCGTTGGTGGACGATCGACGATCTGCGCGGCACCGACGAGCCGGTTGGCCCGCTCAATCTCGTTGACATCGTCGAAAAAGTCATCTCAGCGACTTAAACAGCAAAAACCCGACCTCACGGCCGGGTTCTTGCTGAATTGCGACTAGGCCCGGTTTCGGCCAACCATAATGGCCCCAATAATCTGCAGCACTGCCAGAACGAGGAAGACGACTCCAGCCAGTACCGTCAGAACGGCGACGCCGCTCACGGGAATGAAGAGCACGACGACACCGGCTATAACGCTGATCACACCAGCAACAGTGCTAAAACCACGCGCCGGACCCTTGGCGGACTCGACGAGCATGGCAATGCCGTCAATGATCCAGGAGAGTCCGATGAGGAGTCCCAGGACAGCCAAACCAGCTTCGAGGTTGCGCAACACGAAAATCGCGGCAGCAATGAGCAAGATGCCCAGAATAATGCTCAGCGTGCGACCTCCGGCACTGAGTCCAGGGCCAAAGATTCCGGCCGCAAGTCGCACGATGCCTCGAACAAGAATGAAGATTCCGAAGACAACCGCAACGACAGCAAGCGTGATTCCTGGCCACGCCAGAATGAGGCCGCCCACGATGGCGGTCAAGACGGCGCCGACAATCAATCCAGTGCGGATGGCCTTAACCACAGAGTTGGTCTGATCGGCAGAATCGCCGTAAAAGACAAATCCCTGAACATTTTGTTGACTCATGAAAACTAACCTTTCGTAGCGCCCGTAAGGACATGATGCCCTCAGGCTAGGACACGACCGGGGAAAATGCCGGACGAACACCTCGGTAATACAGAATCCGCGGGTTTCCGCGTTATTGTGAGGTATTTGTATCCGATAATGCACATTATGTCAGGTACTTCATTTCAAGGCCTCCCCACTACGCTGGATGCGAGACGAAATGGCAAAGACTTCACCGCGCGCAATTCCCCATCGGCGCAGATACTGGGCGACTTTTGCCATCTTTGCCGGTCAAGGCATCATGGCAACGGCCTTTTGGACTCGATCGCCTGAAATCGAGAAACTCCTGGGCGTTGACGTCGCCACAATGGGCCTTCTGGGCTTTCTGAACAGCATTGGCGGATTTCTCGGGATTTTGCTGGGCGGCCGACTGGTTCCTCGTATCGGCAGTCGGTACGCCATGATCGGTGCGTATTCCGTCATTGTCACCAGCTTGACACTGATTGGCGTTGGGGCAACGGGGCACAACCTGCCTCTGGTCGCAGTCTGCCTCTTTACTTTGGGAGGCGCATCCGGCCTTGGTGGCCTGTCAATCAACCTCGAGGGCGCCTCGGTCGATCGGGCTTCGACTCGAAGTCTCCTTCCCTCTCTGCACGGAGCTTTTTCTGCCGGAACGCTGATTGGTTCCGCTATGGGTGCGGGGCTGATTGCAGCGAACGTCAACCTCAATCTCTCGTTTGCCCTGATTTGCGTCGTTTACATTGCGGCGATGGCAAGTGGACTCCCCTCGGTTCCGCGCCACTCTGGGCGCCACATCACCGCAGATATGGATACTCAGGCAATTGCTCTGGTTCCGAGCAAGGCAGAGCGCCGGGGCGTCCTGCGCGAGCGTCGAATGTGGGGCGTGCTCTTCATCGTTTTCGGGTTCACCCTGGCCGAAGCGGTTGCGGGAACCTGGATTCCGTTGGCTCTCGTCAATGGCAACAACATGTCAGCTGCAGATGCCGGGCTCGGTCTCTCGCTTTACTTTGCCGGTATGACTGTCGGACGCTTCACGGGCGGGTTGAGCGTCGATACCCTTGGGCGCGCGAGGGCACTTTTCATCTACGCAATTGTGGCAGTCATCGGAATTGCCATCGTGATCTCTTCCCCGTGGAGCCACATTCCCTATGTGGGAACGTTCCTCTGGGGCGTCGGGCTTTCCATCGGTTTCCCGCTGTGCGTCTCGGCTATTAGTTTTGAACCTAGATTGGCCAGCACTCGCGTCAGTTACCTCGCAACTGCGGGCTCGATTTCGATGACCGCCGGCTCTCCCCTGATCGGTGTCTTGGCAAACTTCATCGGACTTCTCAGTGCGTTTTGGGTACCGACGGCATTTTTGCTCGCCGGACTATTCGCAAATCGCTCAACCCGACTCGCCACTGAAGAACGCCCCCACCACGAATCAATATTGGACGAAGAGTGACCGCCATCCCCTCCCCCAGCCCGCGCAGTCTGGTCGTTGCGCTGGTCAGTTTTTTCTTCATTTTCGGCTTCGCGAGTGCCGCCTGGGTTGTGCGCATCCCGGATATTCGTGAGCTCATTCACGTCAACACCGCCCTTCTAGGAATTCTGTTTCTTTCCGGTTCCGTCGGAGCCATGCTGGCTTTGATCGCCGCGCCTCGGATCGTCGCCCACTATGCAACACGCGTCGCGATTGGTGCCGGTTTCACGTTTATTCTGATCGGCGGCGTGGGCAGCATCACGGCACTCTACCTGGGTAACCCCGTGCTGCTCGGTATCGGCGGTTTCATCACCGGAATGGGCTACGGCGTTGGCGATGTCGGCATCAACGTTGAAGGCGCTGAGCTTGAAAAGCGAAGTGGTCGCTCACTGCTCCCCCAACTTCATGGGGCGTTTAGTTTGGGAACCCTCATCGGTGCGCTTTTGGGTTCGGCGGCCGCAGCACTCCTCATTCCGGTCACCACGCAAACCATCATCATCGACGCGATTTATGTGGCCGTTCTGCTCGTCATGATTCGATACATCCCCCGAGGTACCGGACAAGAACACGGCGAGCACGCAACGGCTGAAAAGACGACGCGGGTCGAACGTCGAGCCAATTGGACGAACCGGCGGGTCATTTTTCTGGGCCTCGCCATTTTCGGCGCATCCGTTGCCGAGGGTGGAGCGAACGACTGGCTCGCACTGGCCATGGTCGATGATTACAAAATTGCGGCAGCCGAGGCTGGGCTGACCTTTGCAGTTCTGGTCGGAGCCATGACCGTCGTGCGTCTCGCCGGCGGAAAAATGGTTGACAAAATAGGTCGCGCCCTAACGCTGCGCATCTTTGGCGTCGCGGGGATGATTGGAGTCCTCTTTGTCATTCTTGGGGCTCCGAGCCCGGTCTTTGCGTGGATCGGGGCAGCACTTTGGGGCGCTGGCATAGCTCTCGCTTTTCCGTTGCTCATTTCAGCGGCTGCCGACGGTGAAAATTCGAGCGGTCGAGTCGCGGTCGTGACGGCGTTCGGATACGCCGCCTTTCTTGTGGCTCCTCCAGTTCTCGGGTTCCTCGGTCAAACCATCGGCCTGATCAACATGTTCTGGGTTTTCGTCGGCCTCATCGGCCTCTTGGTCGTGTTTGCAGGTGCAGCCAGACCGCTCGTTACCGTGAACTATGAGAGCGCGTCCGAATCGGTCTAAACCGGTTCTTGGTGCTCGCCGTAGTTCGACTGACCGAACGGGATGATGAGCGCACCACCCTTGCCGTTTTCGATTTTTCCGTCACTGGTGAGACCGATGAACTTTCCGGTTGAACGTCCGCGAGCGTAATCAAAGACGAACACCGTCCCCACAGGAATGATCTCTTCACGCCAGGTAAAGACATAGAGACCGTCTTCGAGCTTCCACGTCGTGGCAAGTTCGGCGGCGGCGTGGCCGCGCTGCTCCCCCACCAAGTTGTGCCACACGAAGCGGCGCGAGCTGAGATAAATGTGCTCGTACAGGTGATTTGCGCTGTAGCGAAACAGGGTGCGCTTGCCGATGAGGTCACGCGTGTCTTCCGGCAATGTGACCTCAGAGTGAGAACCGACGTAACCGGGATGAAAAGTTTGCATGACGCGGGTTTCGGTCGTGAAGTCTTCACCGTGAATGATCGAGTGCACGAGAAGTGCCCATCCGGTTACCGGCTGGAATACGGCGGTAATCGACTCCACCGGACGCTGCGAAAGATTCAGGTCTACCCAAAACGCACCATCACCGACGGCGACGCCGTCGTAGGTGTCAACGCCCGAGCCCGCCCAGCTCTCCCCCGTCACAGACCAGGTAACGGTGCGTCCGGCTCCGAATGCCAACGAGACGTGGCCGCCATCAGCGAGCGTGATTTCGTGAGTTTGCCCTTCGAGCGCATCCGTTTGCGGGAGTCGATTTGTGTCGATGCCCGCGGAAAAATCCTCCATGGCCTTCCACTCGGCAGATTCCACCAGGTTGGGGGTGACGGACTCGTTCATGCTCGGGCTCCTTTGCCTCGCGAAAGTTCAGACGACAAACGACGCGCTTGTTCGCACCCCCAGCTTGCCACCGCAGACAACCGGACTTATTGGCGTCGGGTGCACACGAATTAGCCCAGATGTGCGAATCTAAGTGCCATGTCCCCGAATGTTTTGGCCATAGACAACGGCACAACCAGCACACGAGCAATCATTTTTGATCAGGATGCCCGCAAGATTGGCTCAGGTCAAAAAGAAACCACGCAGATTTTTCCTCAGAGTGGTTGGGTCGAGCACGACCCCAACGAAATCTGGGCGAACACGATTGAGGTCATCACTCGCGCCCTCACCGAGGCCGGATTGACCGCGAGCGATATCAGCGCCGTGGGCATCACCAATCAGCGTGAGACGACCATCATCTGGGATGTGGCGACCGGTGAGCCGGTCTACAACGCCATCGTGTGGCAAGACACTCGCACGCAGGAATGGGTTGATGACCTGCTCGAGCGCGTCGACGGCGCCTCGATCACGGCAACAACCGGTCTTCCCGTCACCGCGTATTTCTCCGCTTCGAAGATTCGTTGGATTCTCGACAACGTTCCCGGCGTTCGCGAACGCGCTGAGGCCGGCGAACTTGCGTTTGGCACACCCGACAGTTGGATTGCCTGGAACCTCAGTGGTGGAACACACGGCGGGGCCCACATCACTGATGTAACGAATGCCTCGAGAACGCTGCTCATGGAGCTGACCTCGCTTTCCTGGGATGACTCGCTGTTGAGCACCTTCGCCATCCCGAGCGCATTGCTACCGAGCATCCGCCCGTCTTCTGCCATTCACGCGACCTGCGTCAGCCCGCTTGAGGGTGTTCCACTCGCAGGAATTCTGGGCGACCAGCAGGCTGCCACCTTCGGACAAGCAGCGTTCGCGCCAGGTGAGGGTAAGAACACCTACGGCACCGGAAACTTCTTGATGGTGAACACTGGCACGACACCGGTTCACTCCAAAAACGGTCTGATCACAACGGTCGCCTACCAGCTTGGAGACGCCCCGGCGATGTATGCGCTCGAGGGATCCGTTGCGGTCTCGGGTTCACTAATTCAGTGGTTACGCGACAATCTGGGCCTGATCAGTGACACCGCTGAAATCGAAGCTCTTGCTGCTTCTGTTGCTGACAACGGTGGCGCCTATTTTGTTCCTGCATTCAGTGGGCTTTTTGCACCCTACTGGCAGCCAGATGCTCGAGGCGCACTCGTGGGTCTGACTCGTTACGTCAACAAGGGGCACATCGCTCGGGCAGCGCTCGAGGCCACGGCCTTCCAGAGTCAAGAAATTCTGAACGCTATCAATGCCGAAACAGGAACGCCGCTTCCCGCCCTGAAAGTTGATGGCGGCATGGTGCACAACGAACTCCTCATGCAGTTCCAGGCCGATCTCTTGTGCGTCGACGTCATTCGCCCCAGAATCACAGAAACGACCGCTCTCGGTGCAGCGTTTGCGGCGGGCCTTGCCGTGGGAGTGTGGTCATCGGTCGATGAGCTACGAGCCCACTGGGCCGAAGATAAGCGCTGGCGGCCGGAAATGGAGCCAGCAACCCGAAATCGCCTACTTCGCACCTGGAAGAAGGCTGTCACCAAGAGCATGGATTGGGTCGACGACGAAACCCCTGACGAGGGTTAGACGTTAGTCGCAGCTACCCACTCGTCGAGCTTGGTAGAGGCCGCGCCGGAGTCAATGGCGTCACGAGCAGCCACAAGCTTTCCCTCAATGCGCTCGGCGAGAGGGACCTCCACCCCGTCGGGATGATCAATGAGATCGAAAGCAACCAATCCGGCCGCCGCGTTCAGCGTCACAATGTCGCGAACAGCACCGGTCTCACCGGCGAGAGTGCGACGGATGATGTTTGCATTCTCTGCGGGTTCTCCCCCGCGGATGTCATCAAGGGTTGCCAGCGCGATTCCCACGCTGCGCGGGTCAAAGTCGTGTTCGGTCACCCTGCCGCGTGACACTTCCCAAATTCGCGAGTGACCGCAGGTGCTCAGCTCGTCGAGACCATTGTCACCCCGAAAAACCAGGGCACTCGCATCCCGCGACGCAAGAACACCGACAATCAACGGCACTCGCTGCGCCGAGGCTACGCCCACCGCGAGAGCCTCGGTCCGTGCCGGGTTACACAGTGGCCCGAGGATGTTGAAAATAGTGGGGATGCCGAGCTCGGTGCGCGTCGGACCGGCGTGACGAAATCCGGGGTGGAACATGGCCGCAAAAGCGAAAGACAGCCCCACTTCGTTGAACACACGCGCTACCGAGGGTGCGTCAATATCGAGGTTGACGCCCAAAGCGGAAAGCACGTCAGACGAACCCGAAGCGCTGCTGGCCGCACGATTGCCGTGTTTAAGTACAGGCACTCCCGCAGAAGCAGCAACAATCGAAGCGGTCGTGGATACATTTACTGTTTTGTGCTGGTCTCCCCCGGTCCCGACGATGTCTAAGGCGCGAGGGCTGACATTCAGGGCAACCGCATTCGCGAGCACCGCGTCACGGAAGCCGATGACCTCATCGACAGTCTCACCTTTGGCCTTCAGCGCTACGAGGAATCCAGCAAGTTGAGCACTCGTTACATTGCCCGAAACGATTTCTGACATCGCCCAGGTCGCTTGGTCGACGGACAAATTTCCACCTGCAAGAAGGTCGCTTAAAGTCCTGGGCCACGAGTAGGTCTGTGTCATGCCTCCAGAGTAGTTGTCTAGGCGTGGCGCGCGCGTTATCCCCGCCTGCACCCCCGGGAATCCGCCATAATGGAGGGGTGAGTACAGCATCCCTTTCCCCCAGTTCTGGCCACGCCACAGTGAGCCGCCCCAACAGTGTTGCTGTGGGTACCATCGTGTGGCTCGGTAGCGAGGTCATGTTCTTCGCCGGCCTTTTCGCGATCTACTTCACGCTGCGTACTGCATCGCCGGAGCTCTGGGCACAGGAGTCAGCCAAGCTGAACTTCACCTACTCGCTGGTCAACACGCTCATCCTGGTTTCGTCCTCGTTCACGGCCCAGTTCGGCGTTTTTGCGGCCGAGCGCATGCAGCCTCACCGCTCTGGCTGGAAGCTGAACCAGTGGGGAATGACCGAGTGGTTTTACCTCACCTACGCTCTCGGGGCGATCTTCGTTGCCGGTCAGGTTTTTGAGTACGCCAATCTGGTTGCTGACGGCATCACGTTCAACGGAAACGCTTTTGGTACCGCTTTCTATCTGACCACTGGCTTCCACGGTCTGCACGTGACCGGCGGTCTTATCGCCTTCCTCCTCGTCATCGGCCGGGCATACGCGGTCAAGCACTTCGGACACAAAGAGGCAACCAGCGCCATCGTTGTTTCCTACTACTGGCACTTTGTGGATGTCGTCTGGATCGCTCTGTTCCTCGTTATCTACGTACTCAAATAAAGCGGACGGTTAGTTACTCACATGCGTAAGAAGAACGTTTCCTCAATGAAGTCAGGCCGTCGCCGCCCGGTTGTTTCTGCCGCACTCCTTGTCTTGGGATTGCTTGTCACCGGTGGTGCGTACGCCGCTTTCTCGGCAACCACGGCATCAGCCGAAGTAGACCTCCAAAGCCAAGAAGTGATCACCGAAGGCCAGAAGCTTTTCGCAGCCAACTGCGCTACCTGCCACGGGCAGCAGGCACAAGGCACCAAGGCAGGCCCATCACTGATTGGCGTGGGTTCGGCCGCCGTCGACTTCCAGGTGGGAACCGGACGTATGCCCATGCAGGCAACAGGTCCGCAAGCACCGTCCAAGCCCGTTCAGTTCACTGACGAACAAGTCAAGGCTCTTGCTGCGTACGTGGCGTCTCTGGCCCCCGGACCCTCAATTCCTACGAGTGACCAGCTGGTCAACGGAAATGCCGCGAAGGGTGGCGAGCTCTTCCGCATCAACTGTGCAATGTGCCACAACGTTGCCGGTGCCGGTGGCGCTCTGACCGAGGGCAAGTACGCCCCCGAACTCAAGAGCGTCGAGGCCGTGCACGTCTACGAGGCCATGCTCACCGGTCCGCAGAACATGCCCGTGTTCACCGACTTGAACCTCACCCCCGAAGACAAGAAAGACATCATTGCCTACCTTGAGTACAACAAGACCCACCCCTCTGTTGGTGGCCTCGAGTTGGGTTCGCTCGGTCCGGTCTCTGAGGGTCTCTTCATCTGGATTTTCGGCATCGGCGCCATTGTCGGTCTGACCATCTGGATCACGGCGAAATCCAACTAGTTCACGTACGAATTTTTTAATCAAGGAGAGACATGGCTGACAACGAGAAGACAGGAAGCGACCTCGTAGCGTCGACTTCGGTCAATTCGTCCGTGGAACTTGGCACTGCAGTTGTGGCACCGGATGCATTTGAGAACCCGGGCTTTCCGGC
>JAHEGZ010000089.1 GCA_024644865.1 Aurantimicrobium sp.
TCAGGAGTAGGCCGCAACCGTCGGGTTGCTCATCGTGTAGCCGCTCCGGAATGCTCTCGCGTAGAGGGTCTGCCCGGATGCCACGGAAACCGGCCCCGTGTATTCCGTGCCCGCAGTGACATCCCCGGGCGCAGATGTGAGTGAGTAACGGATTGTGGCGGCTGCGGTGACTGTGGCAATGGTCACCGTTGTTGCCGCCCCTCCGGACGGCGAAAACGTCGGCTGCGCGACCTGCGGTCCCGTGGCAGAGAGTGCTGGCGGAATGTAGGCCTGCCGCTCGTCCGCCGTTGTCCACGCGTAGATTTCAGGGTCCGCCTGCACGAGCTGCATTTCGATCCCGAGCGTCGCATCGTCGTTGACGGCAAATGTCCATTCCGCGACGCGGAACACGGCCCCGTCGGGAAAATACCGGGGAAGCGTCAGGAGGATTGTCCCTGCGTTGCGTGATGGCAGCGCACGCAGCGAGCATCGGAGATTGACCACGCGGCCGAATTTGGCCCGCTGCAATTCGATGGAGGCCAGCCGCTGGCTTTGGCTGGCGCTGCCAACGAGTTCCAGGTTGAGGTCCTCGATGATTTCCCCGTCCCGGGTGATCCCGATCTCATCGCGGACCGCCGGGAAATCGAATCGTTGCCAGCGGTTATCCTCCGACAAAAACGTGCCTTTGACGATGTTCGCCCGCGACTTTCGCGGCGGGACGTTGGCGATTTGGACAGGCCCGGCAAGCATGTCCGCCGTGATCCCGAACGTCGGAGTTAGGTAGGCCCCGGCCTGCACGAACCATTTGCCGCCGGAATACCACGCGTCGCCCGCCATCGCCTGCGCGAACAGCAACCTGTTGTCCTCGACGTTGGCCCCGAGGTCGATTGCGCCCTGACAGGAATAACGCTTTTCAGTCCCTGCCGGGCTGGTGGATGCTGTAGGTACCGTGACGCCGATCAGGTCGACAGTTCCTAGCCAGTTCTCCCATGCTCCGCCGTTCCGTTGATACTGGAACGTCCCGGCCCCGACGCCCGCCGTATGCGCAACGTGGACGAATTCCGCTAGGTAGTCAGCGCCCGACGCGAGCACGACGGCGGCGCTCGTCAGCGACCCGCTGCCAGACAGTTCCGCCGTGAAATTCCCGGGATCCATGTCCCCTGCGGTATGGTTGAGCCGCATCCTCGCCAGACTGGCCGCGCCAACGATCCGGAAGACGTAGCTCCCACCAGTCGTCACGTGCACCATCCCTCTGAGCCGCGAGATAAGCGGGCCTGCCGCAGTTCCTGCTGGCGGCACTGCTCCGCCGGTTGAGCTGGTTGGAGCATTGGCCAGCATGTAGGCATCCGCTCCGGTGAGATCCGCTACCGCATTGTCTACCGTCGTCCAGTCCTCGCGAATCTGACTGCCCTGCGTGCCTTTTGTCCATACCGTTGTCGATCCGCCTCCGGTAGCTGACAATACGGCAACATCCTCGTCACAGAGATCCGCTGCGGTCTGGAGCGCATCGGCATCAAAGCTGGAATACGGGATGCCTGGACCTGTAAGTTCCTGCGAAAGATAGTGCGCAAGGCACAGCGCAGGGTTCGTGCTGTATCCGGTCGATTCGTCCCGAGGGTCGTAAACGTCAGCGCGGCCTTTGACCACTGCGGAAATTTCCGGGACCTGCCCGAACAGGTCCGGGTTGTGCTTCAGCTTCACATAGATCTGAGCAACGCCGCGACACCGGTGCGCCGATGTCCATTTCGTTGATGCTGCCGTCAGGTCGGAAAATGCTGTCTGCGTGTCAGTGCCCAGGTTCTGTTTGACCGTCACATATCCTGCCCATTTGCCTGTTCCGTTACCTGACGAATCCAGAGTCACGACCTCGTCGTTGAAATAGATCGACTCGATGGATTCAATCGGTCCCTCACAAAGCGACAGGACGAGATGCAGGAACTCATTGGACACGCCGGTTGTCTCGACGTAGGTCCAGATTCCGCCGACCCGCGCACGCCCGTAGACAATCCGCCGCGAGACGACCGACTTCCGGACCATGAGCGTGAGATCTCGCGCACCAACGGAGGCCGCGAATGACGGTTGCTCAAATTTCAGATCGGAGATCCGTTGTTGCGCATTGCGCAGGGCTGCCGCCTGTTGCGCCCGTAGCCGTGCGGCTGCCCGCTTCGCCTTTTTCTGCTGCTGTTGTTGATAGACGACAGAGCCGACGGCGATGCCGACGTTGATTGCCGTGACGGCGAGCGCGGCACCGCTTCCCGCTACACCAGCGGCAGCGACGCCAGCAGAAACAGACCCTGCCGAACCGCCAAGCCATAGAGCGACGCCTACAATTACCTGCCCCATGATGCGCGAAACGTTTTGGTTATCAATCCACGGGGGACTCTGACGATCCCCAGCTCTCCAGGTTGCATCGCTGCCCCTTGCCAGTAGATCCCGAATCCGGCTCGCCCGTCGCGCTCGATGACGCACAGGTCACCATCCGCTGGTGCTGCCGTCTCATGCATGCCGAGCGATCCGGGCACGTCATGCGCTACCGCACGCATCAGGCGGTTCCCGTCGCACGCGCCGCGGTATTTGTTCCGGTATGGCTCCCACAAATCCCGTCCTGTCAGGATGTGCAGCACCGCGCCGCAGAACGTCCCGCAGTCGTGCGCCCCCCACGCAAATTCTCGATGCAGGCAGGCCCGCATGAATGCATCAATTGCTATGCGTTGCTCTGCTGTCATTTTCCCCATTGAATATTGATGTCCTGGAGCGCGGCGACGTAGGCAAACCCGAGGTCGCCATCTCCCGGGTAGAGCGTCTGCTGGTCTTCGTGAGTATAGCGGAATACGCGAGGTTTCAGTTGGTCGTCAATTTCACTCACAACTTTGATGGTGACGGACGCCATGGCCCCATCGTCCTCGACGCTGTCGGAATCCATCCGGCCAGAAAAGAGGAGCCAGCCGTCAGAAATGGCTCCGTCGTCATCCACGAGAGCGAGCCAGAATTGCGACGCCCGGTCCACAAATGCGCCAGCCGCCACCGGGTCCAGCAATTCCGCCGGAAACGTCAGCTTCACCGCTATCGTTTGGCTGTTGCTGTCCGTGCTCTCCGTCATCGATGACAGGGAGAGCATCTCGCCCATGCCGTGCCACGTTTCGTCCTGCCACGTCACAGCGCCCTGCCCGGTGCAAATCCTGACTGGATCGCCCTCGAAATCGCCGAAGATGAACATGATGGGCCGCACAAGCCCTGCCTGGACCGCATCGGCCATGCCTGCCGGAAGTTCACGCTGGTTCACTCCAGCACCTCCTCTGCGGTGAATGCGAATGGCTGCAACGTGCGGTTTGCGCCCCATACCATCGGCGGCGTGTCGGTCAGGCGGAACACTCCGGTCGGGGCCTGCCAGTCGACCGGAGCGGCGGCTGGGACATTCGCGCAGTATGGCCAGACTCGCAAAATGGCGTTCCCTGATGCGTCGGAATCGGCCATCTCGAGCACGCGACGCACCCGCCCGCCGATGCCGATCATGTCACCGGGCCTTGCGATCTCTGACATGCTCGGCGTCCATCCGGAGGTTTGCACGAGCGACGACGGCACGGTCAGCGCTACCGCGACTGCTGGCGTCCCGAGTCCCTCCGCATTGAGCCGCGACCGGAATGCGCTATCCGTCAGGTTGAATGTTCCCGCTCGCCCGTTGAGCCGGGTAAAAAATGCCTCCCAGATTTTTCCGTCTGGCAGCGCCATCGCTGGCAACTTCACCGTCACCTGCCATTGCTGCCCTGACCATTCGTAAACCTGCGAAACCAGGGTGAATGGAGAGCGCGAAATCCCGACTGCGGACACGGGAGCCCACGCGATTTCACGACGTCCCGGCGACGCTGGCAGTTCAATCGGCGTCATGACAGTTTTGTTACGTAGTTTGCCGCACCGTCAGAAGTGACCAGGCAGGATGAATATTGCGAAGTCAGCGTCACCGTGCCAACTGTGATTGCATTGCCTGACGCGTCCGTTTTCTCAATTATGAATGCCCTCCGCCAGCGGTAATCCGGCAGCGTCACAGCAAAAGCGCCTGACGTTGCATTACACCGTATTACGCCGTCCTGCTGAGTGGCTGTTGTTGCGCCCGTGACAGACCTGACCGGAAGCGCCAGCCCGCTTTCCCGCATGGATCCGGATCCCTGCCCGCCAACGCGCGCGCCGTTGTATGCCGCGCCCATTCCGACGCCGACATTCCCAGAGAAAACATTTGCCGAAATATCCGGCGAAGTTGTACCGCGGAACAGCGTTACACCGTATTCGAAAGTTCCTCCTGTCACACTCACGACATTGTCCCGCATAGCGACGGCAAGCGTCGTTCCCGCCGCATCAGTGAGCGTCTGGTCAACGTAAATCCCCGCCTTCCCGGTGATCGACGGAGGCGTACCGTTCCATGAAATGACGTTCTCTGACACATCGACTGAGAAATTCTGCGCTGTCCGGATCATGTCGCAATAATTCAGGCCACCACTTCCCGGCATGTTGCCCTCACAGATGAAGTTGTTCCTTCGGATTCTCAGTGAGTGCCACGCGTTGGCAATAACGAAATGGAAATCCGCACCACCGACCCACGTTTCTGGCGTCCAGACGAATACGTTATCTTCAATCCGGCAATCGATGCGGTCAGCCTGCGTCGCGTTGTAGGTGATCGACGTTCCAGACCCTACCCGGATAAATGCCGCTGATCTCCCGATGAACTTGTTATTCCGGATGTGGATTGAACGGAGCAGGCACCCTGACTGCTGGTCGATCAAAATCCCTATTGCCTTGTAGTGGGGCAAATGGAACTCGCAATTCTCCACGGTGAAATTCTTGATGTATTCCGGATCGTTCGCGGTGTTGGCATCGATCACTGACACGTAGGCGTCGATCGCGCGAGCGTAGAACTTGCAGCCGCGGAATGTCACCCCATCGACCGCCATGTTGGAATTGTGACAAAGCTCGATGTCGCGTTGCCCTACGTCAGTGTCTGGCCGCGCCTCAAAAATGCAGTCTTCCCACAACAGATTGCTGACAAGGTTTCCTGTTGGAGCCGTGCTCCTCGGCCCGGCATTTCCGTTGTCCAACTGGATCGTCGTTCCGGTTGTTGTCGAGGAGTAGGAACCGGAATACCGACACCGGAAAAATCGGATGTTGTCACTCTGGTCTATTTCGGTTCCGTGATAGTAAGACCCGGCGATCCACA
>JAHEGZ010000006.1 GCA_024644865.1 Aurantimicrobium sp.
ACGGCCAGCGGCGTTGCGTAATTGCTCGGCATCTTTCCGAATGATCCGGATGCGCTCGAGACCACCGTGGTTCCGTGCGAGGCCGTGACCTCGGCGGTGAGCTTGAGCACGCGCTGGAACACGTCGTCGAAGTCCACGTTTTGACTCAAACCCTCTGAGAGAGCATCGTGCACGAGGGCGATACTGGCGACGCGGCGCATTGCTTGCGACAGGGCATCCTTTGCTTCATCTGACTTGGTGCGACGAGCTTGGATGCGCAGCAGCGATGCCACTGTCTGCAGATTGTTCTTCACGCGGTGGTGAATCTCGCGAATCGTGGCGTCTTTCGTGATGAGAGCGCGTTCCTGGTGTCGAAGCTCGGTGACGTCGCGGCACAGCAGGATTGCTCCCGTGCGCTGACCCTGGCTGCGAACCGGAATTGCTCGCACAGCAATTGTCACGCCGACGTTGTCGATGTCTGCCCGCCAGGGCGCACGACCCATGACGACAACCGGCAGCGATTCATCCACATTGACTCGCCCCTTGACCACCTTGGTCACAACCTCGGCGAGCGACTCACCCTCAAGCTCCTCGTGATAACCGATGCGGTTGAACGCCGAAAGCGCATTCGGGCTTGCAAACGTGGTGACGCCATCGACGTCGAGGCGAATGAGACCGTCCGAGGCACGCGGTGCACCACGGGTTGGCGCCGGTGCCGAGTCGACATCCGGAAAATCGCCGGTCGAGATCATGCGCAGCAGGTCATCGGCGCAGGTGTTGAACGTCTTCTCCTGCCGAGATGGCGAGCGGTTCTCCGACAGGTTGGTGTGCAGCGTGATGACCGCGATCGGTCCACCCTGTGGCTCTTGAGATCCTGGGCGCGGGCGGCGAACAACGGGAATCGCGCGCACTCGGGTGGGAGTCTCTTCGTACCAGGCCGGCGCAGATGACTCGACAATCTGAGCCGTCTCGTAGGCCTCGCTCACCTGCGAGCGCCACTCCTGTTTGATGGGTTTGCCCACGAAGTCGCGATAGAAGAGCGTGTTTGAACTCGACGGACGCGCGTGCGCCAGCGCCACGAAGCTTCGGTCTTTGGTGGGAATCCAAAAGACAGTGTCAGCAAACGAAAGGTCAGCAATGAGTTGGGCATCTCCCACCAGCAGGTGCATCCACTCGAGATCGGACTCGGTTCCGATGCCCTGGTTGTTCATGATGTTGCTGAACGTCGACATATCTCTAGCCTAGGCTTACCTCGTGAAGTCATCTCGCCAGCATCGACGCTTTTATCGCCGACCCGGATTTTGGTGGCCGATCGGCATCCTTGTAGGTCTCTTGGTGGGAACGCTTGTGGCATTCAATGTTTCTCCGTGGCCGGGTGCCATGGTCATCCGAGCCGTTTTTCAAAGCAACGCCGCCAAGGTCAAGACGGTCATGGAAGAGTACGCCCCGAAGTCCGGTGTCGAGAGCCAGCTCAACATTCCATATTCCAGCCTGCCCGACTCGCAGCTCGACATTTTTTACCCGACCGGAACCGATAAGCAGTTGGGCACGATCATCTGGACACACGGTGGCGCATGGGTCTCGGGCAGCAAAGACAATGACACCCCCTACTTTCAGATTCTGGCGAGCCACGGCTACACCGTCATCGGGCTGAACTACGGATACGGACCCGAACACACCTATCCGTACGCGGTGTATCAAATGAACTTGGCACTCAAGTACATCGTTGACAACGCTGAGGGCTACCACGTTGACCCGAACAAGCTCATCATGGCCGGCGACTCCGCCGGTGCGCAGCTCACAGCCCAACTCGCAACGGCCATCACCAATCCGACCTATGCCGCCAGCATCAGCCCCGCTCCGCCGAGCGAGGGCGGGCAGGGCTTCGAGCCCGCCATCAGGCCCGAACAGCTTCGCGGAGTGATTCTCAACTGTGGCATCTACGACATGGATGCAATGCTGGCCAGCCCGGAGCAGTCGAGCGAAGTTAGCGCGACGGCGGGTGGCTCGGGCGTTCCCAACTGGGTGGCCAAGCTCTTGATGTGGGGCGACACCACCTCACTCTGGGCGTATACCGGCGAGCGCGACCTCTACGACTCCCCGCCCTTTACTCAAATGTCCTCGATCAATTTTGTGACCAAGGACTTTCCTGCCACGTACATTTCTGGCGGCAATGCCGACCCCCTCACGAATGCTCAGTCTGTGCCCATGGCAAACAAGCTGACCTCACTCGGCGTGAGTGTCGACAGTCTCTTCTGGCCAGCGACCGAAACACCGCCCCTGCCGCACGAGTACCAGTTCAAACTGAACTTGGCAGCCGCGCAGACCGCGCTAACGCGCACGCTCGAATTCGTTGCCGCTCGATTCGCCGAGAAGAGCTAAGCCGTCGCGTAGTGCTCCGGCACGAACTCACCGTTCGAGTCACGGAACGCGTACGCGAAATCGGGCCAGGTAACCGTGAGACGGTTGGTGCGATAGTCGACGTACCAGTTCTTGCATCCGCCGGTCAGCCACACCGTGCCAGCGGCGCGGTCAATCATCTCGTCGACGTAGTCGGTCTCTGATTCCGGTCGCGGCTCAAGAACGG
This sequence comes from Aurantimicrobium sp., assembly GCA_024644865.1. Lineage (GTDB taxonomy): Bacteria > Actinomycetota > Actinomycetes > Actinomycetales > Microbacteriaceae > CAIOLM01. The sequence continues at coordinate 2,567 of JAHEGZ010000006.1, forward strand.
TTGCCGAACGCTCTTTCATGTAGGCGAGCCCGCCGACGATGTAGTCAATCTGCGACTCGACCACGTAGAGAACGGAGTTGTGCCCGAGCCCGGTGTTGGGTCCGTTCATGATGAACAGGTTCGGAAAACCGGCGACCGTGGTCGAATCGAGCGCCTGCATGCCGGTTGACCAGTAGTCGCTCAGGGTCAATCCGTTACGCCCGTGAATGTGCGGGGCGAAGGGTGGCTCAATGGCTTCGAAGCCGGTGGCGAACACCACGGCATCCACCTCGAAAGCGTTGCCGTCTTGGCTGATAAGCGAATTGCCCTCAATGCGCTCGAGCGCGGAAGCCTCGATGTAAACATTTGCGGACTGCATTGCCGGGTAATAGACGTCAGAAATAAGTACGCGCTTGCAGCCAATCTCATAATCGGGAGTGACCTTCTTCATGACCTCAGGGTCACTCACCTGGGCCTCGCGGTGACCGTTCGCCATGGTGTAGGCCTCGGCAATCGACTTCGGGATGCCCCGCCGCTGTGCGTAGTTGTACTCCATGCCCCAGAACAGGTCGGAGCGCAGGGCCTCCATTGACTCGGGGTCGCGAGCGAACCGTCGTTTCTCGGCCTCGGTGTAGGCGCGGTCGGGGCGAGGAATCACATAGGGCGCCGAGCGTTGGAACACAATGAGCTGGCTGGCGATCTTGGCCATCTCGGGAATGATCTGCAGAGCCGAAGCCCCCGAACCCACGACCGCAATGCGCTTTCCGTCGAGCTGCGCGCTGTGGTCCCAACGAGCCGAGTGGAACTTCTCACCGGTGAACGATTCGATGCCCTCGATCGCCGGGTACTTCTCGTCGGCGAGGTGACCCATCGCGGTGACCACGACGTTCGCGGTGTACTCGCCCTGCGAGGTCTGCACTCGCCACAGCTTGCTAGTTTCGTCCCATGCCGCGTCGAGCATGTTCGTGTTGAAGTGGATGTGTGGCATCAACCCCTCATCCTGGGCACACCAGCGCATGTATTCCCAGATTTCGGTCGCCGGGGCAAAGACTCGAGACCAGTCGCTCTTGAGCTTGAACGAGTACGAGTAGAGGTGCGAGGGGACATCGCAGGCGGCACCCGGGTAGCGGTTGTCGCGCCAGGTTCCGCCCACGTCATCAGAGCGCTCGATGATGATGAAGTCGTTGTCGCCCTGACGCTTGAGCTTCATCGCCAGACCGAGACCGGCAAAGCCGGTGCCAATAATCAGAAGCGGGGTGTGCGTTGTCATTATCTTCTCGGGTTCTTCGTGCTTCGTTCGGCTACGGCTTGACCGTCGGGATGATTGTTCCTGCGGGGTGGCGGTGCGGGTCGGCCGCAAAATTGTCAATCTGCTTGTGCAGTTCGGCCGGGCGCTCGAAGACGACCGCGTGACCCGAGGGGATCTCGGTGTAACGGGCGTTTTCGATTGCCCCGAACAGGTCTTTGCTGTGGCGCTTGGGCACCATCTGGTCGAACTCGCAGCCGATGACGAGAGTGTTCGCCGTGATTTTGTCCAGACGGTCGACAATGTCGATGTCGCGATTTACCTGCATTTGGGCTGCTCCGAACTCTGTCACGTTGACCGCCTTAATGGCCGGAGCCAGCTCGTCGAGAGTGCGCGCCCCGACGAAGGGGTTGCCAAACGCGCAGAACACGGTGAACTGAGCGAGGGCATCCTTGTTACCGGATTCGTAGAGCGCGTTCCACACGCTGTTGCGCAGCAGCTGCTGGCTGTCGGTCTTGGCCCAGCCAGCAACGAGAACGAGGTTCTCGATGATCTCGGGGCGGTCGGCCGCAACGGTCGCAGCCACGACAGCACCGAGCGAGTAACCGACGAGAGTGACTTTCTGGCCAGCGAGTACGTGGTCAATGACCGCCTCGACCTGGCGGCGAAACGAGTCGATGGTCAGCTCGCCGGCTGGTTGGCCGAGGTCAACGCTTACCACGCGCTGACGGGTGGCCAGCATCGGGAACAGATAGCCGTAGTGCACTGCCGTGCTTCCGGTTGTTCCGTGTACGAGCACAATCGGGTTGCGCTCGCCCCGCGAGTCCATCGAGTCGTAGTAGCGCAGGGATGCTCCATCTACAAGGATTTCACCCTCGACGACGGGGTCCTTCGTCAAAACGATGCCCATGCCGCGGTTACTTGACGACGACCGGGTTGACCGGAGCACCCGTGCCGTTGACAAGCTTGATCGGAGCCGCCGTGTACAAGAACGCGTACTGTCCGTCGGCTGCGCAATCGTCTGCAAGCGGGGTGAGGTTCATGATTTCGGCAAAGACAACGCCGAGGTTGCGCATGAGTGCCTGGTGCAGGGGCAAGCTCAACCCGGATGCGGGATCTAGCGTCACCTCGTTAGCAATCGTATCGGTGACCAGGTTGGGGATCTCCATCTGTTGGAACCACTCAACCAATGCCTGCGAGTGTGTTAAGCCGGGCTCCATGAAGTCAGCGCCCTGGAACTTTGCGGTGTCTCCCTCGTAGTAGGAGTTGATCCATCCGGTGTGCACGAGCAAAACGTCACGCTTGCGAATCTCGACGCCCTGAGCAGCCGCGGCAGCCAACATGTCATCGTGGGTGAAGGTCTCTCCCGGGTCGAGCACCTTCTTGCCGCGATACTTGGCCATGTCGAGCAATACTCCGCGCCCAACGATTCCCTTCTCGGCGATCGGCATGATGTTGGCTTTGGTCATGGCGCCGACGGTGGTTGCTGCGTCGTAACCGTTGTACAGCTGGTCGCCATACCAAGCGTGCCCAAGGGCGTCGTACTGGCTCGATGACTGCACGTCGATGACGAGCATGTCGTCGGAGTACTGTGCCCCGCCAGGAATGGGGAAGCCTTTGCCCGCCATCCAGAGCCCCGCATCAACCGTGTTGACGCGTCGTGCCTGACGACGACCCGGCCACACGGGGTCTCCCGCCGGGCTACCCATGGGCACTCCCAGGGTAAACGTTTTACCGCTACGAATCTCGGCAACTCCGGCGAGCACTTCAGGTGTGCCGAGGTAGTTCAGCGACCCGACCTCATCGTCGGCGCCCCACTTGCCCCAGTTTTTGGGGCTCGCGGCGAGGTAGTCGTTCAGGTGGGGGGTGTCAGTCATGTTCTTGCTCCTTGGGTGAAATCTGTGGATAACTATTCGTCGGCACTTAGTAGGTGGCGCGGCCACCAGAAAGATCAAAAACGTGTCCGGTGGTGAACGTCACAGCTGGGCTGGCTAGATACGCGATGAGCTCGGCAACCTCTTCGGGTTCGCCGACTCGACCCATCGGTATGCGCGACAGCAACGCATTGCGCACCTCGTCGGTAAACCAGGGTTCGTGCAACATACGCGAGTTGATCAGTGCCGGCGCAATCGCATTCACAATGACCCCGTGCTTGGCAAGCTCTTTGCCCATGGTCTTTGTCATTGCGACAACACCCGCCTTTGCCGCGGCGTATCCGCCAGCCATGGCGTGACCCTCCATACCGGCTGCCGAGGCAACGTTGATGATTCGGCCGTAGCGAGCCTCCATCATGACGGGCACCGCGGCTCGAGCCATGACGAACTGGCTGGTGAGGTTCACATCGAGGTCGCGGCGCCACACCGCCGGGTCGATCTGCCAGGTCGGCACTTGTTCGCTGCCCATCCCTGCGTTATTGATCAGGATGTCCAACCGATGGAACGTGTCGAGCGCGAGCTTCACTGCTGCCGGCGCAAGTTCGTCGTCGGTGACATCACCGACCAGGGTGACCGCACGTGAACCAAGTGCCGTGACTTCGTCGGCAACCGCGTCGAGGGGCTCAGCCACGAGGTCAACCAGCACAACGCTGGCGCCGGCGTCGGCCAAGCGAATCGCGGTGGCCCTACCGATACCGCCGGCAGCGCCCGTGACGATGGCGACATGACCGTCAATCTCGGTCAATCGAGCAGAGTTCGTCATTGAAATCTCATTTCACAAAGTTCATTAGATGGACTACTTGTTGCACTGCGACGGGGCGTTGGCGCACCTTGATTGCCCAGATGCATTATTGCAAGGCTTTTCTTTCCGCGCAACACGATTGTTGCTCGTCATGCTGATAGTCCGTATGCTGGACTTATGGTCTCAACCGCTTCCGCTTCTCCGGGTGTCGACGTTACTCACAACCCAGCTAACGTCGTCGCCCGAGCTGCTGCCGTGCTTGAGGCCGTTGCTCGCGCATCCGCCGAGGGTGCCCGCTTAGTTGACCTTGCCCACGCCACCGGTATCGCTCGTCCGAGCGTGCATCGCTTGCTGCAAGATCTGACCGAGGTGGGTTACATCGAGCAAGGTTCCGACCGCCTGTATCGGCTCGGGTCGGGGCTGTTCATGCTCGGTCTCAACGCCCCCACCCCGGGCTGGGACCTCTCTTCCATTCGACCGATTGCCGACGGCTTGGCCGAACTCAGCGAAGACACCGTCTACGTGTCGGTGCGTCAGTTCGACGGCGTGCACTACCTACTTCGCACCGAGGGCGCCTACCCGATTCGCGCTCAGCTCGTTGACGTGGGCGATACCAAGCCGTACACCTCGAGTTACTCCGGCCTGGCCCTGCTCTCGACTCTGGGTGCGGCCGAGCAAGACAAGGCACTGGCTTCTCGCTCCTTTGATGTGCCCGAGGGGTGGCTCGGCGACACCGATGTCGAGGAACTTCTGCGAGGCAAGCTCGCGGATGTCGCGCGTCAGGGATACTGCGGTGGGACATCCGTGGTCATGCCCGGTGTCGCTGGTATGGCCGCCCCCGTGAGCTCACGCACGCAACGCCCCTACATGGCCATCAGTATCTCGGCGGTCGAGGCCCGCCTCACTCCGGCACGCATGGCCGAGCTCGCTCCTGATCTGCTCGAGGCCGCCCACGAGATTTCGCTACTTATCCCCTAAAGACGGTCACTTATCCACGAACCTCCCCCAGTTATCCACAAAAGTTATCCACAAGATGAAAGGACTCAACAATGAGTTCATCTCGTCCCGTCGCTCTGGTCACCGGCTCCGCCCAGGGCCTCGGACTCGGCACCGCCCACGAACTCGCCCGCAACGGTTTCGACGTGGTGGTCTCTGACCTGCACGCCGAGGCAGATCTGGCGGCGGGGTTGCTCGACGAACTGCGCGCGCACGGCACCACGATTGCCTACTACCAGCTCGACGTGACCGATCTCTCTGCCCATAAGGGTGCCATCGAGTTCGTGGCAGATACGTTCGGGCGCTTCGACACTCTCGTCAACAACGCCGGCATTGCCACTCGACCCCTGACTGACATCCTCGACATTCCGGTGGATATGTTCGATCGCGCCGTCGACATCAACCTGCGCGGAACCTTCTTTCTCACCCAGGCCTACGCCAACCTAGTGATCGTGAGGGGCTGGACCGGGTTCGACACCTATCGCTCCATCGTCATCGTGAGCTCGATTGCGGCCGAGATGGTCAACACTGACCGCGCGCCCTACTGCATCACCAAGTCGGCCCTCACGATGGTGACCAAACTCTTCGCGCAGCGCTTGGCCGAGTATGGCATACACGTGCATGAGGTACGTCCGGGCTTTATGGCCACGGCCATGACGGCGAGCGCCGGAAACACAATCGTTGACGACTGGATTCGTGACGGACGGGTGCCCATCGCTCGCTGGGGTAACGCCACCGACATCGGCGAGACGATTGCGACCCTGGCTTTGGGCAAGCTGCCCTACATGACCGGCCAACCCATCTGGGTCGCCGGTGGGCTCAACTTGCCGCCCGCTCCCTAGGCGAAAACCAGCGTCGCCCAGTCGGCACGGCGGCGGGGCGAAGATCATGTCCACCCAGGACGGATGCGACACTTTCAGCAAGGGTGATGATGGCCTTACGAGCCCCGGAGTGCGGCGCCACCACACACAGGGGTGCCGCGACGACGGAGGAGCGCCGGTAGACGCCAACATCCTCTGGGATAGTGACCGAGTCTGTGATGCCGGCAAACCGACTCAGAGTATGCCGGGCGGATGCTGCCTCCGAGGCAACCGCCCGGTTAATAACCGTGCGCACCGGGGCTGTGACCAGCTCGCCGAGCCGGGAGAACGAGTGGATGTATCGGGCCAAACCAATAACGTCGGCCGCGGCAACACCCACCACAACGTCTGCTCGGTGCAGGATCTCGAGGGTGGCCTGGTTGCGCCGAGGAGCAGCGACATCGCTGGCAATCTCTTCGTCCTCCTCGAGGTTGAACCCGACATCGACGACGAGCACATCACACCTCCGGCGGAGCTCGGTCAGGGCCGCTCTGACCCGAACCGCAGAGATCTCTGGCCAGCGCAGCGAATTGACGATGCCCGTCAGAATGGTGAGCGGGACTCCGAGTTCGAGCTCGTACTGATGTGAAAGGCGCCTGATCTCAACGTCGGTGAGCTGATCCATTGCCGCCAAGCGACAGGTCGCCAAAAATCCGGGAGTCTCGTCAAATAGCTCGAGGTATCCGGCAATCGAGCCACCGTAGGTGTCTGCGTCGATGAGGAGCACACGCCTTCCCGACAACGCCAACTCGGCCGCGAGATTGATGGCGGTCGTGCTGCGCCCGGGGGCGCCGGTTGGACCCCACACCGCGACGAGCTTGCCCTGACTCACCCCGTCAGGGTGTTGCCCACTCACGAGAGGACTCCACCGTTGGAAGCGACGACGGTGAGTGCATCCCCCGCCGCGGTCGCGCCCAATACCTCGGGCAAGTCCAGGCGCGAGACGACAACCTCCACGCGCTCTGCGCTACTCAGGGCGCTCGTGCTTCGATCCACGCGATGCGCCAAACGAGCTCGTGAAACCAGGAGGCGGGGCGAGCTCGATACCGTCGAGGTCACGCTCGAAGATGATTTTGCCGGAGCCGCCCAAATGTCTACCTCGCTACCCTCACGCAACGAAGTCGCTGCCGGTGAGACAAGGTCAATCACCAGTGTTGTCTCCAAGGTTTCGGATGGCTCGCCCACGCTCGCGCGAGGCACAAGCTCACCGGCGCGAATTGCGCGAGTCACGACCCGCCCGACAATGGACAAGGCCGTCGTTTCGTATTCCCCGGGAAGGCCTGACCCCACCTCGACGGTGGCAACATCCTCGGCCGTGAGGTGCTGGCCCTCGACCAAGAGATGCGTTGCCACCAACACGGGGTGCCCCGCCCCGGCTGCCCGAACCAGACCCACCGCGCCCAGTGCGCTGACGAGAACAAGGACAAGGCCGAGAACGAGTCTCAGGTCAATTCGACGGCGCAATCTCTTCACTTTAACCTCCACGGATGCTCTCAGGGAACCGTGGCGATGATTTCGCGCCCGTCGGAGCAGCGATGCAAGTTATCCACAACTTTTCGCGCGATCGGCTCGCGGGCGTGACTCTGCCTAGGGTTGAAAAATGACCTCAGAAGACCTTCGACGATTCCTGTCCCCCGATGCCGTCGCCGAACTCCTCGATGTGACAGTCGACGACGTTCACGAGCTGATTCAGACGGGCGAACTCTTGGCCATTCGAGTCGGAACGCGCGGGCCCTGGCGCATCGAGGCAGATCACCTCGAACGCTTCATCGCCGACCAATACGAAGTGGCCCGTCGGGTTGCGCTCTGGCAGCAAGCGGAGCTGGCGAACATTCCGGAGCTCGCCGACGGCCGCATCATGTAGACGTGTCACCTGCTCGGCTAATCGTCTAGCCGAACCCACAAAACGGCCGAAAGGCGCAGAAATACGAGGTTTTTTACCTCGGGAGGCCGTCGGCTCTGGGTTGCCGAGTGCTCAGCAACGACGAGGTAATCAGATCCGACCTGGTCGATGGTTCCGTGCAGCTCGACGTTGGCGGTTACGACCGTAAGAGTTTTGCGACGGCGAGCGAGGTCTCGAAGCACGATCCGCAGGGTGATCTTCTCAGTGAGTGAGAGCCGTGGAGTCGCGTTCGGGGGCAGACTCTCGGTCTGCGGCGGGTCCGCTGTCGGGATGAACGCGATGCGCTCAACGACGTCCAGATTGAGAATGATGTACCCGGAGTGCACCATAGGATCCGTCAAGGTTCCCGAAGCCCAGTCTTTTCCACAGTTATCCACAGTTATCCACAGGGCGCGGTCCCCGACGAAACAGCGGCATCCACCGTCGCGAGCTGCAGCGGTGAGAATCGCTCGAACCTGAGGCAGCCACGAGCGTTGCGAGCTCTCGTATCGAGCCCGGTCGCGTGCGATATCGGACTGAGCGTATTCGAGCTCTTGTTCGAGCTGATTCTCAAGGTCTTGAAACAAGTTGTCCCAGCGCATAGTCCCCGACGGTACGCGGGGCTAGCTGAGAGTTTGCGTGATTTGTCCACAAAGTGACTGAACAACCCGCACGGCATCTCGCATTTTTGGTTGTATGAGGCATCATTTCCCGTCGATCGGCACGAGCCAGAAATTCCGACCATGAGTTCACCCGCCCCGTCATCCCGCCCCGACACCACAGCCGCTCCCGTCAACACCCGCCTCGCGAGCTACAACGACGAAGACTATTTCGGCTTTCAACGCACTGCCTCGAGCGATCTGCCCGACCCCGTTCCCCTGGCCGAGAACCTGGCTCGAAGCGTGATGGAAATTCTCGCGGGTGCACGCGACCTCGAACAGATTTCACGATGGGTAACTGACGACGTCTATCGCCACCTCGTCGCGCGCGTTCAGGCATCAGCCCGAGCACGTGCCGTCAAGAAAATTCCGGTGTATCGGCCGAGCTTCACCCTGGGCCGAACACTGGTGTGCGTGCCGAGTGACGGAATTGCCGAGGTCGTCGTGGTCGTCCACGGCAAAGCTCGCAGTCGCTCGATTGCGATGCGGCTTGAAGGGCTAGACGGCCGCTGGCGCTCGGTCGCCCTGCACGTGCTCTAGGCGAAGGCCTACTTCTTGTCTTGAGCCCGACGCTCGGCGCGATTCAGCGGCGGCTGTCCACCGTCGACGCGCTGGCCAAAGGCACCCCGTGTGGGCTGCGCCGGGGGCGTTGCCTGTTCGGTGCGCTCGGGCACGATCTGCTGGTCGTTCTCCTGGGCCTGCTGAGCACGAGCCGTTGAGGCTTGCTCAACGCGACCACGGGCATCCCGAACTTCGGCCTGGCCGTCTTCTGACGGAGCGGTGTAGCTCAAACCGGTGGTGGTGCCGCTGGCACCGAGTCCTTTGGCGTCGACGCTCGGGTGCGAGGGGTCACCGGGAGCCTCTTTGACTTCAACCTCGAGGTTGAACAAGAAGCCGACCGACTCGCTCTTGATCTGCTGCATCATGCCAGAGTAGAGAGCGAAGCCCTCGCGCTGGTACTCGACCAGAGGGTCGCGCTGCGCCATGGCGCGCAGTCCGATTCCGTCTTTGAGGTAGTCCATCTCGTAGAGGTGATCGCGCCAGCGACGGTCGACCACCGAGAGAACGACTCGGCGCTCGAGCTCACGCATGGCCGACTCACCGAGCGAAGCCTCGCGCTTGCTGTAGGCCAGTTCGGCATCCGAGAAGATCTCACGACGCATGAACTGGCGGTTGACCCGGCCACGGGCTCCGGCCTCAACGATGACCTCGTCGATGGAAATCGAGATGGGGTAGATCGTCTTGAGTTCGGCCCAGAGAGCGTCGAAGTCCCAGTCGTCACCGTTGCCGGTGCCGCAGTGAACATCGAGCACCTCGTCGATGACGTCAGACAGGAATGTGATGCACCGGTCTTTGAGGTCATCGCCCTCGAGGATGTGTGCGCGGTCACTGTAGATGGCCTCGCGCTGACGGTTGAGGACGTCGTCGTACTTGAGCACGTTCTTGCGAACCTCGGCGTTGCGGGCCTCGACCTGAGTCTGAGCCGAACGGATGGCGCGGCTCACGATTGACGACTCGATTGCGGTGTCATCGGGCAAGTTGGTTCGCGACATGATGGCCTCGGCAGCACCCGAGTTGAACATGCGCATGAGGTCATCAGTCAACGACAGGTAGAAGCGGCTCTCACCGGGGTCACCCTGACGACCGGCACGACCACGCAGCTGGTTGTCAATACGACGTGACTCGTGGCGCTCGGTACCCAGAACATAGAGACCGCCAGCCTCGATGACCTTGGCGGCCTCAATCTCAACTGCCTTTTTGGCCGCGTCGTAAGCTCCGGCCCAAGCTTTTTCGTACTCTTCGGGAGTCTCGGCGGGGTTCAGACCTCGGCTGGCGAGGTCGGCAACGGCCAAGAACTCGGCGTTTCCACCGAGCATGATGTCGGTACCACGACCGGCCATGTTGGTGGCAACGGTGACCGAGCCCAAACGACCGGCCTGAGCCACAATGGCGGCCTCACGGGCGTGGTTCTTGGCGTTCAGTACCTCGTGACGAATGCCTTTCTTGGCCAGAAGCTTCGAGAGGTACTCACTCTTCTCAACACTGGTGGTTCCCACGAGCACCGGCTGACCGGTGGCGTGACGCTCAGCGATGTCTTCGGCGACCATCTCAAACTTCACGACCTCGTTCTTGTAGATGAGGTCCTGCTGGTCCTTACGGATCATCGGCTTGTTGGTCGGGATGGGCACGACACCGAGCTTGTAGGTGGCCATGAACTCGCCGGCCTCAGTCTCGGCGGTACCGGTCATACCCGAGAGCTTCTCGTACATGCGGAAGTAGTTCTGCAGGGTGACGGTGGCAAGGGTTTGGTTCTCGGCCTTGACCTCGACGCCCTCCTTGGCCTCGATGGCCTGGTGCACGCCCTCGTTGTAGCGGCGACCGGCGAGAATACGGCCGGTGTGCTCATCCACGATCAGAACTTCGCCGTTCATGACGACATAGTCTTTGTCGCGCTTGAACAGGGCGATGGCCTTGAGTGCGTTGTTGAGGAAGGAAATCAGCGGAGTGTTTGCCGACTCGTACAGGTTGTCTATGCCGAGGTAGTCCTCGACCTTTTCGATTCCGGGCTCGAGCACGCCAACAGTGCGCTTCTTCTCGTCGACTTCATAGTCTTCGCCGGAAACCAGCGTCTGTGCGATCTGGGCGAACTCGGTGAACCAGCGATTAGCCTCGCCGGATGCCGGACCCGAGATGATCAGCGGGGTACGAGCCTCGTCGATGAGGATCGAGTCGACCTCGTCAACGACGGCGAAGTAGTGGCCGCGCTGAACACGATCGGAGGCCTGCCAGGCCATGTTGTCGCGAAGATAGTCAAAACCGAACTCGTTGTTGGTGCCGTAGGTGATGTCGGCCATGTACTGAGCGCGGCGCTCGGCCGGCTCCTGACCCGACAGGATGACACCGGTCGTCATACCCAGCGCCCGGAAAACGCGGCCCATGAGCTCACTCTGGTATCCCGCGAGGTAGTCGTTGACAGTAACCACGTGCACACCTCGTCCCGCGATGGCGTTGAGGTAGGCGGCCAGCGTTGCAACCAGAGTCTTACCCTCACCGGTCTTCATCTCGGCGATGTTTCCTAGGTGAAGTGCGGCACCACCCATGAGCTGAACGTCGAAGTGTCGCATGCCCAGGGTGCGCTTTGCGGCTTCACGAACCGCGGCAAACGCCTCGGGAAGCATGTGGTCGAGTGACTCACCATCGGCGAACCGCGCGCGGAAGTCAGCCGTCTCGTTTCGGAGCTCTTCGTCACTCAGTTCAGAGAAGGCATCTTCAAGCTGGTTGACGGCTTTTGCATAGCCTTCAAGCTTTCGAAGGATGCGTCCCTCGCCGATACGGAGAACTTTGTCAAGAATCGTAGCCACGAGAAACTAGCCTACCGGCTAGCCGGCTGAGCGTACGTTGTGTGCCGGGTGAATCCCGGGCTAACTCGCCTCTTCTTCACGAACCCACTCGGCGTGGTTTAGCTCGCGCTGCACCTCGTCGAGTACCTCAATGCTGGCCGGCTCGATGTCGAGGCCTTTGAACCCGTTGGCTGCGGCTTCTCCCAGCGAGACCTGGTGGTGAGCGCCACCGCGGTGCACCTTGTGCTTGTCTTTGTCACGGCGCAGCTGCTCGACGAGGTGATCGACGGCCAGATCGAAAGCGGCGTACTTGTCTTCGCCGTCGCTCTCCGCGCGCAGCACGGGGCCGGGGCCGACCAGAGTGAGTTCAACCCGGTCGCCACCGATAAGACCCTTGCCGCCATGGTGCTTGCTGAGGGCGACATCAAGCTCGAATGCCTGGTCGTTCAGATGAGTGATGCGCTCGATCTTGTCGGCAACATACTGTCGGAACCGGTCGGTGATTTCAGCGTGACGAGAAATAAAGGTGACTTCCATGGCAACCCTCCGGTTTCGATGGCGTGCCACCCTTTCTTAACCAGAGCGGATTCGAACCACGCCTGTGTGCTCACAACTTACGCCTGTGGGGCGTGGTTGTCACCTGTTAATTTGCCGTGTCTCGCCACAACGGCACGCGAGCAAGGGCGACCGCTCCCAAGACCAACGCACCGGCACTTTCGAGTGCCCGCTTTGCCTCGAGAAGCGTGCTTCCGGTCGTCACGACATCATCGACCAGGATGACCGGCACTCCGGCAACAGAACCGCTGACGATAAAGGCTCCGAGCAGGTTTCGCGCGCGTTCGACGGCGTTAAGATCGCGCTGGTCGCGCCGACGACGGGCATTTCGCAGTACCGCAAGTGGGCGAGCACCCGTTCGACGCAGCGTCAACTCGGTGGGGTGAAAACCCCGATGACGCCACGACCGAGCCGGCGAGGGTGGAATCACAAGTGCCACGTGGTCGAGAGTTATACCGGCTTCTGTGAGCATCAGACTGAGGGCTGGATCCATCCAGCGGGCGAGGTGGAAGCACAGTCGCGTCTGACCGTGATCTTTGACGCGACGCAGCACGCTGACCACGGCCTCGGGGTTCGCTCCCGAAACACACAGCTTGAGATCCCCGAGATGCTCGACGCGGGGTGCACCGCTGGAATGCGTGAAGCACTGCTCGCAAAGCTCGCGCTCACCTCCGTCGCACAGAACGCACCGGGTCGGCAACAGGAGGTCAAGGAAGAAGAGTGCAACCTCGCGAAGAAAAGGCATGGCTGATCCTTGGGCAGGAACCGCAGTCACTGAAGGCGAGGGCATCCGGGTGTGCACAGAACTGCGGGCTGGGCTCCTGTGCAACGAAGTACTCTCGCTCAGGGACTACCTATTGAGTGGTGGCCAGCAAGCTGACCTTGTCGCTCACAACGCTCCAACGGTTGAGCGCCTGCTGCAGGTAAAGCTCGCCATAGTTAGTAAGCAAGCGGGGGGCGAGCAATGCGCCCGAGCCGGCCAGTGATACCGCGCCCACGGGAGCGGCCGAGTCTTGGAAGAGTCCGCCCACCGTCGCGAGGCGAAGGGTTACGGTCTTTGCCGAGGCGAGCACGCCCACGCGTGTGGCGTCAATCCAAGCTGCCGAGAGCAAAGTTCCCTCGGGCACCGGCAGAAACTCACACTGGCCAATGCTCTTGGGCCAACGGTCATCGCCTCGAGCGACCCCGGCAACGCAGAGCCGAGTTCCTTGGCCTGTGCTGTAGCCGGCGACCACGCGAGTCCCGTCGGGCTCCACCGAGAGGAACGAGATTTTTTTGGCGGCAGTCCATGGAACACGCAGTGTGCGCGCCGTCCCCGCGCGCCCGGTGATGCGAAGCTCGCGCGGACTTCCGGCCGGAACCGACCACACAAAATCTTGAGCATCGATGGATGCCGGGATGAGCGTGGCTCGGGTATCCACCAGCACCGGCTTGCGGTTATTGAGCACGGTGTACAGGCCAGTCTGACTATTCACGACGGCAAGCGATCGGTCACTGTTGAGCGAAACCGCTGTGGGCGAGAGCCCGATCACTGTGGCACTCAAACCGACCAGCGGCGCCGCGCCCTTGTTTTCCAGTGCGGCAAGCACACCCTCACGCACGACGACAGCGGAGTCGTAACCCGTCGGGGCAAGCAGGGCGTCCCGAGAAGGAACCGGCGCTTCGCCCTGCGGGCTTCCCGAGTACGACAGAGTAACCGAACGCACAGCTGGAATGCCGACCATACTCGCGGCGAGCTGACGCAAAATCAACATCGACAGACCCTCTTTGGCCTTGACCGTCTGCGAGTTGAAGTTGATGGATGCCACCCCGCCGTCAACCGGGACCGAATCGGCCATCAGTGCGGCGCCAACCGGAATCGCACTCACCGCAGCACCCGAGGTTGAGAGCCAATCAGAGGGCCCGGCCAAGAGCGCCTTGACAACGCGCGTCGACTCAGACGAGCGGGACGGGAACCAGCGCACATCAGGGATCAAACCGGTGAAATCCGAGTTGTAGAAGAACAGAGTGTTCTGCGCGTAAACCTTCGGGAATGTCGCACGGTCAATCACGACTCCGGCTGGGCCTTGCGAAATTCGCCATTGGCCGCCGACCTGAACGAACGAGTAGCTGAGGTCGGGAACGTTCGTCCCGGAGTTACCGGAGTAGACACCGAGGTCGTCCACGGTCGACGTGACCGTTGTGGTCAAACGCAACGAGTCGACCCCCGAGGGAATCACCAAACGGGCACCCTCGTCGATGTAGGTCGCCTTGCTCGGAACCCACTGGCGCGAGAAATCAGCGGTCAAGAATTCGCGCGCGATCGCCCAGTTTCCCGCCGGGCTCGTGGCCGCATCGACGAATCCACGCAGTATTTCTTCGGGGGTAGCATCTTTGCGCGGCCCGGCCGGCAAGAATTGAATGTCCGTGTCGGGAACCGTCGTCGCAGCGGCCCCTTTATTTACTCCACCGCTGTACGGGATACCCGTGCACGCCGTCAGCGCAAGTGCCGTCGCAACTAGAACGACTGTCGCTGCCACCTTCCTAAGCATCAAACACCTCCGGGCGCGGTAGCGGCAGAGCGGCCGAAGTCCAGTCTGCTGAGGCCTTGCGCGGCAGACTCAGGCGGAATCGCGCACCCTCGCCGGGCTTGCCCCAAGCCTCGAGAACACCGTTGTGAATGCGGGCGTCCTCGAGAGCGATCGACAGCCCCAGACCGGTTCCGCCCAGCGTGCGCTTTCGAGCAGCATCGGCGCGATAGAAACGGTCGAAGACCCGTGCGACCTGCTCCTCGGTCAAGCCGACACCGAGATCGTCGACAACCAGTGAGACCGCCTTCGCGTTCGAATCAACTTCCACGAGAATGCGCTTTCCTTCACCGTGCTCAATGGCATTGCCGAGCAGGTTCACGATGATGCGACGGATGCGCCCCGCGTCGACGAGCGCCTCACAGTGTCCGCCAGGCGAGACGACCTCAATCGTCGAACCGTACTCGCGCGCAATCGGTTCGAGGCTTTCGGCCACCTCGGATGCAAGCCGAACCAGGTTCGTCGGTTCGAGATCAAGCGTGATGGTCTGGGCGTCGTACCGCGAGATCTCGAGCAGGTCGCTCAACAGACCCGAGAAACGGTCAAGACTTCCGTGCAGAGCCTCGACCGACTCCCGCGAGCTCGCATCAAACTGGTCACGCTTCTTGTAGAGGTGGTCACCGGCCAGACGAACGACGGTCAATGGCGTTCGCAGCTCGTGCGAGACATCGGCCACGAAGCGCTGCTGCATCGAGGAAAGCTCTTCGAGGCTAGTCACCTGGCGCTGCATGCTGCGGGCCATGTCGTTGAAGTTGCGGGCCAGGGTGGAGAGGACATCCTCACCCAACTCAGGAACGCGAGCACTCAGGTCGCCACCGGCCAGCTTTTGGCTCGTCTCTGCTGCCACCTTGATGGGGCGAACGACCAGACGCGAGACGAACCAAGAAATACCACCGATGAGAATGAGCAACCCGAGACCGGCACCCCACAGCACTTGAGTGACAAAGGCAAGGGTTTGTTCCGAGTCGCCAAAGGAATAGGCGATGTAGAGCTCGTAGTCGCCAACCGAAGGCACCGCCACGAGCGAGCCAACGACCACACCGGGCACGGCCTTTCCGTCGCTCACGAGTGTGACCGACTGCCAATACTGCGAGCCCTTGCCCGTCTCGACCGACTGACGCAGTGCCGAAGAAATTATCGAACCCGAAAGCTCGGGGCTGGCAAAGTTTTGCGGGGCGAGAGCCGAGTTTACGGTCGGGTCGACTCGATAGAAGGCGAGCAACGATGACGACGAGGTGTCTCGAATCGTGACGAGAGAGGAGTTCACGAGAGATTGGAGTCCGGCACGATCGGTGGCCACCCCCGAATCGAAAATGCGCTGTGCGGCATCCGTCGCTCGTTGTGACTGCGTCAATACCTGGGTCAGGCGTGACTGAAACAGGTCGTTGCTGACGGCCACCGACACGTACGAACCGGCCCCGATGATGGCGATGCCAGCGAATCCGACCGAGAGAACGACCGAGCGAAACTGAAGAGACCTGCGCCATTTACGAGGAATCTGGCGGGGCAAGCCCAGCCAGTCAATGTGGCGCAGCCACTTCAGAAATGAACGCATGACGAAGAGTTAGAGCGAACCGGCGCGGTAACCGATTCCTCGCACCGTGGCGACAATCTGCGGGTTGTCGGGGTCGTGCTCGACCTTACTGCGCAGGCGCTGAACGTGCACATTGACCAGACGAGTGTCGGCCTTGTAGTGGTAACCCCACACCTCTTCGAGGAGCATGTCGCGCGTGAAAACCTGCGTGGGCTTGGACGCCAGAGCGGTCAGCAGGTTGAACTCGAGTGGCGTAAGCGAGATGGGAGAAGAACCGCGCCGAACCTCGTGCGCGTCAAGGTCGATGGTGAGGTCAGCGATGGTGAGCGTCGAGGCCGACGACGGGGTGAGAGGGCGCAGGCGGGCACGGATGCGCGCAATAAGCACCGTCTCGTCAAACGGCTTGGTGAGGTAGTCATCGGCACCGGCCTCGAGGCCAGCAACGATGTCTTCACTGCTGTCTTTCGCGGTGAGCATGATGATCGGCGCGCCACTGACGGCACGGATCTGGCCACAGACTTCGATACCGGTCAGTCCGGGCAACATGACGTCGAGCAGCACCAGGTCGGGGGTCTGGGCGGTGAACGTAGCGAGCGCATCCGAGCCGTTGTCGCACATCACGGTGGAGTACCCGGCCTCGGCCAGAATGATTCCAACCATGGTTGCGACACCCGGGTCGTCTTCGACCACCAGGATTGTGGGGCTCATCATCACCTCGCGTCAGTGCTGAAACAAACGGAACGTTCTCCCCAACCCTAGCCGGTTCACTCCCGGGAGTTCCCGGGGAATTTGGGATGAATCCGCACAGGGACTCAGCCCTCCCGATGGAGTTAGTAGCGGTAGTGGTCTACCTTGTAGGGGCCCTCGACAGGAACGCCGATGTAGGCAGCCTGCTCGCTCGAAAGCTCGGTGAGTTGCACACCCAGAGCGTCGAGGTGAAGACGAGCTACCTTCTCATCGAGGTTCTTGGGAAGAACGTAGACGCCCACCGGGTAGTTCTCGGTGCGTGTAAACAGTTCAATCTGCGCGAGCACCTGGTTCGCGAACGAGTTGCTCATCACAAACGAGGGGTGACCCGTGGCGTTACCGAGGTTCATCAAACGACCCTCGCTCAGCACGAGGATGCTGCGACCCGAGGGCATGCGCCACTCATGCACCTGGGGCTTGATCTCGATGGCGACCGCACCAGCGAGCGACTCGAGTCCGGCCATGTCAATCTCGTTGTCGAAGTGACCCACGTTAGCCACGATGGCCTGGTGCTTAAGTGCGGTGAGGTGGTCGAGGGTGACCACGTTCTTGTTGCCCGTTGCCGTGACCAGAATGTCGACCTGGTCAATGACCGACTCGAGGGTGGCCACCTGGTATCCGTCCATGGCTGCCTGAAGTGCGCAGATGGGGTCGATCTCGCTGACGATCACTCGAGCGCCCTGACCGCGAAGCGCTTCGGCGGAGCCCTTACCCACGTCACCGTATCCGCAGACGAACGCAACCTTGCCGCCGATGAGAACATCTGTTGCGCGGTTAAGTCCGTCGGGCAGCGAGTGACGAATGCCGTATTTATTGTCGAACTTGCTCTTGGTGACTGAGTCATTAACGTTGATGGCCGGGAACAACAGCTCTCCGGCGGCGAAGAACTCGTACAGGCGGTGAACGCCCGTTGTTGTTTCTTCGGTGACACCGATGAGCTCATCGGCAATCGCGGTGAAGCGGCCGGGGTCAGTGGCAACGCTCTGCGCCAAGAGGCGCAATACGACGGCGTACTCGGCAGATTCCGCGGTCTGGGCACCGGGAACAGTGCCAGCAAGCTCGAACTCGCGGCCCTTGTGCACGAGCATGGTGGCGTCTCCACCATCGTCGAGAATCATGTTCGGGCCGGTCCAGCTAGCACCCTCGGCTGCAGCCTCAGCGCTCCAATCGAAAATGCGGTCGGTGCACCACCAGTACTCCTCGAGTGACTCACCCTTCCAAGCAAAAACTGGGCTTCCGGCCGGGGATTCGGGTGTTCCTGAGCCGACGACGATGGCCGCAGCGGCGTCGTCCTGGGTCGAGAAGATGTTGCAGCTCGCCCAGCGCACCTGTGCGCCCAGCGCAACCAGGGTCTCGATGAGAACCGCGGTCTGCACGGTCATGTGCAGCGAACCGGCAACACGAGCGCCCTTGAGCGGCTGGCTCGCAGCGAACTCGGTGCGAAGCGCCATGAGTCCGGGCATTTCGTGCTCCGCCAAGCGAATCTGGTGACGGCCGGCCTCGGCCAGCGAGAGGTCGGCAACTTTGAAGTCGAACGAGGGCATGAGTGTCGTCTCTGTTGGGGTTAGGAGCGGATGAGGGAAAGAACTTCGTCGCGAATGCGAGCCATGGTCGACTCGTCGGCAGCCTCGACGTTAAGACGCAGGAGCGGCTCGGTGTTCGAAGGGCGCACGCTGAACCACCAGAACGCTTCGCCGTCGGCGACCGATCCGGTGATGGTCAACCCGTCGAGCCCGTCGACCGTGCCGCGATTTTCGAATGCCGAGCGGACACGAGCCGTGGCCGCCGTCACGTCGGCCACAGTCGAGTTAATCTCCCCACTGAGCGCGTAGGGCGAGTACTTCGCAGTGAGCGTCGACAGTGGCTCTGGCTGCGAACCGAATTCGGCCAGCACGTGCATCGCCGCCAGCATGCCGTTATCGGCACCCCAGAAGTTCTTGAAGTAGTAGTGCGCCGAGTGCTCCCCACCGAAGACGGCGCCGGTGGCAGCCATCTGGTCTTTGATGAGCGAGTGGCCGACCTTCGTGCGCACGGGCGTTGCTCCGAGAGCGCGAATGGTCTCAGGCACGATGTTGGAGGTGATGAGGTTGTGGATGACGAAAATTTCTGAGCTCGGGTCTGCGTCTTGGGCGCGGGAAATCTCTCGGGCGGCGACAATGGCGGCGACGGCAGAGGGCGTGACCGCTTCACCGCGCTCGTCGACAACGAAACAGCGGTCGGCATCCCCGTCGAAGGCGAGACCGAGGTCGGCACCGTGCGCGGCGACCGCCTTTTGCAGGTCGACCAGGTTGGCCGGCTCCAGCGGGTTCGCCTCGTGATTCGGGAACGTGCCGTCGAGTTCGAAGTACATCGGAATGATCTCGATGGGCAGCGCCGCTAAGCCGGCGGCAGTGCCCAGAACGGCCGGAACGGTCAGTCCGCCCATTCCGTTACCGGCATCCACGACAACGCGAATAGGCCGGATGCTCGACAGGTCAACGAGCGAACGCAGGTAGGTCGCGTACTCGGCCAGCACATCGTGCTCGGCGTATTCGCCGGGCGCCTCGACCGAAGTAATGCCGTTGTCGAGGAACTCGATGGCTCGATCCCGGATCGCGGCAAGACCGGTGTCGAGGCTGATGCCCTGAGCGCCAGCACGCGAAAACTTGATGCCGTTGTATTTGGCCGGGTTGTGACTTGCGGTGAACATAGCGCCGGGAACGTGCCACGAACCAGAAGCGAAATATGTTTCATCGGTCGAGCACAGACCGAGGTTGACCACGTTTGCACCGCGGGCCTGAGCGCCCCTGGCAAAGGCTCGAGCGAAGGTGGGCGAGGAATCCCGCATGTCGTGACCGATAACAACTCGCTGGCCCGCGCCCTTGACCTCGTCGATGAAACCAGCGCCGAGCGCCTCGACCATTTCTTCAGTCAGAGTCTCGCCGACAACACCGCGAACGTCGTATGCCTTGACGCTTGCGCGCAGCGAATCCGCCTGAGAATTAGTCACCAGACAAGCTTAAGTGACGAATCACGCGCCAATCTCCGGGGGCGCTGAAGCTCCGAGCGTGCTCGACGCACAGGTCGTACCCTTCGCTCGCAACCGACGGCGACAGTGGACCGATGGCGGCAACACGGCCCTCGTAGTCGTAGGTGAGCGTGAATGCAGCGGGTCGCACGCATCCTGGTTTGGTGCACGGTCGAGTCATGATGTTTCAGGCTATCGACAGGCGCCGACAGCCGTAGCATGGAGCCATGACTGACGCGGAAAACTCTGGGCTGACCTTCGGTCGTGCGCCCTCGCGGTCAGGCTCGCGCTCACGTCATGGGCGTGGGATGCGCTCTGCCGTGACCGGCCCCCTGCTGCCGATTCTCTACAGCCGAATCGAAAACTTCTACACCGTGGTTGCGCAGACCGTTCAGTACTTGCGCTCGATGTGGCCAAATGAACTCGCCGACGTACACATCGAGATAGCGAGCAACCCTCCGCGATCGTCACCTTCGAGCGAGGTGAGGCGATGGCTTGTTGACCCGGTGAATCAGCGCATCACGCTTTACCGCATCCCGATTCAGCGGTTGGGGCGTCTGCACCGCAACGACGACCTGCACCGACAGATGGCGATTGAGTCGGCCGTGATTCACGCGGTCGCCGAGTATCTGGGCAAAGAGCCGTGGGAGCTGGGGCCCGAGGGTCTCGGTCGCGGGCACTAACCAGCGCGCCAGAAGCAACGAGCGAGCTGCGATCTAGCGCGGGTAGACGGTGATTGCCGAGCTCAGCCGACTCGCCGGCGGTACCGTGAAGGCCGACCCACGACCGACATCGCGCAGGGTCACCGTGGCATAAAGCCCGGTCGCTCCCGAGAGCGAGTAAACCGTGCTCGCCGTCACAGGAATCACGAGCGACCCACCGGCGGGCACGCTGACAGATTCACCCGGCGCACCGACCGGTCCGAACTTTAGTGACACCGCGGCGTCCGTCGGGTTGAAGAGAGTCAAAGTCGGATGCCCACCCGCCGGCACAGCAACCAGGGTCTGCGCGCTGAGGGCCAGGGCCGAAGCGTTCCACGCGAAGTCTCCCCCGGGAATCGTCGGGCCCCCCGCGGTTGCGCCTGCCGGGGCATCGCCACCTACGTCAACGCCACCAACCGGCCCGGAACCGGCAGCGCTACTCGCCGACGGTGTGCTGGCCGCTGCCGCGGGAGTAACCGGAGCAATGGGGTTATTCGGGCTCTGAATCGTGCGAACGGCTGCGACGAGCGGAACCTCTGAGGTCACCACCACCGTGTAGATGCCGTCGGTCACGCCGAGGAAAGGCAATTGCAGCACCTGACCGGCAGTGAACTTAGCCTTGATCACGGCGGGCTTCGTGGTGGCCGAGTAGACCGTGGCGGTCACCTCGGCGTCACGCGTTCCGGGCAGGAGTACGCGAATGGCCGGAGCAAGATCACTGGTCACGGCACCGCCCTCGCTGTCTTGACCGGCCATGCCCGTCAGCGCGACACCAGGAATAATTGCCGTCGTCGACGGGGCAGCACCCGGCTGCACCATTTCAACTCCGCTAGCCGTCACGACTCGGGTGACCGTCTGCTGCAGTGTTGCCAAGACCTGGCCACCCGTGGTGGTGACGTGAACGACCGGGTCGACAATTCCGGGAGCGAACGAGGCAAGCGAGAGGATTCGCTGCGTATTGGCACTGACCAGAATCGCACTCATGCCGGGAGCCTCGACGCGGCCCTTCTCGCTGAAAATCTCGAGCGAGACCGTGGCGTCAACTGCCAGAGCGTTGGAGAGAAGAAGGAGCGTGTTGCGACCAACCTCGGTCGACCCACCCACGAGCCATTGATCCGTGGATGCTTCTGCGCAGGCCGTGGCAGCAAGCCCCGAGATGGAGTCGGCCCGAGCAGATTGCGACTGGGAGCCGGCAGCCAGAGCAGGGTCTTGGGGGTCGGTCGAGGGTTCGGAACTCAAGACTTGTGGGCCAAAGCTCGCGTTCGTCGCGGCGTTGTCGGGCGCGGGCAACGGCGTTTGTGCGATGGTCGTGCGACGCGCATCCGCCGTGATTTCGGGTGCGGCAAACGATTGGAAGACTGTGGCATCGCCCGGGCGAGAGGTGATATCCACCAGGCCGCCAGGACAAATTCGAGTCTGTGCCGCGGGTGTGGGATCGACTGAGATCGACGCCGCGGTCAGTGACAGCGTAGGCACGGGGGCAAGCACTGCGAGCGCAACCACTCCAGCCGCAACGACCGCTCCGCCGATTCCGGCGAGGCTCATCAGTGAGGTACGCAGCGATTTACTCTTGCTCATCGTCACCTCCGGCAAGGGCATCAGTGGGTTCAAACGCGATGGGCTCACTGTTCAACCCCGCGAGGTTTCGGCGCGGGCGAATGTCGGCCTGGGGAATACCGGTGGGGATGGCCAACAGCAGTGTCAGCAAGAGGACTAAGAGCTGACCGGCCAAGATGATGGCTCGCCACGGTTGCGTTGCGCTCGAGGGGGTGAGGCTGGCGCTGTGTTCAGTGTCGGGAGTTGCAAATCTCCAGAGCAGACCAAAGTCTGTCTTGCCCACCGACTCGAGACTCGGGTTCGCATCCAGCGCGACCATGGCGCGCGCGGTCATCTCAGTGGCCTGCGTGGTGACCGAGGATCCCGGCGCGTTGGCCGCTGGTGCGAGAAGAACTGAACCGATGCCGAGATCGGTGAGGGCTCGGCGAGAATCATTGCCACTGAGCGAAGACAGGTTGGCCACGACGGTGGCAAGTTCACGCGCGCCGGCGTTGACGTTCGTGGCAGTACTGAGCGCGGTCGAACTGTTATTCAGGGAGGCGCCCACATTGCGCTCGAGTGTAGCCGCGAGGCCGCCATTGGGCTGCGCCGTCAAAATGAGCGTTCCGAGTTGCGGGTCGGTGTGCGCCCGAGCGACAACGTAGGCCGGAAGGGTTTGCCCGTTCGAGGGCGCCACAACTTCGGTGCCACGAACCAGGCCGACAGCCATGGGCAACGCCAGAACGGTGACCGCCAGGAGTCCAGCCACCGCGGGATAGATCGAGAATCGGCGCAATACAGACATGCCCGAGGCTGCTGCCACCAACAGGGCAAGCCACATCACGCTCAGTGCCGAACCGGGCCAGAGCGGCACCGGAATGCTGCCGACGAACGCGACGCTGATGGATGCGGCCGCAATCGCACTGACCAGACCGAGAAGCGCCACGAGCAGGGCCAGCTGCGCGCGAATCGGCGTGGGTGAGAAGAGTCCGGCCACGGCCATGGCGGCCAGGAGCGCAACGAGCACGACAACCACGATGACCGTCACGGCGTTGAGCGTTCCCGGGGCACTGCCGGTGAGATCGATCCAGCCTCCGAGTCCGCGCGCCGGGAAGCCAAGCGCGAGCTGCCAGTGCGGGGCAAGGCGGGCGGTCACGGTTGCGCCCGGGTCGGCCAGCAGGGCAACCGGGTTGCCCGCAAAGATTTGCCAGAGCGCAATGGGCGCGAAAAGAGCCAGGGCCGGCAGCGGTATGGCCAAGAATCGTGCCACGTATCGACCGGTCAGGCTGACGGCACCAATCCACACCAGAATCAGAACCGGCCCCAGTGAAGGCGCGCAAGCTAAGACGGCAGCAAAGAGCAGCGCAGCCGTGGCGGACGCCGCCCACGAACGCACCGCGCGAAGTGCCGCATAGGCCAGCCAGGGAAGCAGGATGTGAGCGATAACCGCGGTCGGGCGTCCGTCGGACAGCGCAACAAGAAGCGTCGGGGCAAGGCCGTAACCGACGCCGACGAAGGCACGGATGACCGGGCGCGGGCTCAATCGAGAGGCGAACATCCACGCGCCGAGGCCGGCCGCGGGAATCGCAATGAACCAGAGCGCAACCAGCGAAAGCGTGGGGTCCCACCACGTGAAGGTCGCCAGCGCAGCAGCGACATAGCTAAACGGATCGGCGGGGGCGAGCGTACCCAGGGCGCCCTCGCGCCAGCCGAACATGACCTGACTCCAGGCGCTGGGCACATCGGTAGCCAAGGGAAGAAGTGCCCCGCCAGAGATGGCACTCGATCCAATGAGCGGTGACATCACAACGAGCGACACAAGTGTGAGCGCCAGAGTGACCCACGCCCCGCCCGATGCGAAGAAGTAGATGGGCACGTGATGCCCGTGCAATCGAATGCGCAGGGCTTCGCGGGCGAGCGCGTTTCGACGTCGAACCTCCGCAAAGGGCATGCGCAGAGCATCCAAGCTCGACCACGGCGCGGTGCGAGTTCGCTTCAGGTTCTTGCGCGAGCGTCGAAGCGACAGTCCGTCAAACATGACCGCGAGAGTTGCGCCGATCTCGGGGCCGACAGCCGTTGGCCGTTTGCCCAACAGCAAACCGATGATGCGCCACAGCGCGTTGGGCAGAAGTCCGAGCCAGTGCCAGAACACGCCAAGGCCTCGGGTGTAGGCAAGTCGTCGGTACAGAGCAGCCGTGCGAACCTGGCGAGCGCGACGAACGCTCGCACGGTAGTCGTCACCACCGTCGGGGCCGATTACTCCGTCGCCGGCAGTGCGAACGCGGGCGTTCGGAACGACCTCAACGCGGTGCCCGGCTAGTCGGGCACGAATACAAAAGTCGAGGGCGTCATCGGCGACTCCCAATCCCTGGTCAAAACCACCAAGGTGGCGCCACACATGCTCGCGCACGAGCATTCCGTTGGCACCCACGGCCATGACGTCGCTGCGCGAGTCGTGCTGCGCCTGATCGAGTTCGTCGTCGACGAGCGACACGGTGCGTCCCCAGCCGGTGATGGTCTGTCCGAACTCGCGAATGTAATCCCCGCGATTCCAGTCCATCTGCTTGGGTCCAACGATGGCGACGGATGGGCTGACCTCGAGTGCTCCGAGCAGCCGGGCGAGCGCATCCGGGGCAGGATCAGAGTCTTGGGCCAGAAGCCAGAAGAAGCCTGAGTCGCCAGCGTCATCGAGCGTGTCAACGGCCCGACGCACTGCCTCGCCAAAACTCACCTCGGATGTCAGGCTCACGGTTGATCCCGCGATCGACGACAGGGCCGCGGAAACTCCCGGCGTGCTGCCATTATCAACCTTGACCACCTGGTCGGGCGCGCGGGTCTGTGCCGCGAGAGCTCGAAGCGTGCGAGCTAAATGCTCGCCGTCTTCGTGGGCGACAATAATCGCGACAACTCTCGGCTCCATATCTAGGACAGCCTAAAAGTGCCCCCGTCGAGCAGACCCTAGGCGGGCAGGCGTGGCGGGGTATCGCATCACTAAAAGCCCGGAAAACCGGGTGAAGACGCGGGCGAGAACTAGGCGCGGCGGCGAAGCTTGCGACGCTCGCGCTCGCTCAGTCCGCCCCAAATGCCAAAGCGCTCGTCGTTCGAAAGTGCGTATTCGAGGCACTCGTTGCGCACCTCGCAGGAC
Source organism: Aurantimicrobium sp. (assembly GCA_024644865.1). Classification (GTDB taxonomy): domain Bacteria; phylum Actinomycetota; class Actinomycetes; order Actinomycetales; family Microbacteriaceae; genus CAIOLM01. The sequence goes on from JAHEGZ010000006.1 coordinate 27,998, forward strand.
GTGCAAATCTTCTTGGCTTCACGGGTCGAACCGCCCTTCTCAGGGAAGAACGATTCGGGGTCAGTCTGCGCACACAGTGCGTCGGCCTGCCAGGAGAGCTGGGTCTCGTCATCTTCGACAAGAGCGGGGCGAACGCCAGGAACGCCAAGACGTACGGGATCGACGAACCAGTTCTCAGGTACAGAGGTGGTGTATGCGGATGCCATGTGTAATCGCCTCGATCTGTTTCACGCGCCGTTCGCGTGATTACCTAATTACACCGGTGTGATTCACCTTTCGTCAAGTCGAAAGTCGCTCTGTTTCGAGGCTCCCCTGAAGGTTTTCCACAAAAAGTGAGGGTTATCCCCTCGTTGTGGACACGTAAACGTCTCCCGCCCCGCTCAGCCGCAAAAAACGCTCGTCGCCGGTGACGAAGCAGGATGCCCCGCGTTCGAGTTCCATCTCGCCAGTTTCTCCGCGCAGGGTCACTGATCCCGCGGTGCACAGGGCCGTGGCGGCAACCCCGAGCGGAATTTCTGCAGTGGTCGCGGCATCCGAACTGGAATATCGGTACAGCACAAAGTCGTCGACCGGCGGAGCGAAACGAGTGACACCCTGCCCCACGTCTTCGCCCGGCAATCGCGGGTCGGCGAGCGCAGAGAAGTCAGCAACGCGAAGAAGTTCGTCAATGTCTACGTGCTTGGCAGTCAGGCCGCCACGCAGCACGTTATCGCTCGAGCTCATGACCTCGATGCCGAGACCCTCGAGGTAGGCGTGCACGTTACCGGCCGGAAGATAGAGCGCCTCACCGCGGTGAAGTTCAACGCGGTTCAGCAGTGCACCGATAAGCACACCCGGATCCTGAGGGTACGCCGCGCCGAGTTCTCGAAGCGTTAGCGCCGTCGCCCCGGCGACTTCTAGAGCTTGCGGGGTGCCCGCGGCGGCCGTGAACTCTGCCACAATCTGTGCCGCGGTTCGCCCGCCACGCAGGAGGGTTTCCACCGCCCAGGCCAAAGTCGTCTCGGCATTCTCATCCAAGATCTCGGTCAGCGCGGTGACAAAGGCCGAGGATGCGGTTGCTCCAGCATCCGTTGCAACAATCGCCGCGAGGTCAGCCACGCTCTCGCGCAGTGGGCGAAAGCCGGAGAGGGCAACGAATCGTTCGCTCAGTGCCACAATCAGCTCGGGTTTATGTGAGGCGTCTCGATAGTTGCGCTCGGGGGCGTCGAGAGCCAGACCCGCGTCGTTCTCGCGAGCAAATCCGGCAACGGCCTGTTCCGTTGAAGGATGAACCTGTAGCGAGAGTGGCTTGGCCGCCGCCAAGACCTTCATCAGAAACGGCAGTCGTTCACCTTCGCGAAGAGCGCGAGAGGGGTTCTCGGCAATCCACTCATCGAGGGCGGGACTGCCAGGAACATCGAGCTGGGCTGGCGAAGCCGGATGCGCACCCAGCCAGAGCTCAGCCTGCGGCTTGCCCGTGGCAGGGGTTCCCAGCAGCTCAGAAATTGCGCTCGTCGAACCCCACGCGTAGTCGCGCGGAGTGTTCGCCAGTCTCAACAGCATCGCGTCCACGGTAGCAACCGAGCCCGGTCACCGCCTGAATTGCCACCCCTAGAAAAAATTTCGAAATGTTTGTCGACAGCCTTCGGCGCATGTGTTTGTATCAAAGAGCGCACTCGCGCGATAAGTCAAAGGAGCCGTGTAGCTTGTCGTTCACCCCAGCAGTTTCAGATTTCTACAGCCTTGCCAGCGACTTGCCCGCGCACGAGAAGGAATTCCTTTTCAACCTGCGCAGCTACCTTGAGCGTGACATCAACCCGGTTCTGACCGAACACTGGGAGAAGGCCACCTTTCCCATGGCCCTGGTTGAGGGCCTCAGCGACGCTGGGGTCTTGGGCATGGCCTTTGAAGAGTCGTGGGTGTTCGAGAACTCGCACCACTTCCGCGGGTGGGTGGCGTTCGAGCTCGGCCGCATCGACGCATCCGTTGCCACCTTTGTTGGAGTGCAGAACGGTTTGGCCATGGGTTCGATTGGCGAGTGCGGCTCCCCCGAGCAGCGCGCCAAGTGGTTGCCGCCCATGGCGCGAGGCGAGATCATCGGCGCGTTTGGATTGACTGAGCCGTTGTCGGGTTCTGACTCCGCTCGCGGTTTGCGCACCACCGCCGAGCGCAAAGGTGACACCTGGGTGCTCAACGGCGAGAAGCGCTGGATCGGCAACTCAACCTTCAGCGACATCACCGTCATCTGGGCCAAAGATGTGGCCGACGGCCAAGTCAAGGGATTCATCGTGCCCAACGACAGCCCTGGCTTCAGCGCACAGAAGATTGAAAACAAGATCTCGTTGCGCATCGTTCAAAACGGTCACATCACCATGACAAACGTCGAGGTTGCTGAAGAGAACCGCCTCGCAAACGCCGCCTCGTTCGCCGACACGGCTCGAGTGCTTCGCAACACCCGACTCGAAGTGGCCTGGGAGGCCGTGGGTATGGCTGCCGGCGCATACGAGTCCGCGCTCAAGTACGCCAAGTCGCGCGAGCAGTTCGGCAAGCCGATCGCGTCTCACCAGCTCGTCCAAGACCTTCTCGTCAAGAGCTTGTCGAACATCACCGCGTCTCTCGCACTGGTGCGTCAGGCGTCACTCGGACTGGATGCGGGCACCCTCAACGACGAGCACGCCGCGATGGCTAAGGCATTCACCACCACAGCGGCTCGCGAGACTGTTGCCTGGTGTCGTGAAATCGTTGGCGGCAATGGAATCGTGCTCGACTACGACGTGGCACGCTACTTCGCCGACGCCGAAGCGTTGTACAGCTACGAGGGAACTCGAGAGATGAACACCCTCATCATCGGTCGAGCGATTACGGGGCACGCCGCGTTCGTCTAGCCTGAAGGTATGAAAGCGCGCGTTGCTCGTTCAGCCGAAGTGGCACTAGCCGTCTTTTCGCTGTTCACGCTGCTCGCCGGCGACTTCTGGCGCAACCTGATCGGCTGGCCGGGCTTTCTTGCCATCTGCGGCGTCGCGATCGTTATCTATGCCGTGTTGCTGGTGCGCGGGTGGCCGCGCATTCGTCACCGCGGATTGCCAATCACTCTGGTTGTATTCCTAGCCTGGGCGGCGCTCTCTCTTATTTGGTCGTTCTATCGGGGCGCAACGGCTCTGGCCCTGGTTGCCCTGTACGGCACCACGATTGTGGCTTTTGGAATGGCTTACCTTCTGCCCTGGTCGACATTCGTTCGTGCACTCGGCGTAGCACTTCGCTGGGCGCTAGGACTCTCCATCGTCTTCGAGCTGTGGGTTGCTCTCGTGATTCGTCACCCGGTTTTGCCCATCTGGCTCAAGGTCGACGGCAAGGTGCCCGGTGAGTTCTACTGGTGTGAGGGAAAGATTCTCCAGGGCGGTCCGATTCAAGGAATCATGGGCAACCGCAACTTGCTTGGATTCGTCGCACTCCTGGGCATTGTCGTCTTTAGCGTTCAGCTCGCCGACAAACTGATCTGGAAATTCTGGGGCTATTTCTGGCTCGGCGTCTCGGTGCTCTGCATCGGGCTCACCCAATCGGCAACTGTCATTTTCGCGGCCGTTCTCGTTCTTATCTGCGGTGCCTTCGCACTGTGGGCTCGCAAGCGAGGTGACGGCAGACACCGGCGCGTCTACTGGAGCGCGCTCTTTATCTTCATCGGACTCGGCCTGCTCGCCTTGGCTTTCGGGCCGGTCATTGCTCAGGTGGTTGGACGCAGCCCCGACTTCACCGGTCGTGCCGACATTTGGGCCATCGTGGTTCACCTCTGGGAACAGAAGCCCGTTCTTGGCTGGGGCTGGATCAGCTACTGGGCTCCGTGGGTTGCCCCCTTCGACCACCTCGTTGTTCGCCACGGCGTGACATACCTCCAGGCGCACAACGCCTGGCTCGACGTGCTCATGCAGCTGGGCATCATCGGCGGCATCATGTTCGCCGTCCTCATCGGCACCGCCATCTGGCGTGCGTGGTTCCGAGCTGTTGACCGTCCGCGCTGGGACGTGCGCACCGACCGGCCATTCGTCGCGCTGCACATGCTTCCGTTGTTCATCCTCGCCTGCCTGTGTGCGCAAAGCCTGGCCGAGAGTCGAATACTCGTCGAGGGCGGATGGGCGTTGCTGGTGATTTGCGCGGTGGCCACCAAGCTGCCCGACACCTTGAACGAGCATCCGCGCTTGATTGCGCAGGACCCGCGAGCCTAGCCTCGCCGAACTAGTTGCTCGGGCTCGGCGTTGGCTTCGGGTTCATCAGCGTGTGAATGTACGCCTTGATCTTGGTGAACGACGGGTCGTGCGGGTAGATCTTGAACTGGTCGCTGTACGGAGTGAACGCGACTCCGGTGTACCCGGCCGTGCGCGACTTCATGGCGATGTCGACGAGCGTGCCGAACATGGGTTGCGGAACGTTCGTCTTGAGAATGCGACCGCCAGTCTTCGAGACCTCTTGGAACTTCGACAGCACGTTGACCGGGTTCATCTGTTTTTGCAGAGCGGCCATGAGCAGCTGCTGACGCTTCATGCGTTCGTAGTCACCCGTCGGCGCGTGACGCGAGCGAGCGAACATCAGGGCGTGCCAGCCGTCGAGGTGCTGCTGGCCAGCGCGAATCCACACCTTGACCTCGGAGTCAGGAACATCCATGTTGGCCAGGCCAACCGGGTAGGGAACATTGATGTCCACGCCACCGAGCGCGTCGATGAGGTCGACGAGGCCCTGCATGTCAGCGATTGCGTAGAACTGAATCTTCAAGCCCGTGATGCCCTCGGCCGCATCCATCATGGCGAAGACACCGGGAGAGACGCCCAACTTCTTTGCCTGCGGGTAGAGGTTGGCGTGGTTGATTTCGGCATCCACGTAGATCGTGTTCAAACAGGCCCAGGTGCCGCAATAATCAGCCGCCGACTCGGTGTACCCGTTCGGGTAAATCTTGTGCATCGGCGAGCTCGCCGGGAACGGAATGTTGTGCAGGTCACGCGGAAAACTGAACGAGAAAATCTTGCCGGTGTTTGCGTCAACGCTCACGACCTGCATGCTGTCGGGACGCAGGTTGAAGCCGTCTTTGGAACGTTTCTGATCGCCGTCGACACCGAGAACGACGAAGTTGTAGTGCCCGTCAATCGGCGCGACCGCCGGGCCAGCCACGCCGAGGTCTGTGACCAATCGCGTGACTCCGCCGGCCAGAGTGGATGCGTAAACCGATCCGCCCGACAGCACTGCGACCAGCACAATGGCGACCGAGGGAATCCAGTAGCGGGCGCGCGGGCCGGTCTTCACAATGCGAACCAGACGCAGGGTGTCAAACGTCAGCACCAGCCACAGAATCGCAAAATAGACCAGCGCAATCTGAGCAAGAACGAGAAAGAACGGCATGGTGAACATGCTCAGAACAGTGGCCTGTGAGATGGCGCGAATAACAAGCAGCAGGATGATGAGCGCCCAGCCGACAATCGTCGAGGCCATTCCAATTCGACCCAACCGGCGGTTGCCCGCGATGGCCTGAACCGACCCGGGGAACACGAAGTTGAGCACGAGGAGCCACACCCCGCGGTTCGTCATGATGCGAGGCGAGGTGGTGTCTGGGGTGCGTATCGGGTTGGTGCTTGTCATAGCTGGGACTTCAACGCCAGATTCTTGACCTCGACGGTTTCGGCCAGCTTGGTTGCGTAGTCCTGCATTTTCTCCATGAGCGCGTCGTCGCTCGTGGCCAAAATTTTGACGGCGATGAGAGCAGCGTTTGCGGCGCCGCCGATCGACACGGTTGCCACCGGGACACCCGCTGGCATCTGCACGATGGAGAGGAGCGAGTCGAGTCCGTCGAGCTTCGAAAGCGGAACAGGAACACCCACCACAGGTAGCGGCGTCACGCTCGCGAGCATGCCGGGCAAATGTGCTGCCCCGCCAGCGCCCGCGATGATGACCTTGAGTCCGCGAGCACGGGCATCCTTGCCGAAGGCCACCATCTTTTCGGGAGTGCGGTGTGCTGAAACGACCTCAACCTCGTGAGCGACACCGAATTCTTTGAGAATGTCGACGGCGGCGCTCATCACAGACCAGTCGGAATCCGACCCCATGACGACAGCAACAAGTGGCTTCGTTTCAGGCATGCCACCATGCTAGGCGTCAGTCCTGAAAGAACGCTGTCGCGCCACGCGCCACAGCCACAGCCCGGTCGAGGTCGTCACCAGCGACGTTAACGTGACCAATCTTGCGCCCGGGTCGAGGCGTCTTGCCGTACAGGTGAAGCTTTGCTTCGGGATACTCGCCCATTGCCTTGGCGCAAGCCGAGTCGAGGTCTCCCGAGGCTGGCCCACCCAAGATGTTGGACATGACCGCCCACTGCGTCGCCATCGCGGTGGACCCGAGCGGCAAATCAAGTACCGCGCGCAAGTGCTGCTCGAACTGGCTGGTGAGCGAGCCGTCCTGGCTCCAGTGGCCGCTGTTGTGCGGTCGCATCGCCAGTTCGTTGACGAGGATGCGGTCATCGGTGGTCTCGAACATCTCGACGGCAAAGACTCCGGTGACATCGAGCCCGTGTGCAATTGTGATGGCAATGTCGGCAGCCATGTCGGCGACTTTGCCGGCCGAAGACGGAGCGGGGGCAATGACCTCGGCGCAGACGCCGTCGGACTGAACCGTCTCCACGACGGGCCACAGAGCAACCTCACCACTGGGTCGACGGGCGATCATCTGAGCCAGCTCGCGATTGAACTCGACGAATTCCTCGACGAGAAGTGCTTCACCCGCGGGCAAGTCGGCGAGCCAGTCGCTCACCTCGACCCCGGAGGTGACCACTCGAACGCCCTTGCCGTCATATCCGCCTCGGGCCGTCTTCACGACAGCTCGCCCGCCATACTCGGCGACAAAATCATCGATCTCGGCGGCCGTCGTGACCTGAGCCCAGCCAGGAATCGCGACGCCGAGTTTCGCAAGACGCTCGCGCATCAGCAGTTTGTCTTGCGCGTAAAGAAGTGCCTCGGGCTTGGGCTGCAGATTGATGCCGGCAGCGACCAACTCGGCCAGAACTGACTGGGGCACATGCTCGTGGTCGAAGGTGACCACGTCACACTCGCGTGCGAAGTTCAACACCGCCTGAGCATCCGTGTGGTCCCCCAGTGCGGTCACCGCAATCTTGGCGGATTCATAGCTTTCCTTAGCCAGCACATAGATTTCTAGACCAAGGTTGATGGCAGGAGGAGTCATCATGCGGGCAAGCTGTCCGCCACCGATAACGCCAACTACTCTGGTCATTGCTGTGCCTTTCACGGGTACCGGTGGCCGCGGGAATCGGCGCTCTTCTATTCTCGCCCATGCAAGACACACGAAAGGCTCGCCATGACAGTGACGACGACTTCCGTGGCGCGACGCGCGTGGACGAACTTGCTGAGCTACTTCGTAAAGTTCGGCGTTGTCGGACTGATCGGCGTTGGCGTCGACGTCGGGCTCTTCAACCTGCTGCGCTTGGCCGACGGCCCGAACGCCTGGTGGATCAACGGGGCACTCGGCGCCAAGGTGATCAGCACATCCGTTGCCATCGTCTTCAACTGGCTGGGCAACCGTTTCTGGACATTCCGCAAAGTGCGGCACAAGCACGTGGTTCGCGAGTTCGTCGAGTTCGTGGCCGCATCTCTTGTCGGCATGGGAGTCACGCTGGCCTGCCTGGGTGTCTCGCACTACTGGCTGGGGTTGACCACCCTGCTCGAAGACAACATCTCGGCGAACATCGTCGGGCTCGCCCTGGGAACCCTGGTGCGATTTGTGCTCTACCGCTTCTGGGTGTGGAACCCGAGCAACCGCGGCGCAACCGGGGTGAGCATCGATGACTAACGTTCGAGAGAGCGGCTCGTCGGCGCTCATCATTGTGCCGACCTATAACGAGCTAGATAACCTGCCTCTGATTGTGCCCGCCATTCGAGCTTCGGTTCCGGATGCGCACATTCTGATCGTCGACGACAACAGCCCCGATGGCACCGGCGCACGAGCCGACGAATTCGCCACTCACGACGAGCACGTATTTGTCTTGCATCGCACGGCCAAGAGCGGACTCGGCGATGCGTACCTTGCCGGTTTCGAGTGGGCGCTGGCCCGCTCGTACGAGGTTGTCGTCGAGATGGATGCCGACGGATCACACCCGGCCGACGCGTTGCCGGCACTCATCGCCGCCGTGCGCCCGGGGAGCGGATGGGGGCTGAGCATCGGCTCACGCTGGGTCGCCGGCGGAAGCGTGATCAACTGGCCCTGGCACCGAGAACTCCTGAGTCGAGCGGGAAATGCCTACGCCCGCGTGATGCTCGGGTTGAAAGTGAAGGATGCCACGGCCGGGTTCCGCGCGTTCGGGCCGGGCGTGCTGGCGGACATCCACCTCGAGAACGTCGAATCGCACGGCTACTGCTTTCAGATCGACATGACCCGGCGCGTGCGCAACGCGGGATACCTCGAGACCGAGGTGCCCATTGTTTTTCGTGAGCGCGAGCACGGGCAGTCGAAAATGAGCGGCTCAATCGTGCGCGAAGCGATGGGAAAAGTCACCGTCTGGGGCTTCGCACGACTCTTCGGTCGCTAGTGGTTTGAAACGGCCCTCGGCCTACCGAATACGCGGCGAGGCCGCGTGCACCAGGTCGGTCAGCGCAGCAAGCACCAGATTCGGGCGCGGCACCGCATGGATGCGCACCGGCTGTTCCGTGCCCACTCCGAGCAGCACGTCCCCTGAGCCAAAGAGCATCTGCCCGGCCGAGCGGCGCAGGGTGACATCGTGTACTCGCATCAACAGGATTTCTCGCCGCGAACGCACCAGGAGACCCTGAGCCAGAATCACCCGGTGAGTCGTGATCGTGATGCTCGAGGCGAGCCACCGCAACCATGGAACGATCACGAACGCGATGGTCAGCAGGGCGTAGGCCGACCACAGAGTGATCTGCATCCAAGGCTCTGCCAAGAAGCCCGCGCTGAAACCGGCCGCAGCGGTCAGCACGATGAAGCCGAGTGCCGGCCAGAGCAGTGAACCGCCGTGGTGACGAAGCTTGGCGATGCGGGTTTCGTTGACAATGCTGACGGGCATCGAACCGGTGTGCAGAGGGTAGCCCTCGTTATCGATTGCGATGGGTTCAGTCACCATTCATTATTACCCGCAGGTGGGTGACATCCCCGGCTGCCACAGCGAGGCTCTGACCATCCATGGTGGAGACAATCAGGCAGCCGCGGTCGTCGAGCCCGAGAGCGGTACCGACCGGCTTTTCCCCTGAGGGAAGTTCGACTCGAACGCTCTGACCGATGGTGTTGCAGGTCAAACTCACGTCGGCGACGATCCCGGCCGCCGCCGCGTCGCCTCCGGTTGCGGCCAGGCGATCGAGCATCGGAGCGAGTTCGCTCAGGTACGCAGCGAGCACATCATCGGCCGCGGTCGTTGTCGCACCCGCCAGCGCAAGAGACGTCGAGGTGGGCGTAGGCAGCTGATCAGCCCTCAGGCTGAGGTTCACTCCCGAGCCAATAATCACCGAGCCGTCAGGCTGGAGTTCAGTCAACACGCCACACACTTTGGCGCCGTCGATCTGCACGTCGTTGGGCCACTTGAGTTCGACCTGGGCGGGTGCCGGTACAAGCCCGGCGAGCGCCCGCGCCATCGCCGTGCCGGCAATCAGAGGAAGCCAACCGTAACCATCGGCGTTGAATGCGCGGCCACGCCCGGGTCGCACCAAGACAGAAGCGGCAAGGGATGCCCCCGCCGGGGCAGTCCACACGCGCCCGAGGCGCCCCTTACCGGCGGTCTGGTTCCCCGTTGCAAGCACGGACAAGTGTGGCCACGCATCCGCCGGTTCGAGTGCCACCAGGCGAGCCAATTCGGTGTTCGTCGAGCCAACCTCGTCGAGCCACACGGCACGCGGGCTAATCTGGCGAGTTCGGTTCAACGTCATAGGAACATTGTCTCTGGTGCAGGCTTCGATAGTGTTGATGCCGTGACTGACAAAGCAGAATCGATTGACCCGTTCACCACTGCGGGCAAACTTGCCGACCTCAAGCAGCGCTACCACGAAGCGGTAACCGCCAGCGGCGAGGCTGCCATCGAGAAGCAGCACGCCAAGGGCAAGATGACCGCCCGCGAGCGCATCGCCGAACTGCTCGACCCCGGCTCGTTCGTCGAGATTGACGAATTCGTTCGTCACCGCACAACCGCCTTCGGCATGGACGCCAAGCGCCCCTACGGTGACGCTGTTGTCACCGGCACCGGCACCATTCACGGTCGCCAGGTCGCCGTCTACTCGCAAGACTTCACCATCTTTGGTGGTTCGCTCGGCGAGGTCGCCGGCGAGAAGATCATCAAAATCATGGATCTCGCCCTGCGCACGGGCGTTCCCATCATCGGCATGCTCGACTCCGGTGGAGCTCGTATTCAAGAGGGTGTTGTCGCCCTGGGTAAGTACGGTGAAATCTTCCGTCGCAACACAGCAGCTTCGGGAGTCATCCCGCAGATCTCGATCATCATGGGACCGGCCGCCGGCGGCGCCGTGTACTCACCCGCGTTGACCGACTTCGTCATCATGGTCGACAAGACCAGCCACATGTTCGTGACCGGCCCCGACGTCATCAAGACCGTTACCGGTGAAGATGTGGGCTTCGAAGAACTCGGTGGCGCACTGGCGCACAACACCGTCTCGGGCGTCTCGCACTACCTCGCCAGCGATGAAAGCGATGCACTCGACTATGCGCGCAACCTCATCGGCTACCTGCCCGACAACAACATGGCAGAGCACCCCGTATATGACAGCGACGTCGAGCTCGAAATCACCGACGCCGACAAGCGCCTGAACACTCTTATTCCAGATTCGCCCAACCAGCCCTACGACGTGCACGAGGTCATCAAGCACGTCGTCGACAGCGGCGAATTCCTCGAGGTTCAGCCGCTCTTCGCGCCGAACATCGTCATCGGATTCGCTCGTGTCGAGGGTCGCTCGGTCGGCATCATCGCCAACCAGCCTTCGCAGATGGCCGGAACCTTGAACATCGAGGCTGGTGAAAAGGCGAGTCGTTTCGTTCGTTTCTGTGACGCGTTCTCGATTCCGATTGTCACCATCGTCGACGTGCCTGGTTACCTTCCCGGCACAGATCAGGAGTGGAGCGGTGTCATTCGCCGTGGCGCCAAACTGCTCTACGCCTACGCCGAGGCAACCGTTCCGCTGGTGACCGTCATCACTCGCAAGGCCTACGGTGGCGCGTACATCGTTATGGGCTCAAAGCAGCTCGGTGCCGACATCAACCTAGCCTGGCCCACCGCCGAAATCGCGGTTATGGGTGGTCAGGGTGCGGTCAACATTCTGTACCGCGACAAAATCAAGGCTGCCGAGGCTGCCGGCGAAGATGTGGCCGCCGTTCGCACGCGACTTGCCAATGAATACACCTACAACGTGGCCAGTCCGTTCTTGGCTGCCGAGCGCGGTGAGCTCGACGGAATCATTGAGCCAGCCGCTACCCGTGTTGCCATCGTCAAGGCCATGCGTGCCCTGCGTGGCAAGCGCGCCAGCCTGCCGCCCAAGAAGCACGGAAACATCCCGCTGTGAATCTCGACGACGTACGGTTTGTCTCTCGCGGGGTTACCCCCGAAGAAAAGGCAGCAGTGTGGGCTGTGCTCGACGCGCAGATCAACGAAGAGTCAGTCCTCGAGCATGCTGTGCAGTCGCCGGGCATGAACCCCTGGGCCAAGTCGCAGATCAGCATCCGTGAGGATGTGGCCGAGGGCGTTGCGTTCGGCCGCGACTTCACCGGCTAAGCGCCTATTGCGCTCTCGCGTCACACGCGGAACACTTAGTCACTAGCCGTAATCGTTTTCCCCCATCCGATGTCGGCAAAAATCTCGTCAGTGCACTTTTTCGGGTTGTTGCCCTGACGAGCTCAGTCAGAGGGTCGCCATTCGTGGAGGCCCTCTGGCGTTTAACCCCCGCTGCTCGACATACGTGATATCTCGAAAAATTTCGAAATTTTTTACGTGGGGTGCAAAGATGGATTTCGTCAAAGGAGATTCATGTCGAAAATCTGGTCGTCGGCAGCCGAAGCAATCGGCAATGCCGTGTTCGATGGCGCAACCCTGGCCGTGGGTGGTTTCGGTCTGAGCGGTAACCCCAATGACCTCATCGAGGCCGTTCGAGACTCCGGTGCCAAGAACCTGACCATCGTCTCGAACAACCTCGGCATCGACGGCAAGAGCCTCGGGCTGCTCCTCGAAAATCACCAGGTCGGCAAGGTCATCGCCTCGTACGTCGGCGAGAACAAGCTCTTCGCTCAGCAATTCATCGAGGGAAAGCTCGAGGTCGAGTTCACCCCGCAGGGCACGCTTGCCGAAAGGATGCGCGCTGGCGGCGCCGGCATCGCAGGCTTCTTCACCAAGACCGGTGTTGGCACCCCCGTTGCGGAGGGCAAGACCCACGAGGTCTTCGACGGCGAGACCTACATTCTCGAACGGGGAATCGTGACCGACTTCGCGCTCGTGCACGCGCACACCGCAGACCTCGCCGGCAACCTGCTGTACCGAATGACCTCGCGCAACTTCAACCCGCTGGCCGCCACCTGTGGCAATGTGACCGTGGTCGAGGCCGAGATCATCTTGCCCGAGGGCGAGTTCATTGACCCAGCCTCGGTGATGACTCCCGGCATTTTTGTGCAGCGACTCGTTCAAGCGCTCCCCCGCGAAAAAGACATCGAGCAGCGGACCGTTCGTCCGCGCACGGCATAGGAAGGCACGACCATGGCCTGGACTCGCGACGAAATGGCTGCTCTTGCAGCACTCGAACTTACTGACGGTCAGTACGTCAACCTCGGCATCGGTATTCCGACCCTGGTTGCCAACCACCTCCCGCCCGGAGTCACCATCTACCTCCAGAGTGAAAATGGCATCTTGGGCATGGGCCCGTTCCCGTTCGAGGGCGATGAGGATGCCGACCTCATCAACGCCGGAAAGCAAACAGTTACCCTGCTGCCGGGCGCAAGCATTTTCGACTCGGCAACGTCGTTCGGCATGATCCGCGGCGGACACGTGCACACCGCGGTGCTCGGCGCGCTGCAGGTCTCGGGCCACGGAGACCTGGCCAACTGGACCATCCCCGGCAAGCTCGTCAAGGGCATGGGCGGTGCGATGGATCTCGTTGCGGGCACGCCCTTTGTCATCGTGCTGACCGACCATGTCTCAAAAGACGGCACGCCCAAGATCGTTGCCGAGTGTGACCTGCCGCTGACCGGAGTGCGGTGCGTCGACAAGATCATTAGCGACCTCGCGGTGTTTGATGTCACAGACGACGGCCTTGTGCTGCGGGCGATGGCACCGGGCGTAACCGAAGAAGAATTGCGAGAGAAAACCGCTGATTCTTTCGCGGTCGACCTCCTCAAGAATTAGTGCATAATTTCGAAATTTCTTGTAGATTCGAAAAGCACGAGGGCGAGCACATCGTCGTTGTGAACACCACACTCAACGAGGAGTAAGCATGTCGGGCGCACACACCGATGTAGATATCGTCATTGCCGGCATGGGTCCAGTCGGAAAAATGATGGCCCTGATGATGGGTCGCCGCGGCTATAAAGTACTCATCGCTGACAAGCAGTCGGGTCAGTATCTTCTGCCCCGCGCGGTCGCGCACGACGCTGAAGTTGCTCGCATTTTTCAGGCCGCCGACATGCACGTCGACAAGATGCCCGATGCCTTCGAGGTCTACAACGACGTCTACCTGTGGGTGAACGCCGAGCACAAGACACTCTTCGAAGTCGACTGGACCGCACCCGACCCCCAAGGTTGGCACAGCACCTATTTCTACGGCCAGCCGAACATGGAAGTGCACCTCGACGCCCGCATGCGTGCGACCGGAAATGTTGAGGCGCAGTGGAACACCGAGGCAACCTTCGCGGGTCAAGACTCTGACAGCGTAAAGGTCAACCTCAAGGACGTTGCCTCGGGCGACTCTCGCACGGTTACCGCCAAGTACCTCATCGGTGCTGACGGAGCGAACTCAGACACCCGCAAGAGCCAGAACATCGAGTGGAACGACCTCGGCTACTTTTTCAACTGGCTCGTGGTCGACGTCGTTCCCGGTCCCGACTGCAAGGTGACGCACCTCGCTCTGCAGATCGCTGACCCGAAACGCCCAACAACCGTCGTGCCCGGGGGGCCCGGTCGCCGGCGCTGGGAGTTCATGCTGCTTCCTGACGAGAACCCCGCCGAGCTCGACAACGAGGAGAACATCTGGCGACTGCTCTCAGCCTTCGATGTTCGCCCCGACAACGCCAAGATGGAGCGCCACACGATCTACCGCTTCGAGTCGGCTTGGGCCAAAGAGTGGCGTTCGGGTCGCGTCTTCATCATGGGCGACGCCGCACACAAGATGCCGCCATTCGCCGGCCAAGGCTTGGCCTCGGGTGTGCGCGATGCACTGAACCTGGCCTGGAAACTTGACCTCGTCATTCAAGGCAAGGCTCAGGATGCCCTGCTCAACACCTACACGTCAGAGCGCAGCGTCCACGTCAAAGACATGATTGACTTCTCGATTGCCCTGGGAAGCATCATCTGCATTCCCGACGAGGCCGCCGCCGCGGCCCGCGATGCAGCGATGATTGCTGACCGTGAAGCGGGAGTTCCCGCCGCTCCGCCGCCCAAGCCGCGTCTGGGCGAAGGCCTCTGGCACGGTGAAGCAGGTGGGTACCTGTCGTGGCAGGGTCGGGTGTCGACGGCAGCGCATCCAAGTGTTGATCGATTCGACGATGTCGTACAGCCGGGCGCGCTGATTCTGCGTGACGCCGCCATGGCCACGGAGCTCGATGCCGCGACCGTCGCCTCTCTGCGCAGTTTGGGCGTCGAAGTCGTCACCGTCGATGCGACCGGATCGCACCGCGATGATGTCTTGGCAGTGACCGATGTAGACGGCCACTACGCCAATTGGTTTGTCGATATGGGCGCGGGCGCCGCGCTGGTTCGCCCCGACTTCTACGTCTATGGCTCCGCCGAGAGCGCCGCAGATGTCGCTACACTCGCAAAGAACTTCATTTACGAAGTCACGGGTAAGTAGCGAGGATCATGACTGTGTCGCAGCTAAGCAAGACCCGCCACGGGCAGGTGTATGAAAGTCTGCGGGGAGACATCCTCTCTGGGCGCATCACTCCCGGCACGAAGCTCCCGTTTGCCCAACTGAGCGAGCGATACGGCTTCAGCGTGGGCGTCATCCGCGAGGCACTCTCGCGTCTGGTGGAGCAGCGTTTGGTCGAGAACCTTCCCCAGCAAGGATTTCGCGTTACCTCTATTTCGAAGGCAGACCTTGTCGCACTGACCCAGGCCCGTAGTGAGATTGAATCGCTAACGCTTAAGCACTCCATGCTCGAAGGTGACACCTCCTGGCAGTCCGAGGTTCTCGCCGCGCACTTTCGCATGGCAAACACCCCGTCGATGGATGCCGACGATCCCGACCGCCTCAACGAGGAATGGGTCGAGGTGCACAACGCGTTTCACGCCACGCTTCTCGAGGGCTGCAACAATAAGCGACTGACCGATATTTGCGGTCAACTGCGCGACTCTGCAGAGCTGTATCGACAGTGGTCAGCGCGTATCGGTGAGGCTAAGAAACGCGACGCTGCTGCCGAACACCAGGCCATTACCGATGCTGTACTCGCTGGAGACGTACCGCTGGCCACCAAGCTTTTGCGCGACCACATTGACCTGACCACCCGCCTGTTGCTCGAGTCCGGTTTCGTCGCCGAAGACAGCTAGGCCTTTTCTCGAGGATTCACCCGTGATTGTTCACACCACCAGCTTTGTGTTCAAGGCAGATCGCCCGGCCGGTTCAGCCGAGTCACTCAAGACTGAACTGCGCGAACAAATTGCCGGATTCCCGGGGCTCATCGCCTACTACAACGGCGACAACCTAGGGATTCGCTCCGGCGCAGCAGACTTTGGCGTGTGTGCGGTGTTCGACACTGTCGAGAACTTGCAGAACTACCTCGAGCACCCCGGGCACAAAGAGATTGTGGCTCGCTGGGCAGACGCCGTCATCGCCAGTCGTCAAACTGTGCAGTTTGACTCAGAGAAGTAGAAGCGAGAGTTACTTCGCGGCGACGATCCTGTTGCGCATCTCACCGATGCCCTTGCCCCACGTGACGAGTTCTTCGCCCACGTTGAGGTAGACCTGAGGCCTGCGGCCGAGGCCTACGCCCGACGGAGTGCCGGTCCAGATGAGGTCGCCCGGGAACAGGGTGAGGCGTGCACTCAGGTACTCGATGAGCTCGGGTACCGAAAAGACGAGATCGTTGGAGCTGTCGTTCTGTCGAACGTCACCGTCGACCGAGCATCCGAGTTCGATGTCGTTAGGGTCGGCAAACTCGTCGAGCGTGACCACGACCGGACCGGTCGGACCGAAGCCCTCGAACGACTTAGCGAACGAGAACTGAGGAGCCGGGCCCTTGCCCTGCGTCACGCGCTCCGAGATGTCCTGGCCCATGGTGTAGCCGGCCACGTAGTGGAATGCATCGGCAGCCTTGACGTTGCGAGCTGTCTTGCCGATTACGGCGATGAGCTCCGTCTCCCAGTCGTTCTTGCCGTCAACAGGGATAGCGACATCGGCGTAGGGGCCGGTGATGCACGACTGAAACTTGGTGAAAATGGTGGGTTCCTCGGGAACCGAGAAGCCGCCCTCGGCCGCGTGCTTGGCGTAGTTCATGCCGATGGCGAAAATCTGGCGCGGGGTGGGCACGGGTGAGTCGAGATCAGTAGCAGCGAAGGTGGAAGCGTGTGAAGCGTCAACCGTCTTGGCCCAGGAAGTGAAGGCATCCCACTGTTCGTAAGCCTCGTGGATGGAAGACGAGAATTTGCCGGCACTGGCAGTCTCTACGTCAACGGCCTGGCCGTCTGCGACAACGATCGAGAGGCGACCTTTTACGTTTGCAATCTTCACTGCTGCTCCTGTTATTTCACGGGGCTCGACGTCGAGCCCCGATTGCTGACTTCAACAATATCGAAGAATTGATGTTTTTTCGAAATTTTTATTTCGGTGAGCGAGACGTCTAGATCCGAACGAACCTGGCAACCGCCTCGACGTGGTGCGTGTTGGGGAAGAGGTCAAACGCGCGCAAGTCCGCCAGCTCGTATCCGCGCTCGCGCAGGTAGCCGGCGTCGCGTGCGAACGCAACCGGGTCACAGGCCACGTAAACCAGCTGCGCGGGCTTGAGCATGCCGAGGGATTCAATGACGTCTTTTCCCGCGCCTGCGCGAGGCGGATCGAGAATGACGGTCGCGGCACTCCACGCTGACTTCTCGACGGCCGAGGTGTCGGTTGCGACCTGAGTCAGGTAGCGGTCGACGCGGCCGGTCAGCACCCGAGCACCCACCCAGTCGGCAAGGTTCTCGGCGGCAAACTCGGTGGCCTGCTCGCTCGATTCGACGCTGGTCATGCGTGTGGTCGAACCGAACCTCTCACCCATCGCTGCAGCCAGAAGTCCGACTCCGCCATAGAGGTCGTGATTCGCTGCTCGCACGTCAAAGAGGTCGCCGTCAATGGCGGATGCGACCGCCTGCGTCAGCGTTGCTGCAGCCGATCGGTGCACCTGCCAGAACCCCTCTTCGGCCAGCATGAACTCGCGATTGCCGACCTTCTCGCGAATCAGGGCACGGTTCTTGAGCTTGGGAACGGCCACCGGGTTTCCCGGTCCGGGCTTTTTCTTCGCCTTTTTCTCCACGGGGGCAACGGTGTTGATGCGAGCACCCCCGACGGATGGTGCAACAAGGTCGACCCGTGAGCCCGCGGGAAGTCTGGAGTGCAGGGGGGCAAGAGCGGTGATCTCGTCGACAGCCAGGGGAAGGTCATCCACCTCGATGACGCGGTGGCTGCGAGCGGCGTACGGTCCAACGCGTCCCGAGTCATCGACATGCAAACTGATGCGGGTGCGCCACCGGGTGCCGTTCGTCTCGTCGTCGCCGGGCAAGCCTTCGACCGTCACGGGTTGCGAAAGTTTAGCGAAGCGCTCGAGGGCTTCGGTCAGTACCTGTGCCTTGAGCTCGCGCTGGTAGCCCAACTTGATGTGCCCGAACTCTGCTCCACCCACGCGCTCGTCAGGAGCACGGTCGAGCGAAGCCGCCGACCACACATGGGCCTGACGCTGCTTCGAGGGCTCGAGCACCTCAACCGTGGTGGCCCGCCAGAAGCTCTTCTGCGAGGTGTCGGTCACCTGAGCGAGCACTCGCTCGCCACTGATCGCGTCACTGACGAAGATGACCCGGCCGTCGTGGCGCGCCACAAAAATGCCACCGTGGGCGACATTGGTAATCTCGAGTTCAACCAGCTCCATGACATCGAGCTTTCCACACCGAAGGGCACCCTCCGTGCAGCTGATTCTTGCCTCCACCTCCCCCGCACGCTTGGCAACCCTGCGCGCGGCCGGAATCGAGCCACTCGTCGTGCCCAGCGAAGTCGACGAGGATGGCGCTGTCGCCGCTGCCGAGGCGACCTCTGGTCCACTGACTCCCGAGCAGATGGTGTTGCTGCTCGCCCGGGTTAAGGCAGAGGCGGTCGCCAACATGGTTTCGACAGGCTCAACCGGCCTGGGTAACCCTAGCGCCGCGGGTGACGAGGGCGTGCTCATTCTGGGTGGTGACTCAGCGTTCGTTCTCGACGGCGTGATCTACGGCAAGCCGCACACGCCCGAGGTTGCAACCACCCGGTGGCACGCTCAGCGCGGACGCACGGGCCACCTTTTTTCGGGGCACTGGCTCATCCACTTGGTTCACGGCGCGCCGGCTCCCTCGGGTGTTGGGGCGGGCAGCGGTGTCGGTCACGTCGCCTCCACCGAGGTGAGCTTCGCCAACGACATCTCAGATGCCGAGATTGATGCCTACGTGGCCAGCGGTGAACCGCTGAAGGTTGCCGGCGCGTTCACCCTCGACAGCCTGGGCGCGGCGTTTGTCGACTCGATCGTGGGCGACCCCTCCAATGTGATCGGTGTTTCGATTCCGAGCGTGCGTCGCCTGGCTCGCGAGCTAGACGTCGAGTGGCCCGCCCTCTGGACCCGCTAGCTCTGCCCGAAAACCCCCGCCTTCAGTAGGCTAAGGAACTATGTCACGCATTAATAAGGTGCTCATTGCCAACCGCGGCGAGATTGCCGTGCGCATTATTCGCGCCGCCCGCGACAGCGGAATTGGCTCGGTCGCCGTCTACGCTGATCAAGACCGGGATGCCCTCCACGCGAAGCTCGCTGATGAGGCATACGCACTGAACGGCACCACGAGTGCCGAGACCTACCTGGTCATCGAAAAAATCTTGGGTGTTGCTCGCCGGTCCGGCGCCAACGCCGTTCACCCGGGCTACGGATTCCTCGCCGAGAACGCCGACTTTGCGCGTGCCGTCATCAAGGCTGGACTCATCTGGATCGGCCCCAGCCCGGAGGCAATCGAGCAGCTCGGTGACAAGGTTTCGGCCCGTCACGTCGCCGAGAAGGTTGGCGCTCCGCTTGCTCCTGGAACATTGAACCCCGTCAGCGATGCTGCTGAGGTTCTAGAGTTCGTTGACAAGGTTGGTCTGCCGGTTGCCATCAAGGCGGCGTTTGGTGGCGGTGGACGCGGCCTCAAGGTTGCTCGCACGCGCGAAGAGGTCGCCGACCAGTTCGAGTCGGCTACCCGCGAGGCGATTGCCGCCTTCGGTCGCGGAGAATGCTTCGTTGAGAAGTACCTCGACAAGCCCCGTCACGTTGAGACCCAGTGTCTGGCCGATGAGCACGGCAACGTCGTGGTCGTGTCGACCCGCGACTGCTCGCTCCAGCGCCGTCACCAGAAGCTCGTCGAAGAAGCTCCGGCTCCCTTCCTGACCGACGCTCAAATGACCGAGCTGTATCGGGCATCCAAGGCGATCCTTAAAGAGGTCGGCTACGTCGGAGCCGGCACCTGCGAGTTCCTCATCGGCGCCGACGGCACGGTTTCGTTCCTCGAGGTCAACACCCGCCTTCAGGTGGAGCACCCCGTCTCGGAAGAGGTCACCGGCATCGACCTCGTTCGCGAGCAGTTCCGTTTGGCAGAGGGCGGCGTGCTCGACTACCCGGACCCCGAAATCACCGGACACTCGTTCGAGTTCCGCATCAACGGTGAAGACGCCGGTCGCAACTTCATGCCGGCACCCGGCCCGGTCAACGTCTTCCGCGCACCCGGCGGCCCCGGCATCCGCGTTGACACCGGTGTCGCAGCCGGTGACGTCATCTCTGGTTCGTTCGACTCGATGGTGGCCAAGCTCATCGTTACCGGCGCCACTCGTGCTGAAGCACTCGAGCGTTCACGCCGCGCACTCGACGAGTTCGAGGTAGCCGGTCTGCCCACCGTGCTTCCGTTCCACCGTTCCATCGTTCGCGACCGTGCGTTTGCTCCCGAAGGCGACAAGCCCTTCTCGGTGTACACAAGCTGGATCGAGACCGAGTACAAGAACGAGATCGAACCCTGGAGTGGCGAGACCGAGGAGACTCCGGCCGAGACCAAGCGTCAGCACGTCACCGTTGAGGTTGATGGTCGTCGCATTGAGGTCCAGTTGCCGGCAAAACTCCTGCGTGCCAACATGAGCGACCTCGCAACCCTCGGAGCAGCCCCCAAGCGCAAGGCCTCTGCGGGTGTGGAGTCCGCCGGTGGCAACTCGGTCAAGGCGCCGATGCAGGCCTCCGTGGTCAAAATCGCCGTCGAAGAGGGCCAGAAGGTCACCAAGGGCGAGATCGTCATCGTGCTCGAGGCGATGAAGATGGAACAACAGGTTCCGGCACCGCGTGACGGCGTTGTGCGCAACATCAACGCCGAGGTTGGCTCGACGATTTCAAACGGTCACTTGTTGCTGACCATCGAAGACGAGTAGTCGACCAGCACCTACAGCACTTTGTGAAGCGCGCGAGCGACTTCACTGATCGTCGTCGAGAGTGACGGGTAAATCGAGAACGCCTTGGCCAGGTCATCGACCGTGAGGCGGTGCTCCACGGCCAAGGCAATCGGAAAGATGAGCTCCGAGGCGTTCGGGGCAACAACGACTCCACCGATGACCGTGCGTGATGTTGTGGTTGAGATTAGCTTGATGAAACCGTCGGTCAGGCCCATCATCTTGGCGCGTGGGTTGAGCTCGAGGTCGATTTTGTGAATCGTGCCGCGAATGGTTCCGGCTTCGATTTCGGCCTGCGACCAACCCACGGTTGCAATCTGCGGATTCGTGAAAACGTTGGCGGCTACGTTTCGCTCTTCGAACGGCTCGACCGCATCGCCGAGCGCATGGAAGACCGCGGTGCGACCCTGCATACCGGCCACAGAGGCCAGCGGCATCGAGGCTGAGCAGTCGCCCACGCCATAAATGTTGGGAACACTTGAGCGAGCGACGCGATTGACCCGGATGTGCCCGCTCTCGGTCAGCTCAACGCCGGCTTCTTCAAGACCGATGCCCGCGGTGTTCGGGATCGAACCCACCGCCATCAGACAGTGGCTGCCCTCGATGGTGGTTCCGTCGGCAAGCGTCACGACAACTCCGTCGGCAGTGCGTTCAACCTTTTCGGCGCGCGAACGCGAGCGGATGTTCATGCCGATGCGCGTGAACACGTTTTCGATCACGGCGGCAGCGTCGGCATCCTCACCCGGGAGCACCTGTTCACGGCTCGAGACCAGAGTGACTTCGGCGCCAAGCGCGCGATAGGCGCCGGCGAACTCAGCACCTGTCACACCCGAACCGATGACGATGATGTGCTTGGGAATCTCTTGCAGCGAGTACAGCTGTGTCCAGGTGAAGATGCGCTCTCCGTCGGGCTTAGCGGTCTCGAGGATGCGCGGGGTTGCGCCGGTCGAAACGATAATCGTGTCTGCCTCAAGACGTTCGAAGTCTGTGCCGCCGGGAGCCGTCGAGACGATGACCGCGTTGTTGCCGTCGAGGCGACCGTACCCGGGAATCGTGGTCACCCCCGCCTCTTTGAGAGCGGTCTGCATGTCTTTCGAGGTGTCCTGAGCAAGCTGGAGCAAACGCTTGTTGACCAGCCCCATGTTGATGGCGAGTTCAGGGCGAACCGGCTTACCGTTCTCCCCCTTGGCATAGAACTGCACGCCGAGAGTTTCGGCCGTGCCCATGTTGGTGGCAGCCTCGGCGGTGGCGATGAGCGTCTTTGAGGGGACGACGTCGGTGAGCACCGCAGACCCGCCCACGCCCGAGCGTTCAATCAGCGTGACTTCGGCACCCAGCTGGGCTCCGGCGAGCGCGGCTTCGTACCCACCCGGGCCACCGCCAATCACGACAACACGCTGCTTGTTTTCAAAACCAAAAGCCATGTCACCATTCTGCCCGGGATACTAGGAGAGTGAGCACACCCCACCGCGAGCACGGTCTCCTCGCCAACGCAGCAGCCGAGCAGATTGCGCGCGCCTCGGGCGTTGTGCGTCACGACGTTGCGCTGACCTTGGGAAGCGGATGGGCGCAGGCCGCCAGTGAACTGGGGGAAACTCTCGCGGTCATCCCGGCGAATGAGGTTGCCGGCTTTCGCAAGCCGGTTCTTGAAGGCCACTCCGGTGAGATTCGCTCGGTGCGCTTGGCCAACGGCAAGCACCTTCTCGTGATCGGCGCACGTACCCACCTCTACGAGGGGCACGGGGTTGCCGCGGTAGCTCACGGAGTGCGCACAGCCGCAGCGGCCGGAGTGAGCACCATGATTCTGACCAACGCGGCCGGCTCGCTTCGACGCGAGTGGCGACCGGGCACGGCGGTGCTCATCCGTGATCACATCAACCTCACCGGCCAGAGCCCGCTCGAGGGAGCTACGTTCATCGACATGACTGAGGCATACTCGCGTCACCTGCGTGAACTGGTGCTCGAGGTCAACCCCGACATTCCTGAAGGTGTGTACGTGCAGTTCCGAGGTCCGCAATATGAGACACCCGCGGAAGTAAAGATGGCGGGCATCTTGGGCGGTGACCTGGTCGGTATGTCGACCACACTCG
Organism: Aurantimicrobium sp.; assembly: GCA_024644865.1. Taxonomy (GTDB): domain Bacteria; phylum Actinomycetota; class Actinomycetes; order Actinomycetales; family Microbacteriaceae; genus CAIOLM01. The sequence goes on from JAHEGZ010000006.1 coordinate 50,934, forward strand.
AGACCATCGCCGCACGGGAGGCTGGCATCGAGGTGTTGGGCATCTCTCTGGCAACGAATCTTGCCGCGGGAGTGAGCGCCGAACCGCTCTCGCACGAAGAGGTCGTCGCTGCGGGCGCCGAGGCGCTGCCCCGTCTGGTCGCACTACTGCGCGGAGTCTTGGAAAGACTGTGACCGACGAGTGCCTTTCCGGAGACAAGGTAGCGCCGAGTTCGCAACTGTTGGCGCGCGTGCGGACCTGGCTTGCCGCCGACCCTGACCGCGTGACCCGTGACGAGCTCAAAGAACTCATCGCCTGCAACGACGGCGTAGCCATGGCTGACCGGTTCGATACCGATCTGAAGTTTGGCACCGCGGGCCTTCGCGGTGCTCTGGGCGCAGGCCCCAACCGCATGAACCGCGTTGTGGTTGCGCACGCGAGCGCCGGACTGGCTGCCTACCTGCTCAATGCAGTGGATGTTCGTCCGCGCGTTGTCGTGGGCTGCGACGCTCGCACCAATTCGAGCATGTTCGCTGAAGACACCGCTGCAGTGCTCGCCGGTGCCGGGTGCGAAGTGATCGCGCTACCACCCGAGTTACCCACTCCCGTCTTGGCCTTCGCTGTGCGGCACTTGGAGGCCGACGCGGGTGTCATGATCACCGCGAGCCACAACCCCGCGGGCGACAACGGCTACAAGGTGTACCTTGGCGGCAACAGCGACGGCGCGCAGATTGTTTCGCCGGTCGACAGTGACATCGAGGAGCGCATCCGCACCGCTTCTGCTCTGCCGTTCGATGAGATTCCGCGCGGCGAGTTCACACACGCCGACCGAGAGATTGTGGGGGCGTACGCGGTTGCCACCGCTGCCGCGGTTGGCCCGCGATGGGCAACAGGCGCGCCAACTCCGGTCGAGAGCGACGACTCCCTGCGGGTGGTCTACACGCCCTTGCACGGTGTTGGTCTGACCACGCTGCACGCGGTGCTCGGGGCTTCGGGTTACGCGTTGCCTGTGGTGGTTGCCGAGCAAGCGGCACCCGACGCCAGCTTTCCGACAGTTGCGTATCCCAACCCGGAAGAAGATGGCGCGCTCGACTTGGCCGTGGCGCTGGCTCGAGCAGAGGAGGCAGACCTCATACTGGCGAACGACCCCGATGCTGATCGCCTCGCGGTGGCCGTCCCCGATAACGACGCCTATCGCATGCTGACCGGCGACGAACTAGGCGTTCTGTTGGGGTGGTGGGCCGCAGAGCGCGCCCGCGCCGCTGGCCGCACCGGAGCGCTGGCCACCACCGTGGTTTCGGCGCCGGCCCTCGAACGCATCGCCGACCACTATGGCCTGACCTGTCAGCGCACACTGAGCGGATTCAAGTGGATTGGGCGCGTTCCGGGCCTTATCTACGGGTACGAGGAGGCACTTGGCTACCTGGTGAACCCCGAGACCCTCCGCGATAAAGACGGCATCTCGGCTGCTCTGGCCGTACTTGAGATCGCGCATGAGCTACGCGAACGAGGCACGACAATCGCCGCCAAAGTCGCCGAGCTCGCGGCCGAGTTCGGCGGCGTCTACGGGGTCTCGTTTTCGGTGCGCGAACCCAGCGGCGATGACCTTCGCGCTCGCATGAACACCCTGCGCGAGCATCCGGCCAGCTCACTTGCCGGCTGGGCAATCACCCGGGTTGACGACTACTCGACCGGGCTTGCCGGTCTGCCGGCAACGAACCTGCTGGCCTGGCACCTGGCCGACGGGTCGCGTGTCATGATTCGCCCGAGTGGAACCGAGCCCAAGCTCAAGTTCTACGTGCACGCAAACACGCGCGCCGAGGCTGGGCAGATTGCGGATGCCGCTAAATCGCTGATTGAGTAGCGCGAAGCGCGTATCGAAATCTAGCGAGCAGCCTTCTTGACCGCGGTCGCAACCACCTGAGCACCCGAACCCAGTAGCGCCTTGCGCCAGGGCAGTGTTCCCTCAATCTCAATCTGAATGGTAAAACTCAAGACCGTTCGAATCACCACAATGAGCCCGAGGCTCAGCACATTGGTCAGGCTCGGCACCTCGGTGATGGTACGAATCAGGTCGGCGGCCACAAAGACTTCAAGACCCAGCAAAATGGCACCGCCGAGCACATTGCGCAGCGTGTGAATTGCGTCTAAGCCCGGCTTGTGTCGGCCGAGGGCAACGAGCGCCATGACGATGGCCAAGACGACGCCGACCACAATGGTGGCGGCACCGAGAAGATCGAAGACGGTGACGATGACCGCGTAGGCGCCCGAGAGTTCCATGCCTAAAGCCTAGACACCCGAGACGATGACGTCAGCTCGAGCGCTCGGGTCGAACTCGGCGCAGTAGGCCACGTCGCAGTTGCGCCAGATTCCCCACGAGTCGATGTTCTCGTTCTCGGCGTCCCGCTCGCGGCCGCGCTTCATGGCGATGTGCGGCGGTGTCGCAACCCAGACCCTGAGGTCGGTGTAGAACTCGACCTGCGGGTGATACGCACAGATGCCCTCGAGAATCACCAGGCTCGAGTCGATCATTCCGTCGATCGGCTCGATGGTGTTCGTCTTCCAGTTCAGCCGGCGGTAACTAAACGGCAGACCCTGCGTGAACGGGATGAGAACCTCACGCTCGAGGCGCAACAGGTCGTAGTGGTCTTCGTTGCGCCGGTCGAGAATGGTCTCTTTGATGAGAAAGTCGTCCATCGGAACAACCGCGCTGTCGTTGATTGCCAGAGCAAGGTGGGCAGCGAGTGTCGATTTTCCTGCTCCGCCGATGCCCTCGATTGACACCACGAAGGGAGCGAGCGAGCGCTTCGATTCGATGAGCTGAACCAGCCCGGCGAGATCTTTCTTCATCGCGAGCGACTCGCAGCCACGGCATCCATAAACCCGTCGTGAATGCGCTCGGTGAGTTCTTCTCGCTCGTCGAGCGGCAAGAAAGCAGCGATGGCGGCGTTGAGCTGGAACGCCTCGAGGTCCGCAACACCGTAACCAAACGCATCGGCCAGCAGGGTCAACTCACGGCTGAGCGTGGTGGCCGACTGGAGTCGGTTGTCGGTGTTGACCGTGACGGCAAAGCCCAGTTGGAAGAACAGGTCGAACGGATGCGCCTCAATCGTCGACCCCCACTGCTCGATGGCCCCGGTCTGCAGGTTCGAACTCGGGCTCAGCTCAAGCGGAATTCCGCGGTCTTTGACCCACTGCGCCAGCTCGCCCAGGCTCACGGTGGTGACCTCAGACTCAATCGTCTCGACGCGCACGTCTTCGGCCAGTCGAACCCCGTGCCCAAGACGCAAAGCTCGCCCGTCGAGCAAAGCCGAACGGATGCTCTCCAGCCCGTCGGCCTCACCGGCGTGAACCGTGGCAGGCATGAGTTCTGCGGCCAGCAGATCGAAAGCTGCACGGTGCTTCGACGCCGGGAATCCCGCCTCGGCTCCGGCGATGTCGAAGCCCACGACTCCCCCGGCGAGAACGCCGCGGTTGCGATGACGAATGGCCAGTTCGGCAATCTCGAGTGAGCGATCCGCGTGACGCATGGCGGTCACAATCTGACGGGCGTCAATCTCGCGACCGAGGGCCGCGGCGTCTTGAACGCCCTGCTCGATGCCCTCGTGAACGAACTCGACGACTTCATCGAGACTCAGGCCGCGAGTCAGATGCTGCTCGGGTGCCCAGCGCAGTTCGCCGTAGACAACCCCGTCGGTGGCAAGATCGAGCACGCTCTCGCGAGCCACGCGCGTCAGCCCCTCTCGGGTCTGCATCACCGCACAGGTCAGGTCAAAGGTCTTGAGGTACTCCACGAGCGAGCCGGCGTTCGACTGAGCTTCGAACCAGTCGCCGAGTGCATCGGCACTCAGCCGCGGAACCTCAATGCCTTCAGCTTCGGCGAGCTCGAGAATCGTCGCCGGGCGCAGTGACCCGTCGAGATGATCGTGCAGCGAGACCTTGGGGAGGGTGGTGACATCAACACCTTCGACCGTGAACTCGTCCTGGTTTCGATACGTCACGTCGTGACTACTCAACCGCCGACCCCCTAGAGAACGTCATCGCGGCCGGCGAGGCGAAGGGCGTCAACAACGCTCTTCACGCGCTGGGCGTTCGCGGTGGTGGTGATGAGCAGGGCATCCGGGGTGTCGACAATGACAATGTCTTTGACGCCGACGACGGCGATGGTGCGACCGGCCTCAGAAACCACGATTCCGTTCGAGGAATCAGAGAGCACGCGTGCACCCTCACCCAGAATCGCAAGGTCTTTTTTGTACCCCGACGAGTGCAGCTTGGCAATGGAGGCGAAGTCGCCCACGTCGTCCCAGTCGAACTCGCCGGGAATCGTCATCAACTTGCCGGCAGCGGCAGCGGGCTCTGCCACCGAGTAGTCAATGGCAATCTTCTTGAGCTTGGGCCACACCTTGTCGACGACCGCACCACGAGCCGGGGTATCCCAGGCTTCGGCGAGCTCAATCAGCCCAGCGTGAAGTGCGGGCTCAGTCTTCGCGAGGGCATCCAAAATCACCGACGCTTTGGCGATGTACATGCCGGCGTTCCACAGGTAGTCACCGCTGGCGACGTACTCTTCGGCTTTGTGAGCGCTCGGCTTTTCAACAAAGCTGTCGACCTCGAGCGCCGTGGGGGCTCCCTCAATGGATGCACTTCCCGGCGCGTGGATATAACCAAAGCCCACCGCCGCCTCACTCGGGCGGATGCCGATTGTCGCGATGTAGCCAGCTCGTGCCACCGCCACAGCCTCGCGAACGGCCTGCGTAAAGAAGCGTGGGCCTCGAATCACGTGGTCGGCCGCGAACGAACCGATGATGACGCCGGGCTCGCGCTTTTCGAGGATTGCCGCAGCCAAACCGATCGCGGCCGAAGAATCGCGGGGCTCACTCTCGAGAACGACGTTGAGATCAGCGAGCGCGGGAATCTGCTCTTCTACCGCCGCACGGTGGGCGCGACCGGTGACGACCATCACTCGATCGGATCCGGCGAGAGGGACAAGTCTGTCCCATGTGTCTCGAAGGAGCGAGGTGCCAGAACCGGTCAGGTCGTGCAGAAACTTAGGGGCATCGGCACGGGAGAGGGGCCACAGCCGCGAGCCTATTCCGCCGGCCGGAATAACGGCGTAAAAGCCAGTTAGCGGCAGTGCCGATTCAGTCATATTTACACACTACCGGGCGTTCCTCGCCAGCGCCGAGAGCCTTACTGCCGCCTGAAAACCGCCCTAGACTTTGGCTTGCCGTGGTTCGACGTCGATCCGTGGCTGAAGTTATGTCTACCAACGCAACCAGAAGGGTTGTCTCGTGTCCGTTATCTCGGAACCTCGCGCGAGCCGAAAGAAAGGCGAGCGCGTCGCTGGCACGCTGTACCGCGGCCGCGAAGGAATGTGGTCGTGGGTGCTCCACCGCATCACCGGTGTTGCAATCTTCTTCTTCTTGCTCGTGCACATTCTCGACACCGCTCTCGTTCGCCTGAGTCCCGAGGCCTACAACGCCATCATGAGCTCGTACAAGACTCCGCTGATGGGCCTGGGCGAGATCGCTCTGGTCGGCGCCATCATCTTTCACGCGCTCAATGGTTTGCGCATCATCCTGGTCGACTACTGGAGCAAGGGCGTCAAGTATCAGCGCGCCATGTTCTGGATAGTCATCGGCCTCTGGGTTGTTCTGATGGCCGGCTTCCTGCCCCGCCAGATCATCAACATCGTTGCGGAGTTGAGCGGAAAATGACGACCATCGAATCTCCTCGCAGCCCATACGCTCGCGCTCCCCGCAAAGCCGGCAAGTCGGTCAACTGGGAAAAGTGGGGCTGGCTCTACATGCGCGCTTCGGGCGTCGTGCTCGTTGTTCTCATCTTTGGTCACCTGTTCGTGAACATGGTTGCCGGTGAAGGTGTTCGCGGCATCGACTTCGCGTTCGTCGCCGGCAAGTGGGCAAGCCCGTTCTGGCAGGTCTGGGATGGCGTGATGCTCGTGCTCGCGCTCATTCACGGCGGCAACGGTATGCGCACCATCATCAACGACTACTCGAGTAACCGCGTTCTCGGGGGCATCCTCAAGTCTGGCGTTCTGGTCGCTGTTGTCGCGCTGATCGTTCTGGGCCTTCTCGTCATCGCGACGTTCGACCCATGCCCCGTCATCAACGGTCAGCTCGCTCCGGGCGTTCCCTCGTTCTGCACCCTCAAGTAATTCCTCGCACCACACAATCGAAAGCTAGGCATCGTGTCATCTGAGATTCACGAAGAGAGCAAGGTCGTGGACGGCGTCCACTACCACCAGTACGACGTCGTCATCGTTGGCGCCGGTGGCGCAGGCATGCGCGCCGCAATCGAGGCCGGCCCTAAGGCCAAGACCGCCGTCATCAGCAAGCTCTACCCAACCCGCTCGCACACCGGTGCGGCGCAGGGTGGAATGGCAGCTGCTCTGGCCAACGTTGAAGAAGACAACTGGGAGTGGCACACTTTCGACACCGTCAAGGGTGGCGACTACCTAGTCGACCAGGATGCCGCCGAGATTCTGGCAAAGGAAGCCATCGACGCGGTCATCGACCTCGAGAACATGGGCCTGCCGTTCAACCGCACGCCCGAGGGCAAGATCGACCAGCGTCGTTTCGGTGGTCACACGCGTGACCACGGTAAGGCCCCGGTTCGTCGTGCCTGCTACGCCGCCGACCGCACGGGTCACATGATTCTTCAGACTCTGTTCCAGAACTGCGTCAAGCTCGGCATCGAGTTCTACAACGAGTACTACGTGCTCGATTTGGTCATGACCGGCACCGGCAAGAAGGCCAAGCCCTCCGGTGTCGTGGCCTACGAGCTGGCCACGGGCGAGCTGCACGTCTTCCAGGCCAAGTCGATCGTTTTCGCAACCGGCGGCTTCGGCAAGATCTTCAAGACCACCTCCAACGCTCACACTCTGACCGGTGACGGTGTCGGAATCATTTGGCGCAAGGGCATCCCGCTCGAAGACATGGAGTTCTACCAGTTCCACCCGACCGGTCTTGCCGGTCTAGGCATCCTGCTGACCGAGGGTGCCCGCGGTGAGGGTGCGATTCTGCGTAACGCCAGTGGTGAGCGCTTCATGGAGCGCTACGCCCCCACCATCAAAGACCTCGCCCCGCGCGACATCGTCTCGCGCTGCATGGTTCAAGAGGTCGCCGAGGGTCGCGGCGCTGGCCCGCTCAAGGACTACGTGCTTCTCGACTGCACGCACCTCGGTGCTGAGGTTCTCGAGACCAAGCTTCCCGACATCACCGAGTTTGCTCGCACCTACCTGGGCATCGACCCAGTGGTCGAGCCTGTCCCGGTGATGCCGACCGCGCACTACGCGATGGGTGGCATCCCGACCAACATCAAGGCTGAGGTGCTGGCCGACAACGACACCGTCATCCCCGGCTTGTACGCTGCCGGAGAGTGCGCCTGTGTGTCGGTACACGGGTCGAACCGTTTGGGAACGAACTCGCTTCTCGACATCAACGTCTTCGGAAAGCGCTCTGGTAACAACGCTGCCGAGTACGCACAGACGGCCAAGTTTGTCGACCTGCCTGCCGACCCCGCAAAGTACGTGCGCGAGCTCATCGAACACCTGCAAAGCGGAACGGGAACCGAGCGCGTTGCGTCGATTCGCCGCGAACTTCAGGAGCACATGGACCGTGGCGCTCAGGTGTTCCGCACCGAGGAGTCGCTCACCGAGGTTCTCACCACAATTCACGCCCTGCGTGAGCGGTATAAGAACATCTCGGTCGCCGACAAGGGCAAGCGTTACAACACCGACCTGCTCGAGGCCATTGAGCTCGGCTTCCTGCTCGACCTGGCCGAGGTGACCGTAGTTACCGCTCGCAACCGCAAGGAGAGCCGCGGTGGTCACATGCGTGACGACTACCCGAACCGTGACGACAAGAAATACATGAAGCACACCATGGCGTACAAGGTGGGCGAGCCCACCGGCAGCAAGAAAGCCGACCACATCAAGCTCGAATGGAAACCGGTCGTCATCACGAACTACCAGCCGATGGAGAGGAAGTACTAATCATGGCTACTGCAGCTCCGAGCGCCATTCAGGCCTTCACCATCACCCTCATCGTTCGCCGTTTCATTCCCGAGACCGACGAGGAGCCTCGCTGGCAGTCGTTCGATGTCGAGGTGTTCTCCACCGACCGCGTTCTCGATGCTCTGCACAAGATCAAGTGGGAACAAGACGGAACCCTGTCATTCCGTCGTTCCTGCGCGCACGGTATCTGTGGTTCGGATGCCATGCGCATCAACGGCCGCAACCGCTTGGCCTGCAAGACCCTGGTCAAAGACCTCGACATCACTGAGCCCATCTACGTTGAGGCCATCAAGGGTCTCCCGCTCGAGAAGGACCTCATCGTCGACATGGAACCCTTCTTCGCGGCCTACCGCGAGGTCAAGCCGTTCCTCATCTCAAACTCCACCCCCGACAAGGGCAAAGAGCGCGTGCAGACTATAGCGAACCGCGAGATCTTCGACGACACCACCAAGTGCATCCTGTGTGCAGCGTGCACGACCTCGTGCCCGGTGTTCTGGACCGACGGTCAGTACTTCGGCCCGGCTGCGATCGTCAACGCGCACCGCTTCATCTTCGACTCGCGCGACGATGCCGCCAAGGAACGCCTGGAAATTCTCAACGACCAAGAGGGTGTCTGGCGCTGCCGCACCACCTTCAACTGCACCGACGCCTGCCCGCGTGGCATTCAGGTGACCAAGGCCATTGCCGAGGTCAAGCAGGCCGTTCTGCGCGGTCGCGCCTAGCTGAGCCCAAGCTGGGCAAGACGATCGGCAACGAGTTCTCGCAGCAAAGCACGGTCGGGTTCCCAATCGACGGGTACACGAAACGTGCGCTCATTCATTTCGTAGCCCTCGAGGCGTGAGGCGAACGATGGCAGCGAGTCAGGGTTCCAGCTCGCGAGCGTGAGCCACCCCTTCGCCGCGTTGATGCCAAAGACGTACTCGCCGTCAATCTGTACTTGCGGAACGTTCCAGGCAATCTTCACTGTGGCCCGCGGGTAGTCCTTCTGTATCGTCTCGACGATGTGCTTGACGGTCTCTCCACGAACATTTCCCTGAGCGGTTGCCAGACTCGCGCAGTACTCGTCGAGGGTTTCAAACTTTCTTGCCACTTTTACTCCTTGCCCACCATTCGGTCGTACATAACGAATTCAGAGAGCTCGGCCATCTGGTCATAGAGCCTGCGGGCGGTGGTGTTCGTGTTGTGGGTAATCCAGCGCACACGCTGTGACCCGGTGGCTCGGGCAACATCGGTGACGGCCTCAATGAGTGCTCGACCCAGGCCCTCGCCGCGCAGGGTTTCATCGACGAACAGGTCCTCAAGATAAATGTTCGGATGCGCATCCCACGTCGAATTCGTGAACGAGTAATTGGTCAGCCCGACGACTTTACCTTCGCGCACGGCAACGAAACCGTGGAGGTTGAACTCGGAATCAAGCAAGCGCTGCCAGGTCAGCTCGGTCTGAGCCACCGGCAAATCCTCTTTATAGAAGGTGAGGTAGCCGGCCCACATGGCCAGCCATCCATCTTTGTGTTCTGGGGCTACGGTGACAACATTGACAGTCATGGCTCAACCCTAACGAGTGGCCTCGACGTGCGCTCAAGGTGACTTTGACGAGCTCAATCACCTCAGACGACTACGAGGTGCCGAGCTTGCGGGCTTCGGCAGCAGTGCGACCGTTCAGCGCGCGCGCAGCGCGGGCCTTTGCCTCGTCGAGGGTCACCGTCAGCAGCGAAGCACGAACGTCGGCGAGCGCAGCCGGAGTCATGCTCAGCGTTGTTACACCAAGTCCAACGAGCACAACCGCGAGGTTGGGGTCAGCAGCTGCCTCACCGCAAACACCGACCGGCTTACCCGCTGCGGCACCAGCGTCACCGAGCTGCTTAATGAGGCGCAGCACGGCAGGGTGCCACGGGTCTTGGAACGAAGCGACTGATCCGAGCATGCGGTCAGCGGCCATCGTGTACTGGGTGAGGTCATTGGTTCCGATCGACACGAAGTCGGCGGTCTCGAGCACCTGGTCAGCCACGAGCGCGAGCGAGGGAACCTCCGCCATCACGCCCACAACGCGCAGACCTAGTTCTCGACCAAGCGCAACAAAATAGTCAGTCTCTTCGGCATCCGAAACCATCGGAGCCATGACCCACAGGTCGGCACTCGTCTTGTTTTGGGCGTTGGCCAGCGCGGTCAACTGGTCGCGAAGGATGTTCTCTTTGACTCGAAGGGCGCGCAGGCCGCGCAGACCCAGGGCCGGGTTCTCTTCGTGGGCGTCATTCAAGAAAGCCAGGGGCTTGTCGGCGCCGGCATCGAGTGCACGCACGACAACCTTCTTGCCCGGGAAGGCCTCGAGCAGTTCGGTGTACTGAACCTCCTGCTGCTCAACGGTCGGGGCGGTCGACGAGTCGAGGAACAAGAACTCGGTGCGGAACAGACCAACACCCTCAGCGCCCAGAGCGACCGCACCGGCGGCCTCCTTGGGCGAACCCAGGTTGGCCAGTAGCGGAACGACGTGTCCATCTTTAAGGGCCCCATCGGTAATGGGCGCGTTCGCAGCATTGAGCCACTCGTCGCGCTTAACCAGAGCCGCGGCGACCGTCGCGGCGTCCACACCCACGTGAACGGTCGACGCGTTGGCATCGACCACCACGAGGGTTCCATCTGTGAGGCCATCGGCGCCCGTCACACCGACGATGGCAGGAATGGATTTTGCACGAGCAAGAATCGCGGTGTGCGAGGTCGGACCGCCGTCGCGAGTGACCAGCGCGAAGACCTTGGTGAAGTCGAGAAGAGCGGTATCGGCCGGAGCAAGATCGTGGGCGACCAAAATGAACGGCTCGTCTGACTCAGGAACACCCGGAGCCGGAACACCGAGCAGCTCGGCGCGAACACGCTGAGACACATCAGCGAGATCAGCGGCCCGCTCACCCATGTATCCACCCATGCCCTCGAGCAGTTTCTGGAACGAAAGAAATGCGTCGTACACGGCGCGCTCGGGTGACGACCCTTTCGCGATGCGTCCGGCGACATCTTTGGCCAGAGCGGGGTCGCCGGCCATGAGTGCCTGAGCCTCGAGAACACCCTGTGCCTCGCCGCCAGCTTTAGCCCCGCGATCGTTCAGCCATCCGGCGACAACCCTCATCGCCGCGGCAGTCTTTTCGACTGCGGCGTCAACATCACCGGTGAACGGGGTCTCTGACGGGATGGGCAGCGGGTCGGGCATTCTTCGAACAGGCCCGGCGGCGATTCCTCGGCCGACGCCGATTCCGGTGAGTTCCGACACTGTTTCTCCTTGTGATCAGAGCGCCGGATGAGCCGGCCAAAAGCTTGCGAGGACCGCTCAGGGCATAACCCCTGAGGTGGTATTTCTCAACGATACAGAGGTTAAGGTTTGACAAACAAACTTAAACGGCACTAAAAACAGATATACAAACATTTTCCAAACGGAGACAACGGAGTTCCATGTACGCACCTGAGCGCCACCAGGCCATCCTGGCCATCGCGCGTGCGAACGGCCGTGTTGAAGTAAAGAACCTCGCCGACGAATTCAACGTCACCCCCGAGACCATCCGTCGTGACCTCACCGTCATGGAACGTCGCGGCCTCGTGCAGCGCGCTCACGGTGGCGCGATTCCTGCCGAGCGTCTCGGCGTCGAACCTCCCGTCTCCGCTCGCGAGGGTCGCCTCTCCGAAGAGAAATCCCGAATCGCCAAAGCGGCTCTGGCCGAACTTCCCGACGGTGGCTCCATCATCATCGACGCCGGCACCACGACCGTGCTCCTGGCCGGGCTCCTCCCTGACGACGTAGAGCTCACGGTTGTCACTAACTCGATTACAGTCGCTGGCATTCTGGCGGCCAAGTCGAACATTCAGCTGCACCTACTTGGCGGTCACGTGCGCACGCGCACGCTCGCCGCCGTGGGACCCTGGACCAGCGAAGCTCTTGCCAACGTTTCAGTCGACGTCGCGTTCATGGGCATCAACGGCATCACCGTCGACCGCGGCCTGACCACTCCCGACATCGACGAAGCGCGCATCAAGACCGCCCTGATGAATGCCGCTCGTCGCACCGTCGTGCTGGCTGATCACAGCAAGTTTGGTCGCGAAGACTTCGCCAACGTTGCTCCGCTTTCTCAGGTCGACACTGTCATTACCGACAGCGGTATTGACTCAGAGCTCGCGCTCGAGATCGAACTCGCTGGAGTGGATGTGGTTCTCGCGTGATCGTGACCCTCACCGCAAACCCGAGCATCGACGTCACCCTCGACGTTCCGGGCTTCACCATTGATGAAGTCAACCGCGCATCCGACAAGCGCAAAGACCCTGCGGGCAAGGGCATCAACGTTGCTCGCGCTCTGACCAAGAACGGTGTTCAGTCGGTAGCAGTGTTCCCCGCTGACAGCGTCAACGGCGCGTGGCTCAACCGCACCCTTGCCGCCATCGACGTCAACACCGTCACGTCGCCCATCGCACAAGAGATTCGTCAGAACATCACGATTGTTGACGATCAGGGCCACACGACCAAGATCAACGAGGCCGGCCCGGTCATGAGCGGGCACGAACACGCGCTGCTCGTTGCCGAAATCGAATCGGTTCTCGAGAGCAAGCCTGATTGGCTCGTCATGGGTGGCAGCTTGCCACGAGGGCTCGACGGTTCGTTCTATGTCGACCTCGCCACGCGCGCTCGCGCGTACGGCGTTCGTGTCGCCGTTGACACATCCGGATCGGCTCTGCGTACCGTGGCGCACGCCGGAGTCGCCGACCTGCTCAAGCCCAACCACGAAGAGCTCGAAGAGCTCGCCGGTCACGCCCTGCCCACCGTCGAAGACGTCACCGACTTTGCGCGTAGTCTGCTGCGGGATTCGCACGCGGCCATCCTGGTGAGCCTGGGCGAACACGGTGCACTTCTGGTCACCACCGAGCACACAGTCTGGGCAAATCACGAGCCCGTCGAGGCCGACAGCACGGTCGGTGCTGGTGATAGCAGTCTGGCCGGCTATTTGAGCGCTGACTTGGCCGTTAAATCGAATATTTCTGACATCCGCGACGCACTGACTGTGAAAGTCTCAACAGCGGTAGCGTGGGGAGCCGCAGCAGTGCAGCTGCCTGGAACTACAGTTCCGGGTCCGAATGACATCACTTTGAACAAGGTGACGGCTCAGACGTCACCCACCCCACAAGCCCGAATCGAGGAACTGTAAGAAATGCCAGAGAAAAAAGCTCTCACCACAGAGGCGCTCACGATCGTTAGCCTGACCGCCACCGACAAGCAGGACGCAACTCGTCAGCTGGCCGAAAAGCTGCTGGCCGACGGCCGCGTTACTGATCTCGAGGGTTTCCTTGAGGATGTTCGTGCTCGCGAAGAGCAGATGGCAACGGGCCTCCCCGGCGGTATCGGAATCCCCCACGCTCGTTCGGCACACGTCACCGTTCCTTCGGTTGCTGTCGCAACCAGCGAGGCCGGCGTCGACTTCGGCGCCCACGACGGCCCCGCCCACCTCATCTTCCTGATTGCTGCACCCGACGGAGCAGACGACCAGCACCTGCACATCCTTGCCGCCCTTGCTCGCAAGCTCGTGCACGAAGACTTCCGCCAGGCGCTCCGTAGCGCTACCACCGGCGAAGAGATTGCATCCATCATCACCAGAGAGGTACAGGCATGAAAATCGTTGCCATCACATCGTGCATCACGGGCATTGCCCACACCTACATGGCCGCTGAGGCCCTCGAGCAGGCAGCTAAAAAGGCCGGCCACGAAATCACCGTAGAGACCCAGGGTTCGGCTGGATCGACGCCCATGCCGTCAGCAACCATCGAGGCCGCCGACGTGTGCATCTTCGCCTGCGACCTCGAGGTCAAGAACAAGAGCCGTTTCAATGGCAAGCCCTTCCTCGCCATTGGTGTTTCGAAGGCTCTGGCCGACGCAGAGAGCGTAGTCGCCTCGGCCGTCAAGGGTGCCACTGAAGGCACACTCAATCTTGTTGGTGAAGGGGAGGCTGCAAAGCCTGCCGCTGAGCCCAAGGCACCGAAAGCTCCTAAGGCTGACGGTGACAAAAAGGATGGCTTCTTCAAGAAGCTGTTCGGATAACTAAACAAAAAGGGTTCCCGACCCCCAGTGGTTGGGATCGTAAGTAGAAACCCCGCAACGCAAAGAAGCATTGGAGGCTTCAAAGTGAGTAGTACAACAATGGGTACGGGTAGCCGCATTCGCCTTTGGCTGATGACCGGTGTCTCGTACATGATTCCCTTCGTGGCCGCAGGCGGTATCCTCATCGCTCTGTCGTTCGCAATCGGTGGATATGACATCGTTTACCAGGACCAGGGCAAATGGATCGAAGCTGGAACCATCTGGAACGGTGACTTCCGTCACAACATCGCGTACCTTATGTTCGCCGTGGGTGCTTCGGCATTCGGCTTCCTGGTACCCGTCCTGTCGGGCTTCATCGCCTACGCAATCGCTGACCGCCCGGGTATCGCTCCCGGTTTCGTCGGTGGTGCTGTAGCTGGTGTTGTCGGCGCCGGATTCCTCGGTGGTCTTATCGCCGGATTCCTCGCTGGTGGTGTCGCACTGGCCCTCAGCCGCTGGAAGGTGGCTAGCTGGGTTCGTCCGATCATGCCCGTCGTGGTCATCCCGCTCATCGCGACCTTCGTCACTGGTGGTTTGATGTTCGCCGTCTTTGGCGCACCGCTCAAGGCACTCATGACCGGCCTGAACAACTGGCTGACCGGCCTCTCCGGTGGAAGCATCATCGGCCTGGGCATCCTGCTCGGTCTCATGATGGCCTTCGACATGGGTGGTCCTATCAACAAGGTGGCCTACACGTTCGCTATCACCGGCCTTGCTGCCGCTGGTGCTGACGCACAGCCCAACGACCCTCGTTTCGTCATCATGGCTATCGTCATGGCTGCCGGTATGACTCCTCCCCTCGGTCTGGCTCTCGCTACGGTTATCCGTAAGAGCGCCTTCTCGAACTCGGAGCGTCAGAACGGTAAGGCTGCCTGGCTGCTCGGTGCATCGTTCATCACTGAAGGTGCAATTCCGTTCGCCGCTGCTGACCCCATCCGCGTGATCCCCTCGATCATGATCGGTTCCGGTGTGACCGGTGCCCTGGTTGGAGCCTTTGGCTGCACCCTTCGCGCCCCGCACGGTGGTCTGTGGATCTTCGGTCTCGTTGGACCGGACCCCATCCACATCCTGTGGTACGTCGTGGCTGTTGCCGTGGGTACCGTTGTGACCGCACTCCTCGTCCTCGTAGCTAAGAACATCGGCAAGGCCGGCGCTGCTTCGGACGAAGAGCTGGAGGAAGCAATTGCCTAAAGCCGAGAGAACTGTCACCGTTGGCTCGAGCGTGGGTCTCCACGCTCGCCCCGCAAGCCTGTTTGTTCAGGCCGTGGGCGCGACTGGCCACTCTGTGACCATCACGAAGCCCTCGGGCGACAGTGCAGACGGAGCTAGCATCCTGTCGGTACTCGCGCTTGCTGTCGGACACGGAGAAGAACTCGTTCTTGCCGTGGACGGCGACAACGCTGAGAGTGTTGCCGATGAGCTTGCAACGATGCTCACGTCTGACCTCGACGCTAGCTAATAACTAGCACGGGCTCATGAGAGGCCCGGGAATCCGAAAGGGTTCCCGGGCCTCTTGCTTTGCTGCCGGGGTGATTGCGCCTGTCGAAATCCTGGATGCCCGCCGATTTCGACAAGCTCAATCAACTCATCCATAGGATGAACAGGTGACGAACGTGATCGCCTGGGTTCAGCGCCTCAAGCCCTATCGGGTTTATGAGGCATACTCTCGGGCCGGCGGCAACCTCTCGGCAGCGGGCATGTCGTTTCAGGGGTTCTTCGCAATTTTCGCGGCCATCTGGATTGCGTTCGCTGCAGCAGGCATTTTTCTGAGTGACCATCCCGAGCTCATCCAAGCGGTGATCGACTTCATCAACGGTCAGATTCCAGGCCTGATTGGCCCCCACGGGGCAATCAAACCCGAAGACCTCACCCGCGCCCACGAGTTCGGATGGTCGGGTGCACTCGCGTCGCTCGTGTTGGTTCTCACCGCCATCAACCTCTTTGAGTACACCAGAGTGGCGATGCACCACATCTTCGGAATTCCTCGAGCAGCATTCAACCCCATTCTTCTCAAGCTCATCGACCTTGGCCTGGCCCTGGCCTACGGCATCGTGGTTTTGATTACAGCCACGGCATCGGTGGTGACGGTCAACTTCACATCCTGGGCCATGGGTTCGTTGGGTCTCGACACCACGCGCACCGAGATCTCACTGCTTTTTCAAGCAATAACCCTGGTCTTTCTGCTCTTTATTGATGTGCTCCTCATGGCGGCGGCAACTCGTATTCTCAGTGGCGTCGCCGTGCCCATGCGCTTTCTCATCCCGGGTTCAATCTTTGGCGGAATCGCACTGACCATCGTGAAGCTGATTGGTGGCTTTGCCTTGAGTGAGACCGGTTCGAATCCTCTGTTTGCCTCGGCCGTGGTTTTCGTCGGAGTGTTGATTTGGCTGAACATCACCAGTCGCATTTACCTGTTTACTGCGGCGTGGATTGCAACGACGATGCGCGAAAAGGGATTCGAACTCGAAGACAGCGCGTGGATTGCAACTCGGAGGTTATTCACTGCACGGGTTCTTCGACGAAACCTAGACTGAAGACATGTCCCTGCGAATCGCCACAGTCAACGTCAACGGAGTTCGAGCCGCCTTCCGCAAGGGCATGAGCGACTGGCTGGATGCCCGCAACGTCGACATCCTCGCATTGCAGGAGGTGCGCGCCTCGACCGAGGATCTCGAATCTTTGCTGGGTCCGGAGTGGAACATCTTGCACGACGCCGCCAGCGCAAAGGGTCGCGCCGGTGTTGCCCTGGTCAGTCGCGCCAAGGCAGAGATTCATCGAGTGGCCATCGGTGCCGATGACTTCGACTCAGCTGGCCGTTGGCTCGAGGCCGACTACAAGATTGGCGACAAGATTCTGACCGTGGTGAGCACCTACGTGCACTCGGGCGAGGTCGACACCCCCAAGCAGATCGAAAAGTACAAGTTTCTTGACGGCATGGCGGCCAGAATGCCCGAGATTGCGCGGCACACCGGCTACGCCTTGGTCGTCGGCGACCTCAACGTCGGCCACCGCGAGCTCGACATCAAGAACTGGAAAGGCAACGTCAAGAACGCGGGCTTCTTGCCGCAAGAGCGCGCCTACTTCGATCGCTTCATGGGTGAGGCGGGTCAGACTATCGACCTGGCCGACGGCACGACGAGCACCGGCTTAGGTTGGGTCGACGTGGGTCGCGTTGCTGCCGGTGAAGTGGCCGGCCCGTACACCTGGTGGTCGTTCCGCGGACAGGCCTTTGACACGGATGCCGGCTGGCGCATCGACTACCACTTGGCTACCCCGGCTCTGGCCGCACTGGCCTCGGGATACACGGTCGATCGCGCCGACTCATACGACACTCGCTGGAGCGACCACGCGCCGGTGGTCGTCGACTACGCGCTCTAAACTTGAGGCATGTCTAAGCCCATCATCCTCAGCGGCATGCAGCCGTCGAGCGACTCGCTTCACCTCGGCAACTACATCGGAGCGCTCAGTAACTGGGTGGGCATGCAAGACGAGTTCGACGCTTACTTTTGCGTCGTTGACCTTCACGCCATCACTGTTCCTCAAGACCCAGCCGAACTGCGCGAGCGCACCCGTTCCACCGCGGCTCAGTACATCGCCGCCGGCATTGACCCAGCCAAGAGCACGCTTTTCATTCAGTCGCACGTTCCGGCCCACGCTCAGTTGATGTGGGTGCTCTCGACCATCACCGGATTCGGTGAGGCGAGTCGCATGACGCAGTTCAAAGACAAGTCTTCTAAGCAGGGCGCAGATGCCGCCAGCGTCGGCCTGTTTACTTACCCCATTCTGATGGCGGCCGACATCTTGGCCTATCAGGCAAACGTCGTTCCGGTCGGCGAAGACCAGCGCCAGCATCTGGAGCTCACTCGCGATCTGGCCCTGCGCTTCAACTCGCGCTTTGGTGACACATTCACTGTGCCCGAGGGCTACATCCTCAAAGAGACCGCCAAAATCTTCGACCTGCAGAACCCCACCGCGAAGATGTCGAAGTCTGCCGAGACCGAGGCCGGACTTCTCAAGATCCTCGATGACCCGGCCGTGACCGCCAAGAAGGTCATGCGCGCAGTCACGGATGCCGACGGCGACATTCGCTTTGACCGCGAGTCAAAGCCGGGCGTGGCCAACCTGTTGACCATCTACTCGGTTCTCGCCGGGCGCACTGTTGACGATGTCGTGGCCGAATACGCCGGACGAGGATACGGCGACCTCAAAAAGGGTCTTTCCGAGGTCGTCACCGAGAGCTTTGCGCCTATCCGCGAGCGCACGCAAGAACTACTCGCCGACCCGGCTGAGCTCGATCGCATTCTGGCCAAGGCTGCCGAGCGCGCATCCGAGGTTGCTGACGCGACTCTCTCGAAGGTCTACGACCGCATTGGTTTTCTAACGCGCTAACCAAGCTTTGCGCTCGAGCTCGTCGAACTTCTCGATGGCGTAGCGAAGAGTTGTGCGCGGAAGCTCGCGAATGTGCGCCGCCAAATACGCGCGCAGCACGTCGGCATCGCGCTTGCCGACCTCGCGGAGCATCCAACCCACGGCCTTGTGCATCAGGTCTTGCCTGTCAGCGAGCAGCAGGTCGGCGATGGCGAGGGTTGGCTCGAACTGATTGACGCGAATAAAGGCGAAGGTCAACAGAACGGCCAGTCGGCGCTCCCACATTGACTCGGCGACAGCGAGCTTGCGAAGGCGGCGCTCACCTGAGGCATTCGATGAAGTGATGCGCCCCTGATCGACCAGCAGCGTTCCGAACGTGGGCGCGCTGACATCAATGAGGTCCCAATTGTTGATGCAACCAGCCTGAACGGCACCCACGTAATAGTCGAAGGCATCGATACGCGCGGGTGTCGACGTGAGCTTTTTGAACTGCTCGGTGAGAATCACGACGCCGCACAGGCGCACCTCGTGCAGCGGCGAATTGAGCAGGTCATCGATGTCGGCACGGGGAAGATCGCGGTATCGGCGAGCGACCGCGCGCACGTTCGGCACGGTCAATCCCATGAATACGTCACCCTCGCCGTATTGCCCCGGCCCGGTCTTGAAGAAGCGGGCGGAGTGCTCTGCGCGCGTCGGATCGGCGAGCTCGGTGAGTTCAGCGACGACGGTCTGGGCATCCACAGTGCCCATTATCGCCGACCGGCACACAACCGATTCTTTACGAATTCATACCGGCTCAAGTGGTGAGGGAATAAAACCCGGCGTAGACTGCTTTATGTAAGAGCAACGCGCTCCGGGGTCAGTGTAAATCTGAACCGGCGGTTATAGTCCGCGACCCTAGCGGCCCTCGCAAGAGAGCCAACAGGTTGAGCTGGTGGAATTCCAGCACCGACGGTTAAAGTCCGGATGAGAGGTAGCGCGGGTTACTGGTTAACGCCAGAAACCAGCAGAGTTGTCGTTTCGATTTTTCGCAAACGCGTTCTCTGTTTCCCCGGAGTTGTTGACACAACAATCGGGTAGAGCAGGCAGAGATGAACGACAACATGGCCGCGGTTTATGAAACCGTCATGCGTCGCGCCATCGACCTCTCGAGCAAGGGCCCCGCGCGCGGGCTGAACCCGCAGGTGGGAGCAATCGCACTCGACTCGGTCGGCAACATCATTGCCGAAGGCTGGCACATGGGCAGCGGCACGCCGCACGCCGAGGTGGATGCCCTCTCCAAACTTTCTGCCGATGAAATCCGTGGCGCCACCATGGTCGTCACCCTCGAACCTTGCAACCACACAGGTCGCACCGGCCCCTGCGTCGACGCCCTCATCAGCGCGCAGGTCGCACGAGTCGTGTACGCCGTCACCGACCCGGGTCACGCATCCTCCGGTGGAGCTGAACGCTTGCGCGCGGCGGGAATCGAAGTCATCGGTGGCGTGCTTGCTGACGAGGTCGAGGCTCACCA
This sequence comes from Aurantimicrobium sp., assembly GCA_024644865.1. Taxonomy (GTDB): domain Bacteria; phylum Actinomycetota; class Actinomycetes; order Actinomycetales; family Microbacteriaceae; genus CAIOLM01. The sequence goes on from JAHEGZ010000006.1 coordinate 70,932, forward strand.
ACACGACTGGCTCATGGCTGCGCGTCTCGGCCGACCCCAGGTCACGGTCAAGTGGGGCGCAAGCCTCGACGGCCGTGCCGCCGCCGACGACGGAACCAGCCAGTGGATCACCAGTGACGCCGCCCGCGAACTTGTTCACCGACAGCGCGCGGCCGCCGACGCCATCATCGTGGGCACCGGCACGGTTTTGGCCGATAACCCGACTCTGACGGCACGCACCATCGGTGGCGACCTGCATGAAACTCAGCCGGTGCCGGTTGTCATCGGCGAGCGCCCCATCCCGGGTGATTCACTGATCTACCAGCATCCGCACGAGCCAATCGTGCCGGGCACGCGAGATATTGAGGCCGTTCTTGGCGAGCTCCATGGTCGCGGCCTGCGCTCGGTTTACATTGAGGGCGGCCCCACCCTGGCCAGCGCCTTCATCGAGGCCGGAGTTGTCGACCGCTACTACGTTTTCGTCGCACCGACCCTGTTGGGCGGTTCGCGCCTGGCCCTGACCGATATCGGTGTGGGCAGCCTGGCCGAGCGCATCGACCTCGACTTTGTGCGCATTGAACAGCTCGGACCTGACCTGTTCATTGAAGCCGTACCCCGAAAGGAGGCCTGATGTTTACCGGTCTCGTTGAAGAAGTAGGCGAAATTACCGCCATCGTTCCCACTGATAATTCGGTGCGTGTCACCGTCCGCGGCCCGAAGGTCGTCGCCGACGCCGGTCACGGTGACTCCATCTGTGTCAGCGGGGTCTGCCTCACTGTGGTTGAAAAGACCGCCGATTCGTTCAGCGCGGATGTCATGGGCCAAACGCTGGCCATGAGCACGCTGGATGCAGCAACCGAGGGCACGAAAGTCAACCTGGAGCGCGCCGCAGAGCTGGGCAGCCGCCTCGGCGGTCACATCGTGCAGGGTCACGTCGACGGCACCGCCGAGGTGCTCGAGGTACGCCCAAGTGGCGACTGGACGGTCATCCGTTTCGGTCTTTCTCGCGAACTTGCCCCCCTGCTCGTCGACAAAGGGTCGATAACCGTCGACGGCACATCGCTCACGGTCAGCGCCGTGAGCCCCGTGACCGATAGCCAGCAATGGTTTGAAGTCTCACTGATTCCCGAAACTCTCGTTGCCACCACCCTGGGGCAACGAGCCATCGGCGACCGCGTCAATATCGAAACGGATATCGTCGCCCGCCACGTCGAGCGAATGCTCGCGTTCCACACGGAAGGAGGCCGTTCATGAGCCTCACCCCCATGCCCGAAGTAATCCAAGCCATTCGCGCCGGTCGCGTTGTGCTCGTTGCCGACGATGAAGGTCGCGAAAACGAGGGTGACGCCATCCTCTCGGCCGAACTCGCCACAAAAGAGAGCGTCGCGTGGATCGTGCGCAACTCGTCCGGACTGTTGTGCGCCCCGATGTCGCGCGATTTTGCTGACCGGCTGAACCTGCCGATCATGGTCGAGCGCAACCAAGACACCCGCAACACCGCGTACACAATCACCGTGGATGCGGCCACCGGCGTGACCACCGGCATCAGCGCCTCAGACCGCGCCCGCACCCTGCACGTGCTGGCTGATCCCAACGCAGGCTCACATGACCTCATTCGCCCGGGGCACATCCTGCCTCTGCGCGCTGTTGACGGTGGAGTTATGGAGCGCGACGGCCACACCGAGGCCGCCGTTGATCTGATGCGCCTGGCTGGCCTGCAGCCGGTTGCCGTCATCGCCGAGATTGTTGCCGAAGACGGTGACATGATGCGCATGCCGGGCCTTATCGAGCTCGGTGAGCGCGACGACGTTCCGGTGACCACCATCAAGGCTCTGCAGGAATACCTCACGGCCAATCCCCTGCCCGAACGCACCGAGGCTGAACTCGACGCCAACCGAATCGCATTCGAGGTGGAGACCACCGTTCCTACCGAGTTCGGTTCGCTCAAGATGCGTGGTTACCGTGACCGGGCAACCGGCACCGATCACGTGGCAATCATTTCAGGTGACCTCGGTCACGAGAATGTGTTGGTTCGAGTCCACTCCGAGTGCCTCACTGGCGAAGCTCTGGGTTCGCTCAAGTGCGAGTGCGGCCCACAGCTCGACGAGGCCCTGCGCACCATCGTGCGCGAGGGTGGAATCGTGCTCTACATGCGCGGACACGAAGGTCGCGGCATCGGGCTGGTCAACAAGTTCAAGGCATACAAGCTGCAAGAGGCAGGCCTCGACACGCTCGATGCAAACCTCGCGCTCGGCTTCCCCGCCGATGCTCGTGACTACGTTGCGGCAGCTCGCATGCTCGATGACCTGGGCGTTAAGACCGTTCGTCTTTTGAGCAATAACCCCGAAAAAGCTCGTCAGCTCGAGAAGTACGGCATCCCGGTTACCGGGCTCGAGCCGTTGCTCGTTGGTGTTGGAGAGTTCAACACCGGGTATCTCGATGCCAAGCGTGACCGCATGGGTCACAAGATTCCGGGCAGCATTCCCGTGCTCGAAGCCGTCAACACCCTCAAGAAAGTGAGCAACGCATGAGCGGACACGGCTCACCCACCGCCCACATCTCGGTCGACGCATCCGGGCTCAACATCGTTGTCGTTGCCGGTCAGTGGCACGAAGTGATTTCCGAAGCCATGGTCGCCAGCGCTGTTCGCACCCTTGAAGCTGCCGGCGCCACTTACTCGGTCGTTCGAGTCGCGGGGTCGTTCGAACTCCCCGTTGTCAGCAAGGCAGTGCTCGAAAATGGTGCAGACGCCGTGGTTGCCCTCGGCGTCATCATTCGCGGTGGCACACCGCACTTTGAATTCGTCTCGGATGCCGCGACTCAGGGTCTGCTGCGCGTCGCCCTCGACACGGGCAAGCCGGTGGGCTTTGGCGTTCTCACCCTCGATGACGAACAGCAGGGTCTCGACCGTGCTGGCCTGCCTGGCTCAAAAGAAGACAAAGGCGAAGAGGCAGCCGTCGCTGCCATTCAGGCCGCTCTCACCATTCGCGAAATCAAGAAGGCGTAGGCTCAAATTATGCAAATTCTCGCGACGATTCTGATCATCCTGCACCTCGTCGGAATGGCCTACCTCTTCGGTGCCTTCCTGGTGAACCTCAAGCCAATCATCAAGGGCGAGGGCATCATCGTACGCGGTTACCTCGACGGCGCTCTTCTCCAGCTCATTACGGGCATCGCCTTGGTCGGCATCTATTCTTCCGGCGCAATCCCCGATGAGAACGTCAACAATGCGGTCATTGGCATCAAGCTGCTCATCGCTCTCGCGGTATGGGTCATCGCCTTTGTTCTACGAAACAAGAAGCCCGCCCCCTCGGTCGCGCTGTGGGCCATCGGTGGCCTCACACTCGTGAACATCGTTCTGGGTGTGACTTCTGCGATGGTCAACTAGCCCGTGAGCATGGGAATGGGCCGCGGTCGCGGCTCCCGCGGTTCGGCGACCGAAAAGGGTGGCAAGAAGGCAACCTTCGGGCAGCTCATGCCCTATCTTCTCGAGCACAAAAAGGTACTGTCATTCGTCATCGTCCTGAGTGTGATGGGGGCGGCCGCCTCGCTCGCTCAACCCCTCCTCGTCAGCCAGGTCATCTCCCGAGTTGGTGCTGAGAAAGACCTCGGCATCATTCTCTACGTGCTCATCGGGCTGGTCGTCGCCTCGGCACTCATCTCGGGATTTCAGCACTACCTTCTGCAACGCACCGGCGAGGGCGTTGTTCTCTCGTCGCGTCGCCAGTTGGTGCGACGGATGCTCAACCTGCCGATCTCGGAATTCGACACCCGTCGTACCGGCGACCTGGTCTCTCGTGTGGGCTCCGACACCACCCTGCTGCGCGCCGTCCTGACCCAGGGCTTGGTCGAAGCCATCGGTGGTTCGCTGACCTTCGTCGGAGCCATCATTGCGATGGCAATCATCGACCCGGTTCTGCTCGGACTCACGGTATTCGTTGTTTTCGTTGCCGTTACGGTCGTGACGATCCTGTCTCGCCGCATTCGGGTGGCCAGCCGCAAGGCGCAGGCGAAGGTGGGCGAGCTGGCGGCTTCGGTCGAGCGGGCTATTAGCTCGGTACGCACGGTTCGTGCATCCAACGCCACCGAACGTGAGATTGCCACCGTCGAAGACGAGGCCAAAGGCGCCTGGCGCATGGGTGTCAAAGTCGCCAAGATTTCAGCCTTGGTTGTGCCCGTTGCCGGCATCGCCATGCAGGTCGCTTTCTTGACCGTCTTGGGCGTTGGCGGATTCCGTGTGGCCTCGGGTGCAATTACCGTCGCGTCACTTGTGTCATTCATTCTGTTTTTGTTCATGATGATCATGCCGCTGGGTCAGGCGTTTGGTGCCATCACTTCGGTGAACTCAGCGCTTGGCGCACTCGGCCGCATTCAAGAAATCATCGCGTTGCCGAGCGAGGGTGAGAACGACCGCGAGGTCATGCCGCTAGCCGGTGCGGGCGACATGGCCAAGAAGGCCCTGCACGACTCTGACATCGCCCTGGAGTTCGACGACGTCGTGTTCTCATACCCGCTGGCCAAGAAGCCGGTCGAAGACGACGAGTCGACCAAAGACCCGAAGGACCCCAGTCGCCGGTCTGTCGCCGGTCGAGTAGTCGATGAAATCGACGTATCGAGACCAGAAGATACCGAACCCGCGCCCATCATCCTGAACGGTGTCTCGTTCGCCATCAAGCACGGTCAGCGCACTGCCTTGGTTGGCCCGAGCGGTTCTGGCAAATCAACCATGCTCAACCTCATCGAACGCTTCTACGACCCGGCATCGGGTGTGATTCGTCTCGGCGGAGTTGACCTGCGGGCACTCGATCGCCAAGACCTTCGCCACCAAATTGGCTATGTCGAACAGGACGCCCCGGTGCTCGCCGGCACCCTGCGTGACAACCTGCTGTTGAGCGCCCCCAACGCCACCGACGCCGACTGCATCGAGGTGCTGCACCACGTGAACCTCGGCGGTGTTCTCGACCGAAACCCGCTCGGCCTGGATGCGCCGGTGGGCGAAGACGGCATCATGCTCTCCGGCGGTGAGCGTCAACGCCTCGCCATCGCGCGTGCGCTGCTGGCCGCTCCCCCGATCTTGCTGCTGGATGAGTCCACCTCCAGCCTCGACGGCGCCAACGAGCAGCTCATGCGCGAGGCCATCGACAAGGTGGCCGTTGACCGCACGCTGTTGATCATCGCGCACCGGCTCTCAACAGTTGTCGACTGTGACCAAATCGTGGTGCTCGACGGGGGTCAAATCATCGGCTCCGGAACGCACTCGGAGCTCGTCAAGAGCACGCCGCTCTACCGAGACCTCGCCAAGCACCAGCTCTTGGTCTAATAGTTCGCCAGAGGTGATTGAGCTTGTCGAAATCACTCCCTAATAGTGGGCAAGGTCGAACCGGTCGCGAGACCGGGTGACGTCGGTGTAACCGTGAGGCTCCGGGCGGCCATCCTCGCCCAGGTTCACGAAGACGATTTTGTCGACCGTGAGAATGTTCGTGCGCGTCACCATGTTGCGCACCTCGCAGCGCATGGTGAGGGATGTGCGGCCCCAGTGCGTCGCAATCAGACCCATCTCGATGATGTCGCCCTGCCTGGCTGAAGCCACAAAGTTGATCTCAGACATCAGCTTCGTTACGACGCGACGATTGCCCATCTGCACGATCGCATAAATGGTTGCCTCTTCGTCAATCCACTTCAGCAGGCTGCCACCGAAGAGGGTGCCATTGGCATTCAGGTCTTCGGGGCGCACCCACTTGCGAGTCTTGAATTGAATTTCAGGTGTGGATTGACTAGTCACTCCACTATTCAACCATCTCGACGAAGGCCCCTAGGCGAATGGGTTGGGCGTCATCGTGTATTTGGGCGACAGGTACTCGTGAATACCCTCGAATCCGCCCTCGCGACCGAGGCCCGACATCTTGATGCCACCGAACGGAGCTGACGCGTTCGACATCACGCCGACGTTCAAACCCATCATGCCCGCCTCCAGGCGCTCGATGAGGCGCTGGCCGCGCGCGAGATCCTTGGTGAAGACGTAGGACGCAAGGCCGTATTCGGTGTCATTAGCCAGGCGAATCGCTTCTTCTTCGTCAGTGAACGTGATGATCGAGAGAACCGGGCCAAAGATTTCATCAGTGAGAATGTTGCTGCCGGGCTGCACATTGGTGACCACGGTGGGCTCGTAGAACGAGCCGGCACCATCGAGTGCCTTGCCGCCGGTGGTAACCACGGCACCGCGCGAGACTGCCTCAGAAACTAGTTCGTCGCACTTGGCAACGGCGCGGTCGTCGATGAGCGGTCCGATGGTGATGCCCTCTTCGGTTCCGCGACCGATCTTCATGGCCTTGACTCTTTCGGTGACCTTTGCGGTGAACGCCTCGGCAACATCCGCATGCACGATAAAGCGGTTTGCGCCGGTGCAGGCCTGACCAATGTTGCGGAACTTAGCTGCCATGGCACCCTCAACCGCCTTGTCGAGGTCTGCGTCTTCGAACACGACGAACGGGGCATTGCCGCCGAGCTCCATCGACGTGCGCAGCACGTTGTCGGCCGCCTGCTTCATCAGAGCGATGCCCACCGAGGTCGAGCCGGTGAACGAGAGCTTGCGCAGACGCGGGTCAGCGATGATCGGGGTCGACAGAGCGGATGCGCTCGAGCTGGTGACCACATTGACCACGCCCGCGGGCACTCCCACCTCTTCAAGGATCTTGACAAAGTACAGGGTGGTGAGCGGAGTCAGAGTTGCCGGCTTGATGACCACCGTGCAGCCAGCTGCAATCGCGGGGCCAATCTTGCGCGTAGCCATCGCCAGCGGAAAGTTCCACGGGGTCACCAGGTAGCAGGGTCCGACGGGCAGGTACGACACGATCGCGCGACCGCTGCCTTCGGGGTTGATACCGTACCGGCCGGTGATGCGCACGGCCTCTTCTGAGAACCAACGCAAGAACTCGCTGCCGTACATGACCTCGCCCATGGCCTCAGCAAGTGGCTTGCCCATCTCGAGCGTCATCAAGAGCGCGAATTCGTCTTTGAGCTCCTGCACCCGATCAAACGCCTTGCGCAGCAGTTCGCCACGCACGCGCGGAGGGGTGGCGGCCCAGGTGTCTTTGACGGCTACGGCAGCGTCGAGTGCACGAATTCCGTCTTCGGGTGACGCGTCAGCGATGTTCGCCAGCACCGCGCCGGTCGAAGGGTCATGCACCGGGATGGTCTTGCCGGTCGAGCCAGCCTCCCACTTGCCATTGATGTACAGGCCGGTGGGAACTTTGGCGAGAAGATCTGCCTCTGAGATGGGGACCATGCGACCTATCCTTCGTGTCCTAGTTTTCGATTCCAAGGGCCAGTGACGAATCAGCGGCAACCTGCAGCAGCATCGCAGCGAAGTCTTTGCCCTCGCCAATGCCCGACTCAACGAGACGGTTTACCTCGGATTCAGTCTGACGCACGATGGGCATCGAAGTGCCGGTCACTTCAGCCAACGACAACGCCAGGCGCAAATCCTTGCGCTGAGCGTCAGGCGTGAAGGTTGGCGTGAAATCCAAGCCGACAAGAGCGCCCGATTTATAAGACGTGAACGGCGAGCCGATTGCACTGTCGTTGATGAAATTCAGCAGATCGCCGCGCTTGACGCCAGATTTTTCTCCCAGCACGAGCACCTCGGCCAGACTGTCGAGCACGACGCTCAGTACGGCGTTCGTGCATATCTTGACGACGGCGGCCTGTTGGGCATCCCCCACGCTGTGCACGGCGCGGCCAATCGCCTCAAAATACGGGCGAGCGGTCTCGATGGCGGCCGAGTCGCCGGATGCGGCAAAAATGAGCTTGCCCGAACGCACCGACCCCGGGTTTCCGCTCACGGGAGCGTTCACGAACGCAACGCCACGAGCGGCAGCAGCCTCGGCAACCTCGGTCGCGACGCCGGGGCTAACACTCGAGCAGTCAACCCAGACCTTTGCGGTGCCGGCCAGAATTCCGTCGGCACGGGTCGACATGTCGAGCAGCGCCTTGTCATCAAGCATCATCGAGAACACAACCTCGTGAGCAGCAGCCTCAGCAGGCGAGGCGACCACAACGCCACCACGCTCAACCAGCGCGGCGCACTTCTCAGGCGTGCGATTCCACATCTCTACCGCGATGCCTGCATCGAGCAAGCGCTCGACCATGGCTTCGCCCATCTTGCCGACGCCGACCCATCCGACAGTGCTGTTCATGGTATTCCTTTGGTCAGGCCCGCTCTACACGAACAGGGTGATGGGGTTTTCGATCCGGTTCTGGAACGCCGCGAGCCACTGGGCTGCGAGCGCACCGTCGACCGCACGGTGGTCTGCAGAAAGCGTAACGCGCATGACCTTACCGACGGTGAGTTGTCCGTCGACGACAACGGGCTGATCTTTCGCTGCACCAACAGCGAGGATGCCCGACTGCGGCGGGTTCAAGATGGCGGCAAACTCGAGCGTTCCGTACATGCCCAGGTTCGATATTGAGAATGCACCCCCCTCGAGCTCATCCTGCTTGATCTTCTTGTCACGAGCGCGAGCCGCCATGTCGGCAATCTCGGCCGAGATTTCGGTCAAGCTCTTGTTCGCCACGTTGCGCAAGACGGGGGTGAGAAGTCCACCCTCGGTCGACACCGCAATCGAGATGTCAACGCTGGAGTGCTTGAGCATTCCCTCGTCGGTCCAGGTGACGTTGGCTTCGGGCACATCCACAAATGCCTTGGCCACAGCCATCACGACGAAATCGTTGACCGAGACCTTGGTACCCGGAATCGAGTTGACCTGCGCGCGCAAGGCAAACAGGTTGTCGACCCGGCACTCTGCGGTCACATAGAAGTGCGGAACGGTGGTTTTGCTCTCAGTCAGGCGACGAGCAATGGCTTTACGCATTCCCGAGTGCGGCACCAAAATAGGTTCGCTGGCTGGGCCGCTCTCGCTAGCTGAGTAGGCCGTAGGCCGTATCGAAGCCACCGGAGCGCTGTCCAGATCTCGGCGCACGATCCGTCCGCCAGGGCCGGTGCCACTGACCGCGGAGAGGTCGAGCCCGCGTTCACGAGCCAACTTGCGAGCCAGGGGTGAGGCAAAAAGTCGACCAGCCCCAATGGTTTCGACAGGCTCAACCACCTTCGTCTTTTCAACGACCGCGGCAGGTGCAGCGGCGGTGACGGGGACGGCGGCATGTGCATCCGCCCCGAGTGCAGCGTCGATGTCAGCCGAGGTCTCACCCTCAGAAATCACCACGGCGATGGGCTCACCTATTTTGGCGACCTTGCCTTCAGGAGTGACGATTCGTCCAAGGATTCCGCCGATTTCGGCGTTGTACTCCACAACGGCCTTTTCGGTTTCGAGCTCAGCGAAGGGTTCACCCACAATCACAACGCCGCCCTCGGCGACCAGCCACTTATTGATGGCGGCTTCACTGGCCCCAGCCAAAACGCTGGGCATGCGAACGACGGTAGCCATGATCAGTTACCTCCACGAACGTTGGCCATGGTGCGCTCCAGGCCCTCGACGACCTCTTCGGTCTTGGCGATGGCGGCACGCTCGAGAACCTTGGAGATGCTGGGGGCAGCCTCACCACCGGTAACGCGCTGAACCGGCTGATCCAAGTAGTCGAAGTATCGACGCTGAATCTCGTCAGAGAGCCACCCGCCGTAAGACGTTCCCTTGGCACCCTGTTCGACGATGAGCACGTTATTCGTCTTCTTGATGCTCTCGCCGATGGTTTTCCAGTCGATACTTGCCTTGTCGAGCCAGCGCAGGTCAATGAGCTCGGCGTCAATGCCGGTTTGCTCAATGGCCTCGGCGCTGTGGTGGACCATCGAGAGGTAGGTCAGCACCGTCACGTCGTTTCCGGCGCGCCTGATCGCGGCCTTGCCAAACTCGATCTGGTAGTCGAGGTCGTCGGCCGGGATCTTGCCGTCGATGCCGTAGAGATCCATGTGCTCGATCATGATGACCGGGTCGTTCAGCGTGAGCGCTGCATTCATCAGTCCCACGTAGTCAAAAGCAGAGGATGCGGCAACAATGCGCCACCCGGGGTTGGTGGCCATGATTCCGGCAGGGTCCATGAGGTGCTGTGAGCCATAGCCCGAGCCCATCGCGACCTTTGTGCGCAAGACCAGCGGAACAGGGTTCGTGCCGCCGAACATGTGGCGCGCCTTACCGATCTGGTTGAACACCTGATCGGCGGCAACCCACATGAAGTCGGGGTACATGAACTCGACCACGGGGCGGAAGCGACCGTCGGTCGCGATGCCACAACTCAGACCGGCGAAGGCGTTCTCGCTGATGGGTGTTCCCAGAATGCGACCGGGGTACTTCTCAGCCAAGCCCTTGGTCGCCCCGTTCGTTCCGCCCTTGAGACGGTGAATGTCTTCACCCATCACGACGATCTCATCACTGAGGCTCATACGGTGATCCATGACGACGGCGACAGCGTCGACGAGCTTTACCTCAACGAGCGCACCGGTGTACGTCGACTCCTCGAGGTTGTGACCGGCGGCGAGTTCGCTGGCGTCTCCGCGAATTCCCTCATCGACAAAACTGGCGTTGGGCCAGAGCTCTGGTCGGATGCGTCGAACACCGGCAGCGGCATCCGGGTCTGCTTCAACCAACTGGTCAACAGCTAGCTTCATGGCGGCCTGCGCCTGCGCACGAACCGAGTCAACGCCCGCCTGGTCAATCAGGCCAAGCTTGATCATCTCGGTGGCGACTCGCAGCAGTGGGTCGCGCTCACGCCACGCCTTCTCTTCGTCTTTCGGACGGTAGCCGAATGCGCTTCCCGGGTAGGGGCCGTTCTGGTGGAAGTAACGGTAAACCTCGGCCTCGACGAGTGCCGGTCCGTTGCCGGCGCGCATGTAGTCAGTCGCCTGCTGCATGGCCAGGTGAACGGCGAGCGGGTCCATTCCGTCAACACGCCACGACGGGAAGTTGAAGCCAAGCGCACGGGCCGAGAGACGTGGCTCGTTGGTGACCTCATCAATGCGAGTCGAAACCGCGTAGAGGTTGTTTTCAATAAAGAAGCACAAGGGCAGATGCCAGGCAGAGGCGAGGTTCATGGTCTCGAGCACCGAGCCAATGTTCGTGGCGCCGTCGCCGAAGTAGGTCACCGAGATGTCGGTGGTTCCGGCGTGCTTCTGCGACCACGCGTTTCCGGCGGCCAGGGGAACGCCGCCACCCACAATCGCGTTGGTACCCAGAGCACCGGCCTCAAGCCACTGGAGGTGCATCGATCCGCCACGGCCGCGCGAGTAACCTTGCTCGAGTCCAAGAATCTCGGCGAGCGTGCGCTGCAGCATCGCCTGTACACGCTCGGTTACGAGAGCACCGGCGTTGAATCCCTCGGGAGCCACGTAGCCCAGTGCCTTCGCCAAGAACTGGTGGTGACCTCGGTGGGTGCCATTCACGGCATCGGATGCGCGCAGCGCGACCGCGCTACCGACAGCTCCACCCTCTTGGCCGATGCTCGAGTGTGCCGGGCCGTGCACGAGCCCCTCACCGGCAAGCTCGAGCACAGACTCTTCGAACGCACGAATGAGGTGCATCTGGCCCAGCATGTTCATGAGCAGCTGTGGGTCGGCGGCTTTCCAGTCGGCGTCGGTGGTCGTCAGTTCGACCCACGGTGATCCGGCTTCAAGTTTCTTTTCGACAGGCACGGTGTGTACTCCTTTGTCACTGCGGCGTAAGCGCATTTCTCCAGCGTACGCGTTGAATGTATCCAATCGCAAGCCAATTTCACTATTTTGTGGCAATAATTGCCGTAGTTACCTTAATATTGGATACAAGAGTCATTTGAGACGAGAGCAGGCAGGCATGAGTGGCATCCCCGGACTTCGCGGAGCCGAACACATCGGCTTCACCGTGCCCGACATGGATCAGGCGCACGACTTCTTCGTAAACGTGATCGGATGCGAGTTCGTCTACGAGCTCGGCCCATGGGTGCGTGACGACAATTGGTTTGCCGAGCACCTCAATGTTGACCCCCGTAGTGTCATTCGTCGCTTGCGGTTCTATCGCTGCCACTTCGGTCCGAACTTCGAGGTGTTTGAGTATGAGGCACCCGAGCAAAACGCGACTCCCCCGCGAAACAGCGATGTCGGCGGTCACCACATCGCGTTCTATGTCGATGACCTCGACTCAGCCATTGACTACCTGCGCGGCCACGGCGTCAAAATTCTTGGCGAACCAACGGCAAGCTCGGCGGCCTCGGCCGGTCAGCGCTGGGTCTACTTCCTGAGCCCCTGGGGCATGCAGTTCGAGCTTGTCAGCTACCCCAGCGGAAAAACGTACGAGTCGGATGCACCGGTACTCTTGTGGCATCCGGCCAATCCCGCAAGATAGTCGTCCTTTGTCTGGCCCCTGACCCTCCTCATCGAAGCGCGTTTTCATGGAAGCACCCACCACTGTCGTCAGCACTCGCATCGCTGACGCCCTGCGCGAGCAGATTCTCTCGGGCGCCATGGCGCCCGGTGAGCGCATTCGTCAGGAAGAGCTGGCCGAGGAGTTCGGTGCAAGTCGCATTCCGGTGCGTGAGGCGTTGCGCATCCTGGTCACTGACGGTCTCGTCACCATGGTTTCGAACACCGGAGCGTGGGTGTCGAGCCTGTCTCAGGCCGAGTGCATCGAGCAGTACCTCATTCGAGAGCGCATCGAGCCGTTGCTCCTTCGCGAGAGCATGCCGCACCTCACGGCGGCAAACGTTGAACGCCTCAGCGAGCTCACCGCAGCCATGGAGTCGAGCACGGATGTTGCTTCTTTCATGAAGCTCGACCGCGAGTTTCACTTGCTTGCCTATTCGGCCGCCCCGAACGGAACGCTTGCTGAGATCATCCACCGCCTGTGGAACACGACTCAGCACTACCGCAGGGCCTATTCGGAGATGGTGCGCGGAACCAGCCTTGATGTGACCCATCTCGAGCACCGCCTGCTTTTCGATGCCATCGTGCGTGGCGATGCCGAAGACGCAGAGCGCACGCTCACCGGGCACATCCAGCGCACTCGCCGGGAACTCGAGAAGCACCCCGAGGTGTTCGAGGTCGAGGGTACCTAACCGTAGACAGCTCGAACTGCCGGGAAGGTGACTAGTGACCCGATCCGTCGTGTGGTCCGTGGATGAGCCAGACGCCCTTCATCGGGACCTTGCCGGGATTGTGAAAAACGTGAGGGATTGTGCAGTCAAAACCGACGGATTGATTGGCGCCGATCACGAAGGTCTCGTCGCCAACGGTTATTTCGAGCTCGCCCTCAATGATGTAGCCGTACTCATACCCGGGGTGCACCACCGGCTGACCGTCAGGGGTGGAAGTCGCGCCCGGCGCGTAGTTAAGCAGCATAAAGTTCACCGACGACTCGGGAGTTGCCGCCAAGCGTTCCCATGAAATCCCTTGACCGACATCAATGCGAGACCGATGATCAGGGTGCACGATGGAAACTCGGTTTGCGAATACCGAATTAGCCCACGGACGGGCATAGTCGAATTCGTCACTGACGAGGAGGTTTTCACCCGCTGCTCGCGCCGCGCCTGCACGACGTTCCGTCGTTGAGGTAGCCGACTCCGGTTCCTCATTGAAGAAGGAGTTTAATTCGGCCCCTAAAAGCGTGACCAGGCTGAAGAGTGTCGCAACGGAAGGTTGAGACTTACCATTTTCGATTTGGCTCAGGAACGACGGCGAGACGTTTGCTTCGCGGGCAAGTTCACGAAGTGACATCCCGGCCTCGATGCGACATTCGCGCAGGCGTTCCCCGATGTTTTTATTCACAGTGATGCCACCAAACTCTCTTTAATCGTTCAGCGCTTGCTTATTAGGTCTAGCCACCAGAATACTGCACCGCTACGCTTGTTAAGTAGGACTAAACATAAATTGTTACCAAAATGAACACTGTTTAGCTTCGCCAATGACGTCGAAAAGGAGCTCTCCTATGGCACTCAAACTGTCAAAGATTCACCACACTGCGATCATCGTGACGAACCTCGACCGTTCGATTTACTTTTATCACGATCTCCTCGGCCTCCCGTTCTCCAACGAGCCCAGTCCCTGGTTTGAAGGTCCCGAATTGGAGAAGGGCGTGAACGTGCCCGGTGCGAAACTTCGTCAGGTCTCCCTGTCGGTCGGAAACCACTCAACCTTAGAACTCATCGAGTACGCGAATCGCCCTGCCGACAACAACACGCCTATTCAACAGAACTACCTGGGCGCCATGCACGTGGCATTCGAGGTCGAGAATGTCGAAGAGGCATTTGCCGAACTCACGGCCAAGGGCATCGAGTTCTACTCGGAGCCCAACGTTGTTGACGAAGGAGTTCTCGCTGGTTGGCGCTGGGTCTATTTCCACGATCCCGACGGAATTCCGCTCGAGCTCGTGGAGGTCGCCTACTACGAGGCGGATGCCCGTGCTGCGGGCATTGCTGAGTACTTGCGCACACGCCCCGCTCTCGCGACTCTGCTCTAGAGCGAAAACCGACAAACTAAAAGGCTCGAGGGATTCGCTGCCCTCGAGCCTTTTAGTGGTTTTAGGAAACCTTAACGAGAACCTTCATCTGGTCGCCGTTCGGGTCGATGAGAACATCGAAGCCCTTTGGAACAACATCGTCAATGTCGATAATGGAGCTGACAATCTTGTCGACCGGGTAACGGCCTGTTGCCACGAGTCGAATAATGCGGGGCCAGTCCGTTACTCGGTAGCACCAGTTTCCGACGATCGAGAGGTCCTTCTCAGAAAGTTTCATTGCGTCGAATGTGGCCGGCTTCGTGTGCAAACCTGTTTGCGCAATTTTGCCCGAGCGCTTTGTGTAGTCGATTCCGGCCGCGAGTCCCGCAGATGTTCCGGAGCATTCGATTGAAACGTTGAATCCGTCACCTCGAGTGATATCGGCCATGATCTCGGCGATGTTTTCGTCTCGCGGGTCTACAACCGCTCCGAGCCCCAGAGTGCGGGCAAATGCAGCACGAGCTTCATTGGGTTCAGAAATAACCACCTGCGATGCTCCGAGGGCGCTCGCGTACAAAGCTGAAAGCAAGCCAATGGGGCCGGCTCCGGTCACGAGAACCAGGTCGCCTCCTCCAACACCCACGCGGTCAACCCCATAAGCAGCTACAGCTCCTGGCTCGATGACCGCGCCTGCGATGTCACTGACCTCGTCAGGCAGCACGGCAACCTGATACTCCTTAACGACAGCAAAATCTCCGAGACCACCCGTTTCAGCGCTCAGGCCTGTGCATGCGAAGAGTCGGCATAGGTGCCCGCGGCCCGTTCGACATTCCTCGCAACGACCACAGATGATGGCAGGCATGATGGCAACACGATCGCCGACTTTGACATCGCGAACAGCACTGCCGACCTCGACTACGCGGGCCGAGAACTCGTGGCCGAACGTCTGGGGAAGAGTAACTCCCGTCTGAGGGTGGGGGTGCACCGGTGTGACGATAGGGCCGACGGCATATTCGTGAAGATCTGTTCCGCAGATACCGCAGTAGAACGGCTGAACGAGAACATCATCTGGTGCCTTGATTTGAGGTACAGGGATGTCCTCGATTCGGATATCACTCTTGCCGTGGTAGCGAGCAGCTTTCATTGGCTACGCCTCTTTCTTTTGACGACTGCGGATGACGGAATAAACGATGGCGGCGATAAGAATCAGGATGCCCTGGAAGCCGTACTGCCACATTTCGGTCAGGCCCAGGAAAACAATCGCGTTCATGACCTGAATCAGCAGGATGCCACCGACGATTGTTCCGACGAACGTTCCTCGTCCACCTAGCAAGCTCGTTCCTCCCAGCACAACGGCCGTGATGCTCGAAAGCGTGTAGCTCACTCCCTGAGCCGGGTCGCCGACACCTAGCTGAGCTAGCAGGATGACTGCTCCGAAGAAGACCATGGTGGAGCTCGCAAGATACGCAAGCATGTTTGTCTTCTTGACGTTGACACCTACTCGACGGGCAGATTCAGCGTTCGATCCGGCAGCTCGCAAGCTGAGGCCCCATCGGCTGTTACGCAGGCCACGCTCGAGGAAGATGACCACGAGAACCAAAAAGAGGAAGGCCACGGGGACTGGTCCGAGCTTGAACTTGATCGCACTCGTAATCGATTGGTTGATGTACCCATCAGGCGCATCGCGCAGGAGAAAGCTGACACCCTGCACTGCAATGTAGGTGACAAGGGTTGCCGCAATTGCGGTGAACCCGGCCCACCGCATAAGTCCGCCGTTGATGAATCCCACAATGAGAGACGTGGCAAGCATCAGGATGAAACCGATGACGATGCTCATCACCGGACTGCCATCATTTATGAAGAAGGATGCTACGACAACCGAAAGACCCGCGAGCGGACCCACCGAGAGATCAATTCCGCCAATGAGCAATGCAAACGTCTGCCCTACTGCAATGAATCCAAGCGCCGTAGACAACATCAAAATCGAATTGATATTGAACGCGTTCAGGTAGTTCGGGTTCTGGGTCAGGATGTACCCAGCCAGCACCACCATGACAGCTGCAATGAGGAGGGTGGGCGAGTAGTCACCAGTCAAGAATCTACGGAATCGAGAGCTGCGCTTGGGCGCGTCAGCTTCGGTCGAAGCAGACTCCCCATGAGCGGTGGCAGTGATCGCCGAGGTGACGATATTGGTTTCATTGTTGTCGGCACCGGCGAGCTCGGCGACAACCTGGCCCCGGGACATCACAATCACCCGGTCGCACAAACCCTCGAGCTCTTTTGCATCCGATGAGTTGACGACAACGGGAACGCCAGAGTCTGCAATTTCACGCAGCAGTCGATAGATTTCTGCACGAGCGCCGACGTCAACACCCTGAGTTGGCTCATCAGCGACGACGAGCTCAGGCGACGAAAGAATTGCGCGCGCCATGACGACTTTTTGCTGGTTTCCGCCGGAGAGCGCCGAAACGTTTGCATCAGCCGAAGGCGCCTTGACTTCAAGTTCCTGAAGTTGCTCAAGAACCGAGCGACGTTCCTTACGGGCGCTGATAAATGGTCCAATACGGAACTTCTTGAGGGCCGAGATCGCTGCGTTCTCTTGCACCGAAAGAGTCATCGCAAGACCCTCGTGAATACGGTTGGCAGGAAGGTGGGCAACGTGGTGAATCAAATCTCGCTTGGACTGGGCCGTGCCGCCGATGGACACGACGCCCGTGTGGGCGTTGAGGCCGGCGAGAGTGCGCATGAGATCGGACTGGCCGTTACCAACGACTCCGGCAACTCCAAGAATCTCGCCTCGTCGAGTTTGCACATTGACATTTGAGAAGCCCGAGCCGGAGAAGTTCTCGAGGGTCAAGTAGACGTCGTTCTCAACAGCATTTACCTTCGGCGGGAAGGTCGAAGCCAACTCACGCCCGATAATCATGCTCAGCAGTTCCTTATCGGTGACCGCATCTAGCGTCGAAACGCCGCGAACGCGACCGTCACGAAGAACGGTCACTCGGTCGGCCAAGAGACGGACCTCGGCCAACCGGTGCGTGATGTAAATGATTGCGGTTCCTGCCGCCTTGACCTTTGCGACCAGGGAGAAGAGAAGATCAACAGATTCTTTGTCGAGAGGGGCCGTTGGCTCATCCAGAACAAGAACTTTGGGTGAAAGCGCGAATGCCTTCGAAATCTCAAGTAGGTAGGACTGGGCGACCGAAAGGTCTTCAACACGATCACTGAGGTCAACATTGAGATCAACGTTGCGCAGAAGGTCGCGAGCAGTCTGCTTGGCATTCTTCTTGTCTGCAAAAACTGATTCGGGCAGGGCGACGCGTAGGTTTTCAAAAACGGTCATGTCAGGGAGCACCGCGGGGTGTTGGTGGACAATCGCAATTCCCAATCGCGCGGCGATTTTGGGTGTCAGGGTCGAGTATGAATCGCCCTCAAAGTTTATGATTCCCTCGTCCGGCTGGTAATTACCCGTGGCGACGTTCATCAGCGTGGACTTGCCGGCGCCGTTTTCGCCGAGCAGGGCGTGAACCTCTCCAGGGAAAACATCAAGGCTCACATCAGACAATGCGGCAACCCCGTCAAAGCGCTTGGTGATTCCGCTCAACACCATGGTCGCGGTTGTGGTCTTCGTTGTGGGAGCCATTGTTGTCTCGATTCGGGTGATCTGATTGAGGTCGAGGGGTGTGGATGTGGCTCCGGATGCGAGCATCCGGAGCCACACTCACTGAGGTGTTACTTCTTGATGAGTGCTGCCTGCTTGTCAGCCGAAAGCTGCGACGACAGGTAGATGTCACCAGGAAGGTCCTTACGGCACTGCACCTGGTTGGGCTGGCCGGTGACCGAGTTCTCGAACATCGGGGCCTTGAACTGGGTGGAGTCCGGAACCTTGCCTCCGGTTGCCTTGGCAACCGCGTACTGAACAGCGAGACGAACGTTGTCGTTACCCGTAGCAACCGTCATCAGGTTGAACTTGGGGTTAGCTGCCTTGTTGTCCTGGTAGAAGCAACCGAGAACGTTTCCGTCCGAGGTAACCAGGGTCGGAATCGACTTGCCGGCCTTCTTGAACTCAGGAAGAGCACCAACGAGCGATGGGCCGAAGTCCGAAGCGATGACGTCGATGTTCGGGTACTTAGCAATTGCAGCGGTCAGCACCTGCTGGGTCTTTGCGGGGTCCCAGTTGGTTACCTCGAAGGGGGCCTCACCGATGAACTTGTAGTTGCCACCGCCGAGAACACTCTCCATGCCCTTGCGCTCGTCAATTCCCTGGCTGTTGCCCTTGGGTCCCGAGAGGAAGAGGATGTTTGCACCCTTGGGGAACTGCTCCTTGACGAAGTTAGCCCAGTTCTGACCGTCGGTTACGAAGTCAGCGCCAACCCACGCGGTGTAGTCAACGCCGTCTTTTCCACCAGGGAAGACGCGGTAGGGAACGGTGACAACGCCAGCTTCGAATGCGCTACGAAGCGCGGGAAGCATTGCCTCACCTGCGTCGGGGAAGACGACGAGCGCGTTAACGCCCTTACCGACCATTCCCTGGATGTCCGAGATGGACTTCTGGGTGTCACCCTGACCGTCTGCGTACTCGTACTTGGTAACGCTCGGGCACTTTGCGACCTCTTCTGCACCAGCGTTGGTGGTGACCAGACGCCAGCTGTTTCCGCCATAGCCGTCGAGCAGACCGAGGGTGATCTTCTTAGGACCACACCAGTCCGGAGCTCCAGCAACGCTGCTCGAGCCACTGTCAGCAGGTGCCGACGAACAACCCGCGAGGGCGACCGACGAAGCAACCAGTGCCAGTGCGACCAGCGAAATTTTCTTCTTGCTAATCACTTGGTTTCCTTTCATATTCGGCAGCTGTTGCTGCCAACTCTTCCGGCGAATGAGCCGAAACTTATCCCGCGCCTACCGCGGAAGCTTGTGGTGAATTGTTTTGTTTCTTTCCCACGCCACCGAGCATCTTTTTCCAGTTCAGTGTGTAGATTGTGACGCCCAGAGCAAGGGCAGCGGCCTGAATAAGCGTTCGAGCTGCGTAGGGAACTCCCAGGGCCAGAACGAACTGGTCGAGGAACCCGAGAAAGAGAGCCGCGAAGAAGGTGCCGACGGGGAATCCGCGACCACCGAGAAGTGAGGTTCCGCCAAGGACCACAACGGCCACCGAGGGAAGCAGGTACGGGATGCCCATGTAGGCGGTCGGCTGGGCCGTAATGCCTGCCAAGAGGAATCCGGCGAGCCAGTAGAGCAGCTGCGACCACAGGTAGGAAAGACCAATGTGAGTGCGGGTGCGTAGCCCCATCGCGTTACCCGCTGCTGCATTCGCACCGACCATCTCGAAGCGACGGCCGATGACGGTCTTCTTGGTCAGGAGCCACACAAGGGCGAGGGCAACGAGGGCGAAAATGAAGGCGTTCGGGATGCCGCTGACCGAACCGCCAGCAATCTTGCGCAGGGCATCCGTCGACAGACGCGGGATTCCACCCGAGATCATCAGTACGGCACCGAACAAAAGTGCATTCGTGCCTAGTGTGGCAATGATGGCGTTGAGCTTGATGAAACCAACCAAGAAGGCGTTGAGAAGTCCCGCTCCGATCGCGTAGGCGAGACCGACGATGATAGCCAGGGGCAACCCAGAATCTTGCCCATTAGGGACCTGACTCGAAATGACGATTGCCAATGAAACAGCACCAGGAACCGAGAGGTCTACTCCACCTTGCTGAACAACCAGCATCTGTCCGAGCCCGATGATGGCGAGTACGCCACCAAACTCAAGCCAGCTAAAGAGCACGTTGGTTGAGAACACACTCGGGGCAACGCTGCCACTCAGCACAAAAAGGACGACCAGTGCCACCAGCATTGTGACGAGCCCTTTAGACACGCGAAAGCGCGAGGCCTTAAGGACCGGGCGCTGCTGAAGCTGATCAGTCATGATCTCGACTCTCCATTGACTCGACGAATGCGGGGGGCAGTGTTCACTGCTGTTAAGTAATTATGCACAGTCTTGTTCACTTGTACGCAACTACTTAAAGTAACGATTTGCTAAAGGTCATCCAGACTGAGCCAGGACTGCAGAGTACTCCTCCCCGCTGGACGTCGACTGAGAACAATCCACAATCACTTTTCCCTTGGCTTTTCCAGATGTGAGGTACTCGAATGCCTCGACCCCGATGCGGTCGAGGCCGACAACTTTGTCCACGAGCAGCCGTGAAAGCGGCTTTCTGGAAAGCAATTCCAGAGCTGCGGGCATGTCTGAACATGCAACGTGAGCAACCGTTGTTGTCATCTTGATTTCGCGAAGAACCGCGTCTGCCAGCACAAGTTCTTCGCCCTGTTTGTTGAGGCCGACCATGACAACGGTGCCGCCGGTTCGAGTCAGCTTGATGGCCCTCGCTATCGCTCCTCGCACGCCCGAGGTGTCGAAGACAACATCAAAGCCGGAGGCGAAGACCGCACGGAGTTGATCGTCGTCCTCTTGATGGGTGAGCAGGTGGGTTTCCTTCACACCAACAGCCCCGGCGAGGTTAAGGCGATCTTGATCGATGTCAAAAGCCACGACTCGTCCCTGATGGTTTTCGAGGGCCGCACCGACAAACGCGCCAATTGCCCCAAAGCCGAGCAAAGCCACCGAGTCGCCAGGTCTAATTCCGGCGCGGTGGACACTGTGGAAGCCCACAGCGAGGGGTTGAGCGAGCACAGCTTCAATGTCAGGGCACTCGTCAGGGATGACGAAGCAGATATTGGCCGGTGAGACTACCCGCTCGGCCAGACCCCCATGAATGCTCAGACCAAGAGTGTAATAGTGGTCGCAAAGGTTGGTGCGTCCGGCCGAACACATGTCGCATGCGCCACAGGCGACACCTGCGCCACATGCAACTCGCTTACCAAGAAGGTGCTCGGCTCCCGCTCCGGCAGCCTCGACAATCCCGATGAACTCGTGCCCCAAT
This sequence comes from Aurantimicrobium sp., assembly GCA_024644865.1. Taxonomy (GTDB): domain Bacteria; phylum Actinomycetota; class Actinomycetes; order Actinomycetales; family Microbacteriaceae; genus CAIOLM01. The sequence continues at coordinate 92,257 of JAHEGZ010000006.1, forward strand.
ACAGTCGGGCCTTCGTGACCCGAGTTTGGGTGGGCAGAGTACAGAGGCACCATCATCGGTCCCTTGACGTACTCAGTGACGTCTGTTCCACAAAGTCCATTCATCGTGACGCGAATGAGGACTTCACCTTCTCCCGGGTGAGGGTCGGAGACGTTCTCAAGCCTCAGGTCACCCGGACCGTGAAGCACTGCTGCTTTCATGAGAATTCACCGCCTACTTTGCCGAAGAGGTGACGTGAACTTTGATCTGGGTGCGATCGTGGTGAACTGTGTCGAAGGCCTTTACGGCGTCACTCAGGTCAAAGGACGAAGTCACCAATTTCGACAGGTCCAGGTTCGTGCGCGAAAGAAATCGAATTGTCTGCGGCCAAACCCCGGGCGAACCGATAATTCCGCGAATCTGCAGTTCCTTAGACTGAACCAGGCCCAGCTTTGCCGGGGCTGACTTGCCTACGTCAATACCAATCTGCACGATGCGAGCCTGGAAGCCCGCAACCTCCAGGGTGAGCGCCATCGCTTCGGGGCGTCCACTTGCTTCGAACACGACCGTTGCGCCGCCATTGGTCGCGCTAAGGGCGTGAGCCACAAAGTCAGGACTCATTGGGTCGAGGACTCCCTCGGCTCCTAGACTCATCGCGATGGCGGCGCGCTCAGCATTGGGCTCGGCAATGAGTACCCGAACACCCTTAGCGGCGGAGGCGGCCACCACACCCAAGCCAATCGGGCCAGCGCCGAAAACGATAGCGGTGTCGGAGGCATCCAAATTGTCGGCTCGAACAGTTGCGTAGTATCCGCAGCTAAACGGCTCAACCAGGGCGCCCTGCGTCCATGAGACGTTGTCAGGAAGCTTGTGCAACCAAGCTTCTTTAGCGACGAAGTACTCGGCCATAGCGCCAGAGATGCTGAAACCAAAATGCTCTACTCCGATGACGCATTCTCCGACGACTCGATCACCTTTTCCAAACTTGGTGACCGAGGAACCGACCTCGATTACCTCTGCGGACCACTCGTGGCCTGGAATGATCGGGTAACTAAAAGGAATGATGTACCTACCGTCGAGCAGGTCGATGTCGGAGTGGCAGATTCCCACCGACCGTGATGCGAGAAGAACCTCATCCGGAGCAATTTTCGGGATGTCAATGTCATTAACCGCCAAAACGTTTGGCGACATGAACTGCAGTGCTTTCATGGGGTCTCCTTCGGGTGGATTAGACGAGCACCTTGCCGCCATCAATCATGATGGTTTGGCCGGTGAGGTAATCAGAATCGTGTGATGCCAGGTACAGTGCGGTTCCGACGAGCTCTTCCGGTGCAGCCGGATGCCCCATCAAGATGTCGGCGGAGAAATCATCAATGGCCTGTCCTGGAACGGAGGACGCGCCCATCTCCAGGAGGTCCTTGTCGAGGGTGACCCACAGCGGGGTCGCTACGACGCCCGGAGAGAAGGAGTTGCAGGTGATGCCATGTTCGGCGAGGGCCCGCGCAGTGGCCTGAGTCAACGCATTGACCGCAAACTTACTCGCGCAGTATGGCGCGAAGTCGGGGTAGCCCTGACGTCCGGCTACCGATGCAGTGTTCACAATCTTTCCGGTCTTGCGCGGAATCATGAGCTTGGCCGCTTCCTGGGTGCAAATCAGAACGCCCAGACCATTCACGTTCATGATGGCGTTGAAGTTTTCTTCAGTCACTTCCATGAAAGGCATCGGTTTGTTGAAACCTGCGTTGTTAAAGATCACGTCCAGCTTTCCTGCAGAGGCAACGAATGTTTCTAGGGCTGAGCGCACCTGAGAGCGATGAGAGACGTCCGCACTCAAGGCAATCGCAGAGCCACCTGACGCAGTGATGGCAGACACGACCGACTCGGCAGCCGACAGGTCGAGATCGAGCACACCCACTGTGGCTCCTTCGCGGGCAAAAGCTTCGACGAACGCGCGGCCAATGCCACTCCCAGCGCCAGTCACCACAACGGCGGTGCTATCGAGGCGACCCATAACCACTCCTTCGTGACTCTCGCTCGGGGATTCAATCCGTGACGTTGCAGTCAAGGTAAACGCAGGTAAACATTTCTGTCAAGTGAGAGTAAACATTGTTTTCATTTCGTTATCAAATTTCCCTCATTTACAGCAGTTTTTCCGTTCACTATTGGCGCGAAGGTGGTAACTATGTAAAGTGACATCAAACGACGCCCGTGTCGAATGTTGACTTTCCTCAGAAATGGACCACTCATGGTTGCTCCTCGCAAAGCTCTTGTTATCGGCGTGACCGGCATTACCGGTAACAACATCGCCCGCGAACTCTTGGCTAACGACTGGACCGTTTACGGTCTCTCGCGTAAGCCCGGCCAAGAAATAGAAGGCGTTCATCACATCTACGCAGACGTAATGAAGACTTCCGACCTCCACGAGAAGGTCGCCGACCTGGGCATCACGCATTTGTTCTACTGCACGTGGTCGCGTCAAGCTACCGAAGCTGAAAACTGTCTGGTTAACAAGGCCATGCTCGCTAACACCCTCGACACGGTAAATGCTAAGACTCCGCTCGAGCATGCTCTGCTCATTACAGGGCTCAAGCACTACCTCGGTCCGTTCGAGGACTACGCGAAGAACCCCGCCGAAACTCCGTTCCGTGAATCGCAGGGACGTCTCCCAGGGCAGAACTTCTACTACGACCAGGAAGACGCCCTGTTCGAGGGAGCTGAAAAGTACGGTTACTCATGGTCCGTGCACCGCCCGCACACCATGATTGGTTACGCCTTGGGAAATGTCATGAACATGGGAGTGACTCTCGCCCTATACGCAACCATGTGCAAGGAAACCGGCAAGCCGTTCGTCTTCCCCGGATCAGTCGAGCAGTACAACGGTGTGACCGATGTCACCGACGCCCGCATAATGGCCAAGCACGCGGTATGGTCGTCAACGGCCCCACAGGCGCGCAACCAGGCCTTCAACACGGTCAACGGTGAGGTGTTCCGCTGGCGTCAGCTCTGGACATCCATTGCTGCGTACTTCGGACTTGAAAATCCCGGTCACCCCGGTGAAGTTCTTCCCCTCGAGCCACGCATGGCAGATGCTGACGAAGTCTGGGCAGGCATAGTTGCCAAGCACGGCCTGAAAGACATGAAGGCGAGCGAGCTAGCTTCGTGGTGGCACACCGACGCCGATCTCGGTCGTACTTCCGAAACCTTCGCTGACATGAGCAAGAGTCGGGAGATGGGCTTTCTCGAGTACCAAACGACCCTGCGCTCGTTCACCGATTTGTTCGATCGCCTCCGCGGCGAGAACATCATCCCCTAGCGTCCCTCCGTACACGGGAGCAGCGTGACCACCGCAAAAATTGCTGTTGTTGGCACTGGCGCCAACGGAGCCTCGCTCGGGGCAGACATGATTCGAGCCGGGCTCGATGTAACTTTCATCGAACAATGGCCAGCACACGTGGAGGCAATGAAAGCCCAGGGGCTAACGGTCCACCTTCCCGATGAGACGCAGGTCACTCAGGTCCGTGCCTTTCACTTGTGTGAGGTGGCTGAGCTTCGGGAAGTCTTTGATGTTGTCTTCATTTCGGTGAAGACCTACGACACGCGTTGGGTCACCGAACTCATCAAGCCTTTGCTGCACGAGAACTCTGTCGTTGTTGGCTTGCAAAACGGCATGACGATTGATGATGTTTCCGAGATCGTGGGGCCACAACGCACACTCGGTGCGGTGCTCGGTATCGCCGCAAACATGTTTACGCCCGGAGTCGTTGTTCGCCAATACGGTCCCTCCGAAACCTGGCTATCTGTGGGCTCGCTCGACGGCAGCGCCTCTGCGGGGCTTGTGGCAGCTGCTGAGGCTCTGTCTCACGGTGGCCACACCGAGATTTCCACGAACATTCGATCATCTAAGTGGATGAAGCTCATCGCAAACATTCCCGAGATGCTTCCCTCGGCCATACTCAATGTTCCGTTGCTCACAGCTGCAGCCGTTGAAGGTATGCGGCCCGTCATGAACGCGGCATCTAAGGAGGCCTACAACACTGCCCGCGCGTTGGGCGTTGAGATGGTTCCGGTCTTGGGAAAGACGCCAGACGAAGTCCCCGACAACGACCAGTACGCCGTTGACCTCCTAGAAACGATTCTGAAATCATTCTCGCGACCGGACACTCGTGTTGCTGTCTTGCAGGACTGGGACAAGGGTCGGCGGGCAGAGCTCGACGCTTTCAGCGGCTACATCGTTGCCCAGCAGGAAAAGACGGGCGTTGCAACTCCCGTCAACGACGCCATTCTAGATATCGCTCGTCGGGTGGAGTCCGGAGAACTCGCACCCGACATTGCGAATGTCGATTTGCTGGTCAGTGCTTACGAAAAGATCGTTGGCTAGGCGGTTACTTCGCCACGACCCTCTGGGGTGTTGAGGTGTGACTGCGAGCTGCGCACATTGTTCAACGGACCATTGACCGAGTAGTAGCGCTGACCGCCGGCGACCATGAGTGTCTCGGCTGGGAACTTAGTGATGACCTCGCAACCGGTGGAGGTCACGATGACCTCCTCTTCGATACGGGCAGCACCGATACCGTCGGCCGATGGCCAGTAGGTTTCCAGTGCGAACACCATTCCCTCTTCAAGAGTTTCAGGGTGATCGAACGAAGTCAGGCGCGAGAAGATGGGCTTCTCCCAAATTGACAGACCAACCCCGTGGCCGTACTGCAGCGCGAAGGCGGCCTCTTCGTCGGGGAATCCGAACTCTTGAGCAGTGGGCCACACTGCACAGATATCAGCGGTGGTTGCGCCGGGCTTGACCAGGGCAATGGCCAGGTCCATGTATTCACGCGCCCGCTTGTAGGCGTCAACCTGAGCCGGGCTGGCCGACCCAACCGCGAAGGTTCGGTAGTAGCAGGTGCGGTAGCCGTTGAAGCTGTGCAGGATGTCGAAGAATGCGGGGTCGCCCGGGCGAATCAGTCGATCAGAAAACACGTGTGGGTGCGGCGAGCAGCGCTCTCCAGAAATCGCGTTAACACCTTCGACGTACTCCGAACCCAAGTCGTAGAGCGTCTTAGCCACCAGACCGACCGTCTCGTTCTCTTTGACGCCAGGCTTGAGAAACTCGTAGAGGTTTTCGTAGGCGGCATCCACCATCGATGCTGCAGTGGTGAGCAGTGTGATCTCATCACCGGTCTTTATTCGACGAGCCTCAAGGAAGGTCTGTTGACCATCTACGACCGCGATTCCCTCGGCCTGCAAGGCAAAAAGGATAGGCAACTCAAGAACATCTACGCCGAGGGGCTCATTGGCGACGCCAAACTTCTCGAGCTCGCGCTTGATTTTTGCGGCGACGCCTTCTGCGATGCCCGCGTCTGGGGGGAACGCGCCACGCAGTGTTGAGATGCCCGCGCGCGAACCGTGCTCGGTGCGAGGCTTGATCGCGTCGTGGTGCGGAGCGTGCGGGTCAGCGTCGTTGTGCATGTGAGTCTGGCCGAGCCACGGTGCCAGAAGCGTGTGGTGCTTGGCCGCAGAGCCGAAGTCCCAGATGATCGGATCGCTGTTGCGTGTAATCAGCGCGAAGCGAATCAGCTTGTCCATGGCCCAGGTGCCGATGTGGGTACCGGTCATGTAGCGGATGTTGCCGAAGTCGAAAGCGAGCAGTGCACCCAGGTCTGACTTCTCGAGCTGCGCGCGAAGTTTGGCCAAGCGCTCTTCGCGCAGTCGGTCAAAATCGACACGCTGTTCCCAGTCAACGCTCATCGTGCCGCGGGTTGCTGTACTCATTTCGGGTTTACTCCTTCGGGGGCCTCGGGCATATCGAGATCAAAGCCCATCACCCGGTGAAAACGCGCCAGCGCGTTCCACACCGAGATGGACATGGATAGTTCCAGAATCTCTACGTCTGTAAACAATGACTTAACACTTGTCACGATATCAGGGGAAATTGCCTGAGGTAAGTCCTGAAAATCAACATTTTGCGGGTTAAGTGTCAGTTCACGCGTGAACTCCAAGGCGACCCGCGTTCGCTCGTCAAAGCCATCCCAGTCGCCCTCAACGGCAGCGACCATCTGCTCAGCCGTCACACCATTTTTCAGTCCAGACGTTGAGCGGTGGCTCACGGTGTAGCGGCAGTGGTTGAGAAAACCGACATACATGGCCGACAGATCCTTGATCTTCATGTCGAGAACACCCGGCCCAGCGACCTGCCGCAGAAACGGCAGATAAGCGCCGAAGAGGTCAGGCTTATTCATGATGGCCCGCCACGTGTTGAGCAGTTGCCCATACTGAGCCTGGCCCGATTCGGCCACCTCGCGGGGGGTGCCTTCGAGCTCTTCGAGCTCTGCGAGTCGAATGAGTGCCATGTTCGCCTACCTAAATTGGGCGGCGAATTTTTCTAGCGCCGCATCGAGAGCATCGTCGTATGACATCGCGGCGAGCTCGTAATAAGAAACGCGACCGTGTGCTGCAGCGCCAGCACGGGTTGCGTCGATGAGCCAAGACTTGGTCATCGAAATGAGGTTAGCACTGTCGGTGACAGCGTTAACAAGACCAATCTCAAAGGATCGGTCAGCGGTAAGCGGGTTTCCGCTTCCCACGTTTTCCATCGCGGCGCGAGCGCCGAGGCGATGAATGAGCGGGACCTGAGCAACCATGGGCCACACGCCCACCGAAACTTCATAGCTACCGATCTTGGCCGAGTCGAGGCTCACCGCATAGTCAACCGCGGCAACAATTGAGCCGCCCGACGCGACTGCATCACCATTTACGGCAGCAGCTACCGGTTTGCGCAAACGAGGAAACTCCTTGAGCAGGTCAGCCAGGCACGCCGCAAACTCAACCGGGTCTCCTCCGGCTCGAATCGCGGCGAGGTCGAGACCACCACAGAATGCGTCGCCCTTGCCGGTCAGCAAGATTGCCTTCACTTCGGGGTTCGAGTCGGCCGCCTTCAGCTCAGCGAGCAACCCGCGCATCACACCAGGGTTCAGAAAGTTACGCTCCGGCCCGTCAATGTAGACGGTGAGAATTCCCGCGTCATCTAGATTCTTCAAGCTTGTCTGCCTTACTTAGAGGATGAGTCAGCGCGACGAGAAACGATCGCCTTGTAGCCCTTGCTTACCAGTCCAACAATGCCGGACGGGAAGAAGCGAACGACGACAACCAGGAACACCGCTTCGATCAGCAGAGCATAATTCTGGAAGTCAGCCGAGTACTTACGCAAGTAGTACACAATGAACGAGCCGATGATCGGGCCGGACAGCGTGCCCAAACCGCCAATCACGCAGACGATGGCAGCGTCGAGGCTGAACTGGATGTTGAACGTGGCGTCTACGGTAAGGCTACCGCTCTGCAACGCGTACACAGCACCCATCGCGCCGGTGAGCAGGCCACTGAGCGCCCAGACGGGCAGCAGCGTGCGAACACGCTTGACACCGATACTGGCGGCTCCCGCTTCGTTGTCGCGCAAAGCAACCAAACGCAGACCCAGGGGTGAGCGAACGAGCGCAATGATCGAAACGACCGCCACCAATAGCAAGATTGTCGCGAACTGGTAGGTCTCTTGCAGGCTGATCTGGCCAGCTGGGGGCACAGCGTACGCCTGCGACGCCTTGGTGAAGTTCCAGTTGATCATCCAGCCGTACGATGCCACGGCCATGCCGAGGCTTCCGACGGCGAGGTAGGGACCGCGCAGGCGAAGCAACGGATACGCCAGCAGGAGTCCGATGAGGGCAGACATGACCGCAGCTACAAGCATCGTAGGAATAAGCGGCCAGCCCAGCGTGGTCAAAATGACGGCCGTGGCATAGCTACCCACACCGACGAAGATCGAGTGACCCAGAGAGAACTGGCCGCCGAAACCACCGACGAGGTTCCAGGCCATGGCCAGCGTCATGAGCAAGAAAAGGCCGGTAAAGTCGTTCGCCTGCGAGCGATCAACAATCTGAGCAGTGAAGTAAAGAACGGCAGCGATAACAACCGGGATGCCATAGCGCAGCAGTGATTTAATGCGATTACTCACGCTTTCGCCACCTTTGCGAAGAGGCCGTTCGGACGAACGAGCAGAATCACAACCAAGACACCGAAGACGATGACGTCTCGGTACTGGGGACCGACCCATGCTGCGCCGGCGGCCTCAACGAGGCCGACAATGAATCCGCCGAAGAGTGTGCCCGGAAGAGATCCGAGTCCGCCGATGACGACCACGGTAAAGGCGCGCAGCAACCATCCGGTTCCCGTCGTTGGCGCAACCGAGAATGAGAGAGCAATGAGCACACCGGCAATTGCTGCTACGAATGCCGACATCGACATCACGCGGGCGTAAGTCTTTTTGACATCGATACCGACGAGGCCAGCGGCTTCGGCATCAATCGAGGCGGCCCGAACCTGACGACCGAAAGCGGTGCGCTTCAGAATCCACATCAGGGCAAGAATGAAAATGAGAGCAACCACTGTGGCGATCAAGTAGATGACTCGAATACGCACACCGAATACTTCCCACTCTTTGGTGGCGTAGTCGGCCGTCCACGATGTGAGTGGGCTGGAGGTAAAGAAGATAATCAGCAGTGTCGTGATGACAACGCTGATTCCGAAAGTCACGGTCATCGGGGGCTCTTCGCCCTGCGCCATAACCGGAGTAATGATGTAGCGCTGCAGCGGGTAAACCAAGACAGCGAGAAGAACTGCGGCTGCGACACCCACAAGAAGTGGGTCGCCGCCGCCAAAGAGACCAATAAGCATCGAAGTGAGGTACGCGCCAAGAATAAGTAACTGGCCGTGTGCGAGGTTCACGAGCTTCATCGTTCCGAAGACGATGGAGAGCCCGAGAGCTGCGACGGCATACAGCCCGCCGAGCAGCAGTCCCGACACTGCGTTGTTTACAAATTCCATGACACGTACCTCACTGTCGATTACTGGATGCGGACTACTTGAGTCCGGCCTCAGGGGTAACTATCGGCGTTGCAGCCTTACCCTCGAGGTTGAGCACCATCACCTGGTTGTTGTTCGAGTCCCACTGGGTCTGAATGACCTTGAGCGGAGCCGAGTGACCCTCGGTGAACTGGATGTGACCAATGGCGTAGTCGCCGTTGGTAGCACCGATTGCCGCGCTGAGCTTGGCGGGGTCGGTTCCACCGGCAGCCTTGATGGCGTCAGCGAGAACGTAGGTGATCGAGTAACCGCAGACCAGGATTCCGAGGTCGGAGTTGATGCCACCAATCTTGGAGGCGTAGGTGTCGATGAACTCCTTCTCGCGCGCCAGGCCCATGCCCTCAGCGAACCAGTTAGCTGCCATGACACCGAGACCGAGGCCTCCGGTGATCTTGACGAAGTTACCGGTGTTTCCACCCTTCTCCATGAAGATTGCCTTGGGGTCGTAACCCTGAGCCTTCATTTCCTTCAGGATGCCGATAGCCTCCGGCGGAATGACCTGAGCGATAACGATGTCAGCGCCCTTGGCCTTTGCGTCAGCAACCTGGCTGGAGAAGTTAGCGTTGTCGACTGCGAAGGTCTCGCGAGCCACGATGGTGTAGCCGAACTTGGGAGCGTTGGCTTCCCACAGCTTGCCCATGACAACACCGTCTTCTTCGGTGTCCGTGAAGAGAACGACCTTCTTGTTGGTGTTGATGAGGTCAGATGCCTGGAACTGAGTCTGGGTCATCTGGAGCTCGTCGAAGAAGACGTCCCATGCGTAGTTCCAGTTCGGGTTAGCTCCACCGAATGCACGGATGGGCGTAATCGAGGTCAAGAAAGGAACCTTGAGCTGGTCAGCAACCGTAGCCTCAGGGATGCTGAGCGGCGGGGTGACCGGGCCGAGAAGTGCAACGGCCTTGCTGTCGAGAACGAGCGACTTTGCCTGGGCAGCAGCCTTGGCGGGGTCAGAAGCGTTGTCCTGGATGATGAGCTTGATCTTGTGCTTGGCTCCGCCGTATTCGACACCACCGGCAGCGTTGATTTCATCAACAGCAGCCTGGTAGCCCATCGATACAGGGGTGCCCATGGTGCCGAGCGGACCGGTCAGCGGAACGCTGGTACCAATCACAATGTCGTCACCGGCGCCGCCACTGGCGGAACAACCCGACAGTGCCAGGCCCGAAGCTGCAACGATGGCAGCTGCGACTAGCAGTTTCTTTTTCACGAGAAATACTCCTTTGTTTTTTTCTCTTGGTGGTGGTTACTTCAGTCCGCGCCCAGGTAGGCACGCTGAAGCTCATCTTCTGAGAAGTCCGAAGGCTTTCCAGAAAAAACAACCTCGCCTCGTTTGAGGACGAGAATCTTGTCGGCGACAGCCATCGCCTTGTGAATGTTCTGCTCAATGAGCACGACCGAAATGCCCGAGTTAGCAATCTTCACGACAGCCTCGAGCAGACGGTCAACAACAATCGGGGCCAGACCGAGCGAAAGCTCATCGAAAATGATGACGTCGGGCTCGCCGGCGAGAGCGCGGCCAACCGCCACCATCTGCTGCTCGCCACCGGAGAGCTGGCCAGCGGGGCGATCGTTGAGCTCAACCAACTTGGGGAAGAGCTCGTAAACCGTGTCGAGCGGGCTCTGGTCTTTGTGAGTGGCTTTGAAACCGCGCTCCGACTTGAGGCCCAGGCGCAGGTTCTCACGTACGGTCAGGTCACCGAAGAGTCGGCGCCCCTCAGGAACGAGAGCGAGACCAGATCGCTGGCGCGCGAAAGTCGGCATGTCGGTGATGACACCACCCTTGAAGACAACACTTCCCGAACGGGTCTTGACCATTCCCTCGAGAGCCTTGGCGAGCGTGGTCTTACCGGCACCGTTGGCTCCGAGCACCGTGAGAATCTCACCCTGGGCAACGTCGAACGAAACATCGTTGAGCACCTTGACCGGGCCGTATCCGGCGCTGAGACCTTCAACTTTGAGGCGGGTTTCGCCGGCCTTCGTGGGTTCGCGCTTGAGGGCATCCTCGTTCTGTGCGCTTCCGAGATAGATCTCGACAACACGGGGGTCTTTCGAGACCTCGGCGGGTGTTCCCTCAGTGAGCTTGCTACCCCACTCCAGAACCACCACACGCTCAGCCAGTCTGTGGATGACCTCCTGAACGTGCTCGACAAGAATGACCGTCTTGCCGGTGGCATGCACCGTGCG
>JAHEGZ010000097.1 GCA_024644865.1 Aurantimicrobium sp.
CCCCGATCACTCGGGGGCTTTGAACTGTCTCAACCAGTTATCGGTCGGATTGCTCCGCCGCGGAGAATGGGGGATTCGAACCCCCGAGGGCTTGCACCCAACCAACTTTCCAAGCTGGCGCTATTGAAACGCGTGGGACGGCTCGCCCTAGATTTGTTTCGCCTGAAACTATTCCGCGTTGTCATCGCTTTTTTGCCTTACGGCGGCGAATCACAAGGCTCGCTGCCGTCACGCCGGCAACTAACACACCTCCGCCGGCAATTACCCAAGGGATTGTGGACGGATTAATGAAGCTGGCCAAGACTCCGGGTGGTGGGCCGACTGGGCCGTTCGCCTGGGACTCATCCACTGCGGTTAGGCCCTTGAAACACTTCACCACGCGATTGAGCTCAGGCGACTGCGCGTAGTAGTGGTACCCGTCTTTATCGGTGGTTCGTCCATTACATTCATCGAGTTGAATCGTCGTGTCGTGAGCCAGCGGTGCGAAGACAGCGACTCCATCGAGCGCATAACCGACGAGAGCCGTTTCCGCATTCGGGTCATCAATTTGGTTACCGTAGGTCGCACCTTGACAATCCGTGTATGCATGTAGGTGGTAGCCCTCGATCGGGTTGAAGTGTCCCCCACAGTCGTCGAATGCCGCAATCGTGTAGGCGCCCAGAATCGCATCAACCGGCGCGGATGCCGCAATGACGAGTCCGTTCGTCGTGACACCAAGATCAGCGCCAGTTGTCGTTGTGACCGCGCCATCTGATACGGGATCTACCGGAACCAACACGGAAATCGGCACCGCTTCACCTGTGTTTGTCCATTCAAATTTTCCCTCTACGCAGTGGTATTTGTATTCCTCCAGCACATCCGGCCGCGCTGCACCTTGAAAGGCTTCTTTCGAGTCCGTTATGTTCACTTTTCCTGAGTCGTCGTAGAGCTTCCATTTCGCATCGCCATAGATTGTGCTCAAATCAAGGATGAACTGTCCGTCCGCATCGTAAATCGTGCTTCCGTCAAGCCAAATGCCGGAATCTCCGGCGTTAGCGCTCGTGGTTTCCGGACAGAAAGGGCCAATTGTTGTGTCGACGGGTTGACCCGTGACGATGATTCGGTAGCAGGTCGTTTCATCTCCGTTGGTGAGCGTGCAGGGCTCCTCAGTGATTGGTTGCGTCAGCGACCCGTCTTTGAACGCGGCGATGTCGATTCCCGGTGCACCCAGTGATTCGGAGACGGTGGTGGAGCCAATTCCCAGCGCGACGCCCACTCCGAGTGCGACGATTCCACTCAGTGTGGCGATTGAGACGATGATCTTTTTTTTCATGATGTTTCCAATTTCAGGGTTGATGACAGGGACCTATTGGCTTTCGCGCGACGTCGTCGCACGAGAAGGAATGTGAGTGTTGACACGGGGATTAGGAACGCGCCGAGTGCGGCCATGCCCCACCCAGCGAATTCGCGAGACTTGAGAAAGCTGGGGTCAGGAGTGCCGGCAAAGCACCCCATGACGTAGGGATACGAATCCGTCACGTAATAGCCGTAGTGTCCGTTGATAGTCATCCCGTTACATTCGTCAAGAGTGCCCGCACCAGTGAATTCAAAGTCCTGAATATATGTGCCGTCGTATTCACCTCCGGGACTGCCAGAGGCGGTCGGTCGAGAACCTTGCCTGAGTGTGTAACCCGATTTTGCCTCGAGAAGTTGACCCGTATCAGGATCGACATAATGAGTTCCGTAGATCGGAAAACCATCGGCCGCGAAACCAATTACTGGCGAACCGAATGTTGTCTCTTGGGGGTCGAAGAGCGCATTCGGGTTACCGTGATAGTGGTAGAGCCCGCCGGGCTGGGTGTGCCCATTGTGCGAGTCAGTCCCGAAAGAAACCGGGCCGATCGGGTTCAAGCGCCACTCTACCGAAGGGCCGCAGCCGTTTGCGATGTTCCCGTCGCGGTCCGCCGCGGGGTCTTCCGGTTTGTAGCAACCATTCGCGAGTTGATCAAGAATTACCCCGTTGAGCATAACCGCGTTGTAGGTCGTCAAACTGAGTTCGGTTGTCGACATCCCGAGTTCGGGGTTTCTCGGAATCGTCAGGATTAGCCCTTGCGTCGCAATGGGTTCCGCCCAGTGCGCGGTATCGTCGTTGAAGTCGTAATTGGGAATGTCGTTCGCGATGATCGTGCACGAGCGCTCGTCGTCAGACACCTTGATCTGCGAGACAAATGGGGTGCTGCGTTTCACGTCTGTGACGTTTGCTTTGTAACTCGCGGAATAGTCTGCGCAGTCGGGACTGAGATTCGTGAGAATGACGTTTTTGATGTCGATTGGTTCAGAATCGGGATTGTCAATCTGGACACAACCGGCAAGTAGTCCTGCCACGACTAGAAGCGACGTGGCGAGACTAATATTCGATGCCCTGGTCATTCTTCACCCCCAATTCGTGAACAAGCGTTCACAAAATTAGAGTATACGCTTGTTCACAAATGGCAAAATCAAGCGCAAACCCACGCAACCTCAAAGCGAGGCTGATTGACGTCGCTGTTGCTGAGCTGGCAAAACCGCGGACATTGAAAACGCCCACCATGAGGGCTTTGGCAGCTGGTGCCGGAGTGGCACCTGGTGCCGCTTATCGTCACTTCGATTCCCAAGTGAAGCTTTTCCTAGAGGTCATCCTTCGTCTGTTCACGGAAATGGAAGACGCGCTGAAAATTGCCGCGGCCAAGGTGAGTTCCCCCGCCGAGAAAGCCGCCGCAATGGCCCACGCCTATGTTGAATGGGGCATTTCGAACGCCGGCGCGTACCAGCTCATCCTTGAAACAACCGATGAGGAAGCCGTCTTGGAATCAGATCAACGCGCGGGTCTCCACTTGATCGGTGAACTTTCAGCGCTTCTTTCAGAAACCGGCGAGCCCACTCCAGAATCAACAAACAAAGCGATACTGCTCTGGACTTCACTTCACGGCGTTGTTTCGTTGAGAATTCATAAAACGGGAATGCCGTGGATGAACACTGCCGAAGAGCAAGTGAACGATCTCCTAAAGTCAATCCTTTAAGGCGCCAGAAGTAACAAAGCCCCCGATCGCTCGGGGGCTTTTGAACTGTCTCAACCAGTTATCGGTCGGATTGCTCCGCCGCGGAGAATGGGGGATTCGAACCCCCGAGGGCTTGCACCCAACCAACTTTCCAAGCTGGCGCCATAGGCCACTAGGCGAATTCTCCTGAAGCCCGAAGGCAACCTCACTAGTCTATGCCAGCGAGGCGCGCCCGTTTCCCTCGGGTTCTGGCTTGCGAGAGAATTGACGCATGACCCCCAAGAAACTTTTCATCTTCTTTGCGAGCGCTGAAGCCGTCACCTGGACGCTACTGCTCGGCGCGTTGTTGACACGGACATTCGTCGAAGTTCCGTCGGCTCTGGTCACCGTTGTCGGTGGCACGCACGGTGCCGTGTTCCTTGGGTACGGCGTCACTGCGGCACTGGTCGGCGTCAACCAACGCTGGAAGTTGGGACGGATCGTTGGGGGAATCGCCCTTGCAGTCGTCCCGTATGCAACGGTGCCGTTTGAGCGCGCAGCAATTCGTCGCGGACTTGTCGAAGGTGGCTGGCGCACCACTGCCACTTCCGATCCGCGCGATGCTCACTGGTTCGACCGCTTGTTCCGCTGGTTCATCGCTCGTCCCATCGTTCTGATCCTGACGATGCTCGTGGTCGTCGCAGCGATCTTCACGATTCTCGTGTCTGTCGGTCCCCCGACCGAGTGGTTCAGCTAAGCCGCCGAAGCGCACACCGATGAGCGCGCGCATTGTCGTACCTCGCGAGGTCGTCTTGACGACCCGAACAAACATCTCGGTGCGCCGTTCTGTTCCCCATCGTGATCTGCGCAGAATCGGTGCGTGGATCTTCGTCGACCACTTCGGGCCGACAACCCAGACCGATGGAATGGTTGTCGCCGCGCACCCGCACACAGGATTGCAGACGGTGACGTGGTTGTTTGAGGGCCGCGTGCAACATCGCGATTCAATAGGTTCGGTCCAGACGATCGAACCGGGGCAGGTCAACTTCATGACGGCCGGTCACGGGATTTCGCACTCCGAGATCTCTGTCAGAACAGATGGTCAACTGCATGCTGTCCAATTGTGGTTGGCGCTACCCGAGTCGGTGCGCGATCAGACCCCGATGTTTGAACACGAGGCGGAACTGCCAGTCCTCCGAATCGGCGACGCGACGGTCACCGTGTTCGCCGGCAGCCTGTTGGGCGCGACTTCACCCGCAACGATGTTCACCGATTCGTTCGGCGCGGAAGTTCTTGTCCCCGCTGGTTCGTCGATCACCATCCCGATCGACCCGGCCCACGAAATCGGGGTTCTCGTCGTCGAAGGCGAGGCGCTGGTGAATGGGGTCACGGCTGGGCTGACGGAACTCGCATTCATCGCACCGGGCGAAACGTCGGTGACCATCGACGCGATCGGCGACACCCGAGTTGTCCTGCTAGGCGGAACGCCCTTCACGGAGCGTCTCGTGATGTGGTGGAACTTTGTTGCCCGCAGCCACGACGAGATTCGGTCGATGCGTACCGACTGGGAATCCGCCAGCAATCGATTCCCCGAATTCGCCGACGACATCGGCGGGCGAATCCCGGCACCGGAACTCCCCAACGTCACTCTGCAACCGCGCGGTTAACCATTCAGGGCGCCACCCGAAGGTGACGCCCTGAATAAATAGTCGGTGACTACTTGAGGGTGACGGTTCCGCCAGCCTCTTCGAGAACGGCCTTAGCCTTCTCTGCGGTCTCCTTGTTGGCGTTCTCGAGAACGGTCGCGGGTGCGCCATCAACGAGTGCCTTTGCTTCACCAAGACCGAGGTTCGTGAGTGCACGGACCTCCTTGATGACCTGGATCTTCTTGTCACCGGCAGCCTCGAGAACGACCGTGAACGAGTCCTTCTCTTCTGCTGCGTCGGCTCCACCAGCAGCGCCACCAGCAGCAGGTGCTGCGGCAACGGCGACGGGGGCGGCGGCGGTTACTTCGAAGACCTCTTCAAACTTCTTGACGAAGTCCGAGAGTTCGATGAGC
>JAHEGZ010000099.1 GCA_024644865.1 Aurantimicrobium sp.
GTCAGTCCTGGTCGGGTCACATCCGACAACGGCGGGATGCCCGGCAGCGCCCACACGCCCAGCAGGCCGGCCATGCTCAGCAGAACATCCGCGCCGAACGCCCAGGCGTAACCGGAGGTTGCCACGATCACACCGGCGAGCGCGGGGCCGAGCGTCAGCTGCGCGCCCATCGACATGCCGTTGAGAGCACTCGCAGCAGGAATGAGTTCGATCGGAATGATTCGCGGAATCAGCGACGACCGAGTCGCCCCAGAAACTGTTGCCGACATCGCGTTAATCGTGGTGAGCACGTAGAACGGCCACACAGCAACGTGTTGCCCCTGGGCCATGAGCGCAACATCGGCTATCGATAGTGCGAGAAGCCCTGCCGTCATGGTGATGTTCGTGAGCGTTGAAATGAGCAATACGAGCCGGCGATCAAACGCGTCAGCGAGCATGCCACCGATGGGCCCGGCGAACACCATGGGAATCAGCGCGATGCCTCCGACGAGCGACACCGCGAGCGTGCTGTGCGTGATGACATAGATCTGCAGGCCGACAGCGACGATTGTCATCTGGGAACCGATGCCACCGAGTACCGTGCCGGCATAGAGGCGTGCAAACGCCGGCGACACCTTGAGTGGGGTGAAATCGGCAAAGCGGCGACGCTTGGTCGGTTTCACTTCTTCAGACTCGGTCACGATTCGAGTTCATCTCCAGCGTCGATGCGCGCCTGCGACATGAAGCGCTCGACGTCCGCGTCGACCATAACATCTGACGGACGAAGCCCGCGGGTCAGGTACAGCCCGTCGAGGGAGGTGATGCGACTGAGAGCGACATACGTTTGACCCGGTGCGAAGGCTCGGTTTCCTAAATCGATGACCGCACGCTCATAGGTCTGACCCTGCGATTTATGAATCGTGACCGCCCAAGCCAGCCGGAGCGGAAACTGTGTGAACTCGGCAATGACTTCGCGAGTGAGAGTCTTGGTCTCTTGGTCGTAGTCATAGCGGTAGCGTTCCCACACCGCGGGCAGCACCTCATGCTCTTCACCGTCGACGTCGACGTGCACGGTCTTGCCGATGCGTGTGACCTGACCGACGGTGCCGTTGACCCAGCGTTGATCGCTGTCGTTACGCAGGAACATCACCTGAGCGCCGACCTTGAGGCTCAACGATTCATCCGCGGGAAACCACCCCGTGGGGAATTCGCCGTCAACATTCGCCTCGGCCATTTTGAGCTCGCCTCCGAGCTTTGCCAATTGCGTCGAGTTGATTGATGACACCCGATCGTTCGTCGTGGCTAGGGTGATGATGTCACCCGAGGGAGCAGGGCGTGCACCCGCCTCGTTGAGCGCTCGACCGATCTCGGGCGTGACCTGCCCATGACGAACCGCGTTGAGCATGCTCTTAAACTCGTCATCGCGCTGGCGGTGAATCTCGGTCAGTTCCACAATGCGCATCGGCGTCTGCTGCCAGACCATGGCATCGAAGAACCACATCGATGCGTAGTGGTCGGCAAAATATGCCCGCTCTTCGGGTGAGCGTGGCGGCACGGGGGCCAGCTGATAGGGGTCACCGAACATGACCACCTGTACGCCGCCGAAAGGCTCGTGCCTTCTGTGCCGCGTTTCGCGCAGCGTGCGATCGATGCCGTCAAGCACGTCGGCGTTCACCATCGACACCTCATCGATGACAAGTGTGTCAATCGCCTGCAGAACCTTGCGCTTTTGCGGCGAGTGCGTGAGCCTCTGATTTCCGATGAGTCCGATCGGCAAAAAGAACAGAGAGTGGATGGTCGTTCCCTGCACATTCAGCGCGGCCACTCCCGTGGGGGCACACACCGCCACCTGCTTGCTCGTGTTTTCGGTGAGGTACGTCAGCAGGGTGGACTTGCCTGTTCCTGCCCGGCCGGTGATGAAGACGTGCTCGTTTGTGGACTCGATGAGGTCGAAGAGCTTCTTCTGCTGTGCGGAGAGCTTGACCTTTTTCACGAGCGCCGCTGCGCATCCTGCTGGGCCTGGGCGGCGAGCATGCGGTTGTACGCCTCGAGTTCAGCGTCGCCCGTTCGGTCGGCATTGCGGTCGCGACGCTTCGAAACGCGCTCTTCACTCTTACTCCACTGCACCGCGATGGCGAGCATGAGAACGAGGTTTGGAATCTCGCCAACGCTCCATGCAATCTGTCCGCCGAGGTATTGGTCTTCCATGGGAGTCACACCCCAGGTGCGTCCCATCGCGCCAAACCAATCCGCCAGCAAGAGACCCGTGCTCGACATCAGGGTCAAGCCAAAAAATGCGTGAATGGTCATGGTCATCAAAAGCTGCCCTACCCGCATCGGGTACGAGAGTCGATTCACGCCCGGGTCGATGCCGATGAGGGATTGCACAAAGAGATAGCCGGCGAGCAGGAAGTGCACGATCATCCACTCGTGGCCGATATGGTCGGTGGTCGCCCAGCGGAAAATCGGCGTGTAGTAAAACAGCCACAGCGACCCCACAAAATTGACCGTGGCAAATATGGGGTTCGAGATGATGCTCGCATAGCGAGAGTGAACCGCCAGCAGAATCCACTCTCGGGCACCTCGACTGCCGTCATCACGCTTGACGATGGCGCGCATGGCCAGCGTGATCGGTGCACCCGGAACCAGCAGAATCGGAATCATCATGCCGAGCGTCATGTGCGCCAACATGTGCGCGCTGAACAGGTAGCGCTCGTAGACGTTCACGCCGCCATTGGTGATGTACGCGAGCAAGAGCATGCCCAAGATCCACAGCGCGGTGCGATACCAGGGCCACTTATCTCCGCGGCGACGCAACCGCACGACGCCGGCGACGTAGAAGAAGATGCCGAAGGCACAAATGAGCAACCAAATCAGGTCAATATGCCACAGCGTGACGAAGTTAACGAAGCTGGTTTCGGGAGGCAGCGGATCGCCCGTCAGAATCTGGGCGGGGCTCGGAACAGCCGCGGGAGTATCGGGGATAGGCGAAGCCGAACGTGCGAGCGCCGCAGCCAGGCCGGATGCGATTCCCATGATGACCAGCTCGATGCCGCTAAACCACACAAACGCCCGCCCGCGACCAGCGGCCATGCGGCCGATGAAGACTCTACGTTGGAGGGCGCCGAAGATGACCAGCACGACCAACGCAATGACCTTGAGAATCAGCACCGCGCCGTAGGGAGTGGCCAGCTGGCTCCATGAGCCAACGCGAACAATCGCGTTCACAACGCCCGAGGCGACTACGACAACAAGCGAGACAAGAGCGAGGGTTGAGTAGCGCTGGGTGATGATGACGAGCCGCTCGGGCGTCACGCGTCGGCGCAAAAGAACGAGGGCGACAAGACCGCCGAGCCACACGGCCACAAAGACGAGGTGCAAGCCCAACGAGGTCATCGCGACATCGTGGCTCGAGGCACCCGCCGAGTGCCCAATGAGGGCCATGGGCAAGAGCGGAGAAAGACCGAGCAGTCCGACAAAGAACAGAGCGGTCTGGTTGGACACAGCGAAACAGAGTACGGCTGTGGCAGCCGACAAGAGGGTGATCCAGAGCCAGGCCTGACCAAGGCCAATCTTGGTGACGAAGAGATTCAAGCTCGCGCTAAACGAGGCATCGAAACTGAAGGGCGTCTGGCTGACATCGAGAAAGGTAAAGAGCAAGGTGCCCGCTGCGGCAATGGTGAGAACCACGGCCGATGCGGCAGCAATATCAATTGCACGGCGGTAAGCCTTTTCGGCTGAGCTGAAGGCCCACAAGGCCAGAGCGAGTGACCCGATGACGACCGCGATCGACAGGTTGACCAGAAGTTTGAGAATGGGCCGCCCGAATCGAACGACATCACCCGGGTCTCCGAGCGGTCGAGGGGCCGCGCCCCCGCCAATGGCGAGCCCAACGACCACTGCACAGATGGCCGCTGCCAGAATGGCAGCCGGTATGAGCAAGCGAAGGATGCGGGGCACCATCTCAGCCTAGAGAAGAATGCGGACACTCATCTGAGTGAGCCCCTTAAACCCACGAGCGGTCATCCACCGACAATGGTGGACAACCGCTCGCGAAGGTTTGGTGAGGCTAAGACTACTTAGCAGCAGCCTTCAGCTTGCTACCAGCCGAGATCTTGACACCGTTCGAAGCGGCGATCTGGATGGTTGCACCGGTCTGGGGGTTGCGACCGGTACGAGCTGCACGCTTGGTGCGCTCAACCGAGAGGAAACCGGGGATGGTGACCTTGCCGCCGTCCTTGCCGACCTCCTTGGCGATGACAGCGTAAAGGCCGTCGATTACTGCGTTGACAGTTGCCTGCGAGTTGTTGGTGGCCGCAGCAACAGCGGCGACGACCTCAGACTTGTTAAGAGCCATTGTGTCCTCCTGGACCTTGAGGTTTCTTACGAAACCAAAATGTGGACGAGTTGAGGCCTTTGCGGGCCGTCTCTTCAGCTACCCGGGTGGATAACTGTGTCGAAACTACCAACAATGTTGCGTAATTCCGCGGTATTTCGCGGGTGTGGCGAAACACGCCGTAATCGTGTCGCGAGACAAAAAAGTGGGGCGCAAGCGTTACGCCTGCGCCCCTCTTAATAAGTGGTGTGTTACCAGCTGCTCTTGGTGATGCCGGGCAGCTCGCCGTGGTGAGCCATGTCGCGGAAGCGAACACGCGAAATTCCGAACTTGGTCAGAACACCGCGGGGGCGACCGTCGATGGCGTCGCGGCTGCGAACGCGCACCGGCGAAGCGTTACGAGGAAGCTTCTGCAGTGCGACGCGAGCTGCCTCGCGCGACTCGTCGGTACCGGCCGGGTCAACGAGAGCCTTCTTGAGCTCCAGTCGCTTGGCGGCGTAACGCTCAACAACGACCTTGCGCTGCTCGTTACGGGCAATCTTGCTCTTCTTAGCCATGTTTAGCGCTCCTCGCGGAATTCAACGTGCTGACGAACGACGGGGTCGTACTTCTTCAGAACGAGACGGTCAGGGTTGTTGCGACGGTTCTTGCGGGTGACATAGGTGTAACCGGTGCCAGCCGTCGAACGAAGCTTGATGATGGGACGAACGTCCT
>JAHEGZ010000101.1 GCA_024644865.1 Aurantimicrobium sp.
TCGTAGTCCGGCTGCGTCAAGGTGGCTGTGACGGCCATCGGGAGGGTCCACGTTACGATGTCGTTCGAGTCGTCGACGATGACCTCCCCGAGCGCGACAGTCGAATCGCGCACCCCTACACCCGTTCGGGACAAGCGGACGATGGCCGAGGAGATGGTTACGGCAGAGCGGTCTGACGTCGACAGCTCGAACTTGACCGGCCCGAAGGCAGCCCCCTTGATGGCTGTAAAGTCTCTCATGTTTGCCCTTCTGCGGTGGTTTCGATGAAGACGGCCCCAGTGGTCGGGGGAGAATCCAAAGCGGCTCCTAGGGCCAGAGGAGCCCCAGTGGCGCCCGGTTCCTGGAGGCTGACTACGGATGACAGCTCCATGGCTACACTGATCGCCTCGATGCACGCGACGAGAGCCTTGGTTGAGCAGTCGGAGCATGTCGCTGCAGCGCCGACGCTGAAGGCTGCGGCGTCGGCACGCGGCTGGGGGATTGCTGCCTCGGCGACCGGTGATAGGTCCGTTGCCGCTGCGACGATCCTAACCAGAGCAGCCTGAGCACCCGGGGCCGGCGTCGGCACCCATGCCGGCTGCGACGCGGCAAACCACCCCTGCAGCGCCACCGAGAGGGTAGCGAATCCGATGCCCTGAAGGGCGACACTGCGGGGTGAGATGCCCATGGGTTACGCGCGGAGGATCGCAACGGCAGCAGCGCGGAGCGCGGCAACTTCGGGGTCGGTGATGATGGTTGTCTCGATGCGGGTGAGCTGCGCATTGAGCTGGGCAGTGAGCCCGTAGCCCTTGAGGCGCTTCGCCAGCACGAGCCGCTGGTACATGCTCCCGGCTTCCATGCGCACGGTTTCGGTTAGGCTCATGTCGAGCGACATGAGGCGGAGGGTCTCTAGAATCTGGTCGAGGTCGTTCATGCTCTCAGTTCCTGGTGATTGTTACGGTTCCATTGGGAGCCTCGGCGATGGTCTGAGCCACCTCCCCGGCCGCCCGAGTGGTCTGCGTCACGGTGAGCGGGTGCCCTGCCTCGAGCCCGTGAACCTGGTGGAGTTCCTTCACGCGCCAGGTCTCCAGGAGTCCGTCCGACAGCGTGACCAGCGTGGAACCAACAGGAGCCAGGTTCGAGAACCGCCCAGTCCCGCGCACCAAGAGCGACCCTCCAATGCACGTCGAGTCTGCGATGCAGTGCCCAGGGTCGATGTCGACGGACGCGACGCAGCCGTCGCTCATGCCAGAGAGGCGAATGCTCCCGGAATACTCGCGGACGTTGACGACGTTTTCCCCGGAGAACTCGCACACCGGGTCACCGGCCCCGGCCACCTCTGAATAGCACTCAGCCAGGGACAGAGAGGCCCCGTAGTCGATGACGAACGAGGAGACGAGCCAGCAGCGGCGGAAGGTTCCAGAGAGACCGAAGACGACGTCGAGTCGGCACTTCTCGGCGTCGATGTTCCCCGACATGACACCGGTGAGCGTAAGGCTCTCGAAGGAGCTGTTGTTCACGCTCGTGCCATTGACGACGACCGTGTCACTCTTCTCCGAGCTCAGGCCGTAGAAAGCCCAGTCCTTTGCGTCCCTGTCGAGTTCAATGGTCCCCCGGAAGCGGAACTCGCGCAGGTTGTCACGGGCAGCAATGGCGAATGCGTCCACCACGTTGCTCACTGGGTTTGTTGGCGTCCCTACCCCGGGGGCCGTCCCAGCTGTTCCACGGTCCGCGTCGATGTAGACAGCAGGGAGGAGCTGCGTCAGGTCGAGCCGTGCCACTGAGGAGTCGGTCAGGTTGCTTACGCGCGTCTCGGTGTTGACCGTGAAGGCGCCGAGAGTCGGCACGAAGACGCTATCGCCGGCCGGGTCGGTGAAGATGTTCCCAACTAGGGTGAGCTTGTGACTGCGCTCCGCCGGCCGGATGCGCCACCCGTTCATGAGGAAGAACGTGCTTCCAAGGTTCTGCTGTGGGGAGATCGGATCGCCTCCCACCGTACGGAACGCCTGTGGGTACTTGGAGTTATCCGACTGCGCCACCCACAGTTTCCACTGCGAGTACAGCACGGCAACATCAAGCACCGTGTCCCCAGTGCCCGGGTCTTCGATGATTCTCAGCGCGATCGGGTCAAAGGTTGCCATGGGGTTACGCCGGGTTGAAGTATGCCCGGTCGAATCGCTGGAAGACGGGAATCGACGTGTCGGAGCTCGACAGCGTGATGGCGAGAGTCTGGTTCTCGTAGTCCTGCTTCAGGATTTGGATGTAGGCCGCCTGCCCGCTGTTCGAGTGCTGGAAGGAGAAGCTTCCTGTGGTGACTGACTCCTGCCCCGCGAGGTAGGTGGCGCTCGCCGCATTCGCTGGGGTCCCCAGGTAGACGCGCACTTCCGTGTCGGTGACGAGCCCAGTGAGCGTTACCGTCGACTGGGAGACGTACGGGGCTGCCTGCGGGGCAGCAGAGACGAGTGCGGAGCCGAGGTTCTTGACGATGTTGCGCGAGGTTGTGTGCCTGTTCTCGTCGGGAGCGTTGCGGGAGACGCGAATCTCGGCGAGAGAAGCCCAGTCTGAGTTTCCCGTGTCGCCTGTCAGGGGTGCAACGAAGCGCGTCGTCGATGTGGACGACGTGAGCGATTCCATAACCCAGAAAAGGGAGTCGGAGATGTACGAGCGCGCGACACCAGACACGCGCCCGTAGGTGAGCCACGTCCACGTGGCGAGTTCCGCGAGCTTGCTTGCTCCCATGTCGGAACCCCAGTTGTTCCCCAGGATCGTTGCGTCGTAGTTGTAAGCGCCGGTCCAGTTATTGACCGCGCAATAGAGCTCGCTCTGCTGCGGGTCAGAATGGGCCGCGTTTTGTGTCCACAGGAGAATCGCACCAAGATTCGCCGTAGTTGGGGGGCAGCGGAGGTATAGCTCTAGGAACCACGAGTCGTCATTGAGGAACGAGCCGAGGTTGACCGTCGTGTTGAGCGACCCGTACGCGAACCCGTTCCCCTTCGCGCACTGTCCGAACGGCGGCTGGTGACCCACCACGGCGTCAACGGACGCAGACGCTCCTCCGCTGTCCCAGGAGCTCATCACGTAGTTGTTCCCGGTGGAGTCGGTGGCCGTTCCGTTGAGCGCCACGTAGCGCGTTCCTACGTGGAAGACTGCCAGGTAGTCGACCCAGACGGCGTTGCGCCCGTAGGTGGCAGTGACTGCGTAGGCAGTGGCAGCGGCGTTTCCCCACCATGCCCAAAACGTCGCAGCCTGGCCCGCGGAGACGGACGGCACCCTGACCCAGATCTCACAGCGTCCGTTCGCCGGGGTGGCGTTCGGAACGTAGCTTTCGATCTCGAAGGGGATCTCAATCTGCCCCGCTTCATCCAAAGTGAAGCGAATGTCCGCCCCGCTTGCCAGCGGGTGATACGTGGAGTCCGTGTCGAGGAACTCTGGGCAGTTCGTAACGAAAGCCTGATGCGTCACGGGTACGCAAAGGCCGCCCACGCTCCCAGCGATGTACGTCGACGGGATCGTGAGCTTTGCCTTGCGCGACCAGAGAGCAGTATTGAGGGCCATGTTACGGGTTCACGGCGTTTCGTTCGAGGGCCGGGGACAGCGAGATGTTGATGCCCGTGGAGCGGGTAAGCGTCGCTGTCTGCTGGACATACTGAGCCGTCGAGAACCCAATCCCGATAACGGTCACAGGGGCATCCGTTCCGGAGGTGCGGCCACCCTGGACGTTGCCGTCGTATGCAAACGAGAACGGAACCGACGCCGCTCCACCTAGTGAGCCAGCAATCGGCGACCCTCCGGCATCGTTCACCGTGACTGCCGTGGCGCTTCCGAAGTTGCCCCCCGGGTTGCTCGTGAAGAGCATACGGTAGACGAAGCCAGCATCGGCCATGGCGTTCGCGTTCGGGATGATGCTTCCAGCCGCGACGAACGGATAGGTTCGGTAGGTTCCAGTGTTGTCGTAGAACTCAATGCGGTTCGTGTCGTTCGCGTTGAAGTCGAGGATGTAGACGCCCGAACCGCCTCCCTGGGCATTGGTCATCGGGAGCGTGCGGAGTGTTTCACCGACGAACACCAGAGGAGCGTCAGCGAGTCGGCCAACAAGCGACCCGGCCCCTGCGTCGATGTCCGCAGTTTGCCGCAGTGCCCACTGCACATAGGTGTAGATGTTCTCTGCCGTGGCCAGGTTGCCGTCGACGACTACGCCGAAGTTGTACGCGGTCCCGCCGATCGTCTTCGCCTGCGGGGTCGTGTACCGGGTGATGGTCATGCCAGCCACGCCCGGGTTCGTCGAGTCGGCGTTGTTCCCGTCGCTGTTCGGGTCGATAACCAAGTCGGTTAGCGCAGCGTTGATCTTGACGTCCGTCTCCTCTCCCAATGGGAAGCGATAGGCCTGGTAGGTCAGCGTGGACACTCCTATGCCAGGCGTATCGGATGCACCGAACGTCTTCCCCTGCACGCGCACGCGGACGTTGAGCTGCGTCGTGCGACGGTCGAAGGTGGTCGTTGTTGCATCAACGGTCGCATTCCCGAACGTCTGGATCGCTTGGTTCACTGACCCAGCAAACGAGAACGTCGTCGCCGAAGCTTGTCCGTTGAAGAAGTAGTAGGCTTTGTCACCGGCGCTCGGGGTTGTCGAATCGATGTTGCCGAGGGTGATGACTCCCGCGTATTCGCGCCCCAGTGCTCCGGCAGCGTTCAGCTCACGCCATCCGGCCGTTCGGATTAGGTTGCGGGTTGCGTCGTTCGCCGGGAGCCACCCGTTGAAGAACACTATCTGCTCAGGGGTGATGGACTCCATCGGGAACGGATACTGCTGGGCCGTGGCATTGGTCCTCCAGTACTCCTTGAGCAGCGAGTAGAGGCACTGAGCAGTGACCCCGTTGTCAGTAAGGACGCCATTCCCACTGTTGAGAGCGATGGTGCGGGTCGTGAAGTTGAGCGTCACCTCATCGGCTGCGGTGCCACCGATACTCAGCTGGTCAGGGTCCACGATGGGGGAAAGAACTGCCATGTCGTTACTCCTTCAGGGTCATCGCGGAGCACAGT
>JAHEGZ010000079.1 GCA_024644865.1 Aurantimicrobium sp.
AGACGAACGAAGAAAAGGCTGGCGAGATCCTCGACGGCGTTCTCGCCTCCTAGGTTTCGTCCAGGCTCGTTATGACCACGGCCGTCATCATCGTCGCGGCCGGAAGCGGCACTCGACTTGGACTCAATCGGCCCAAGGCCTTCATAGAGGTTGCCGGTCTGACACTGGCCCAGCGCAGTGTCGACGCCGTGCGCGAGGCCGATCCGCACGCTCAGATTGTGCTTGTCGTGCCCGCAGGCCAGTCACCCCTTCCCGCAGGCGTGACCGTCGTCACCGGTGGGGCAACCCGTCACGAATCCGTTGCTGCAGGGCTTTCCGCGCTCAATACTGACGTCGACACCTTGCTTGTGCATGACGCGGCGCGTGCATTGGCTTCGGCCAACTTATTCACTCGAGTGGTCGAGCACGTGCATGCTACAGGCGCAGGCGTGGTGCCTAGCCTTCCCGTCTCTGACGCCATCAAACGCGTGGATGTCCACGGAGCCGTCACCGAATCGGTCGACCGCTCCGTGCTCGCCGCCGTGCAAACACCCCAGGGCTTTCCTCGAGCTGATCTCGAGGCGGCCTACGCCAGCGTTCGCGCCGACGACCACAACGATGATGCCGCCGTCTTCATAGCTTCCGGAAGAACCGTGCACACGATTCCCGGAGAGGCCAACGCGTTCAAAATCACCACGCTGTCCGACCTCGAGCGCGCCCAGGCGTTGCTCGTGCCTGTCAACCGGGGCCACCGCATCGGATCAGGCACTGATGTGCACGCATTCGGCTCTCGACGCGGGTTGTGGCTGGCCGGTTTGCAGTGGCCCGAAGAGCTCGAGCTCGCCGGACACAGCGACGGTGACAGTGCATCACACGCCGTCGTTGATGCGCTCTTGTCGGCTGCCTCTCTTGGCGATATCGGCGGCATGGTCGGCACCGATGACCCAAAGTTTGCCGGAGCTCACGGTGAAGTTTTCATCCGCGAGGCCGTGGCCCGTCTTCGCGCTGCCGGTTACGAGCCGGTCAACGTCACTGTTCAGATTCTTGGCAACCGCCCCAAGCTCGCGCCGCGCCGCGAAGAGGCACAGCAGCTACTGAGCGAATGGGTCGGTGCACCGGTTTCCGTTTCGGCGACCACGACCGATGGCCTGGGGCTTATGGGCGAGGGCAAGGGCATCGCTGCAACCGCCACGGCACTCATTCGCCCGGTCGACTAAGCCCCGCCGGTAGGCTGGGGGGCGTGACCATCCGACTTTTTGACTCGAAAGAGCAGGCCGTTCGCGCGTTCGTTCCGCGCGAGTCCGGTCGCGTCGGCATGTACGTTTGTGGCCCCACCGTTCAATCGAGTCCGCACGTTGGACACCTGCGCAGCGCTCTGGTTTACGACCAGTTGCGCCGCTGGCTTACCCATCAGCGCCTTGCGGTCACGATGGTCAGAAACGTCACCGACATTGACGACAAGGTTCTCGATAACGCCACGGACTCTGAGCCCTGGTGGGCGCTGGCCTACCGCATGGAGCGCGAGTTCAACGCGGCCTACAGCGCCCTGCGCATCCAGGCCCCAACCTATGAGCCCCGTGCAACCGCCAGCATTCCCGAGATGATCTCGCTCATTGAGCGACTCATCGCCCGCGGTCACGCATACGCTGCCACCGACAATTCGGGTGATGTCTACTTCGATACCCACAGCTTTGTCGCCTATGGCGCACTCACCAACCAGGGCGTTGAGGCCATGGATGCCGACGCCGACGCCGACCTGCGTGGTAAGAAAAACCCCACCGACTTCGCCCTCTGGAAGGGGCACAAGGCCGGCGAGCCACAGTCAGCGAGCTGGAACACCCCGTGGGGATCAGGACGCCCGGGCTGGCACATCGAGTGCTCGGCAATGGCCACCAAATATCTCGGTTCGGCCTTCGACATTCACGGTGGCGGGCTCGACCTGCGTTTTCCCCACCACGAGAACGAGCTTGCGCAGTCAGCGGCGGCCGGCGACGGCTTCGCAGGTTACTGGCTGCACAACGGGTTGGTCCACATCGATGGCCAAAAGATGAGCAAGTCTCTGGGCAACTCTCTCTTTGCCGCTGACCTGCTCGCGGCACAGCGACCAATCGTGGTGCGCTACTTCTTGGGTTCGGCTCACTACCGCTCGACCCTGGAACTGCACGAGACCGCGCTGACCGAGGCCGCCTCGGCGTTTGAGCGCATTGAGGGCTTCCTGTCGCGCGCGACTCGAGCAGGCTTCACTGCATCGACCACAGTGCCGGTCGCTTTCGCCGACGCCATGGACGACGACCTGGGTGTACCCACCGCGCTCGCCGTCTTGCACGACACCGTACGTGCCGGAAACACGGCGCTCGACTCCGGTGACGCAGCAGCAGTCTCTAAGGCTGCCGGAGAAGTTCGAGTCATGCTCGACGCACTCGGGCTCAACCCAGAGTCGTCCGAGTGGGCCGACGGCTCGGCCACGAGTGATGCCGCCCGTGGCGCACTGGATACGCTTATTGCATCTCTACTCGAGGCCCGTGCGGCGGCACGAGCGAACAAAGACTTTGCGACATCTGACCGCATCCGCGATGATCTGGCAGCTGCCGGCATCACCATCGAAGACACCCCCGACGGGGCACATTGGAGTTTTAATGGCTAGCAAACCACGCGCCGGAGCAGTGCGAAAAGGCACGAAGGGCACCAAGGTCGGCACCGGCGGTCACGGCCGCAAGGCTCTCGAAGGCAAGGGTCCGACCCCTAAGGCCGAAGACCGCGAGTGGCACCCCGCTGGCAAGCGCAAGGTTCGCCTGGAGAAGCTTGCGGCCGTGGGCAAGCTGCAGCCGCGCGGCAATGGCCGGGGCGCAAACAGCTCGGGCGCATCCAAACCTGCTGCTCGACGCAGCAAGACTGACGACTCTGAAATCGTGACCGGTCGGAACTCGGTTCTCGAGGCTCTGCGCGCCAAGATGCCGGCGACCACCCTCTACATTGCGACCCGCTCTGAGATGGATGACCGCATGCGTGAATCAATCTCGCTGGCCAACAACCGCGGTATCGCGGTGCTCGAGGTCATGAAGCCCGAGCTCGACCGCCTCAGCGGACACGATGCCGTTCACCAGGGCATCGCCCTCAAGGTTCCGCCGTACGAGTATTCACACCCCATCGACTTGCTCGAAAAGGCGATTGCCGCGGATGGCCAACCGCTGTTCGTCGCCCTCGATGGGATCACGGATCCCCGTAACCTCGGCGCCATCATTCGCTCGACCGCTGCCTTTGGCGGCGACGGGATCATCCTGCCGCAGCGTCGCTCGGTTGGTGTCACTGCTTCCGCGTGGAAGACCTCAGCCGGAGCCGCAGCTCGTTGCCCCGTCGCCATGGCCTCCAACCTGACGGCGACCATCAAAGAGTTCAAGAACAATGGAGTTTTTGTCATCGGGCTCGATGGCGGCGGAGACACGCAACTTCCCGGCCTCGCGCTGGCCGATCGTCCGCTTCTCGTCGTTGTCGGTAGCGAGGGCAAAGGCCTGTCGCGATTGGTGACCGAGCACTGTGATGCAGTGGTCTCCATCCCGATTTCGGCCGCGACCGAGTCACTCAACGCGGGTATCGCAGCCAGCGTTGCGCTCTATGAAATCTCGCGCTTGCGCGCAGCAGCCGTTTAGACCTTTTACAGGGTTGCCCCCTACTATCGAAAAGTCACGCCGAAACTCTCGGCCCAGCAAACACCAGGAGCTATACACATGACCACCGGTGCGCATGGAAACCGTCCTACCAAGAACCAGCGTCGCGAAGAAGCTCGCGCCAAGGCTCGGGAACTGCGTGAGTCGCAGGTAAAGAAAGACAAGGCCCGCAAAGTCTTGACCCAGATTGGCGTCATCGTGGGTGTTCTCGCGATTGTCGCCGTTGTCTTCGTTGTCATTCAGAGCAACCTGCCCAAGCCCGGACCGCGTCCGGCAAACATGGCCAGCAACGGAATCGTGCTCACCGCAGAGCTCGGTGCCGACGGCAAGCCCACGGGACATATCGTGGCTGAGAAGAACGCTGCTCTGCCCGAGGGCGCGGCTCCGGTTCCGACGACGCCCCAGAAGGGCATCCTCAACATCGTTGAGTATCAGGACTACATGTGCCCGATCTGTGGCAACTTCGACAAGAACGACTCCTCGGTCATCGAGAGCCGCGTGAAGTCGGGCGCTGCCACTTTTGAGATTCACCCGATTGCTATCCTCGACCCGCAATCGCAAGGTACGAACTACTCAACTCGAGCAGCAAATGCTGCAGCCTGTGTCGCCAATTTCTCACCGAATAGTTTCTGGAATTTCAACCAGCTGTTGTTCAGTAACCAACCAGGCGAAGGGTCAGCCGGTCTCTCGGATGAAGAGCTCGCCAACTTCGCAACAGTCGCAGGAGCGACCCCGGCGAGCGACATCACGAACTGCATTAACAAACAAACGTTCAGCGCGTGGGTCGGGCAGGCTACTGCTCTCGTGACCGAGAAGGCCGCGATTCTGCCGAACTCCGACAACGTCACGTTCGAGGGAACTCCGACCGTTCTCGTCAACGGTGCTCAATTCAAGGGAAAGGTTGATCAGCAAGGCAACTTCTTCCCGGCAGAGCTAGAGGCCTTCCTGCTCGAGCAGGCCGGCAAGATGGTGGTCAACCCGTCTGTAACGCCTACGCCCACGCCGACAACAAAGAAGTAGCCAGATAGTCTTGATGTCGAACGCTCTCATCGGGCGTATGCCG
>JAHEGZ010000091.1 GCA_024644865.1 Aurantimicrobium sp.
CGTTGTCGATGTGTGCCTGCATGCGGTACGGCAGGGTCTCCACGCCCTGTGCGAGCAAGAATGCTGAGTGCGGTGCCAGCGCCGGTCCGATGTCTCGAAGCTGCTCGGCGCGCAAGCGGGTGAGGAACGCGTATTCACCGAAGTTGCCGGCCCAGGTCAGTCCGCCGTAACTGGGGACGGGCTCGTCGAACAGAGGGAACTTGTCACTGTGCCAGTGGAAACGACCCGACTCGACGACGACTCCACCGAGGGTAGTTCCGTGGCCGCCGATGAACTTGGTCGCGGAGTGAACCACGACATCCGCACCCCACTCGATGGGGCGGCAGAGGTAGGGCGTGGCAATGGTTGAGTCGATGAACAGCGGAATCTCATGCGCACGAGCAACGTCGGACAGACCCTCGATGTCGGCGACTTCTCCCGAGGGGTTTGCGATGGTCTCGGCGTAGATGACCTTGGTGTTTTCGGTGATTGCTGCTGCGTAGTCGGCCGGGTCAGACGAGTTCACGAACGTGGTCTCAATGCCGAAACGACGCAGGGTCACGTCGAGCTGAGTAATAGAGCCACCGTAGAGGTTGGCTGAGGCAACGATGTGGTCGCCCGCGCGGCACAGCGAAGCGAACGTGATGTACTGCGCCGAGAGGCCACTGGCGGTGGCAACCGCGCCGAGACCGCCCTCGAGGCTGGCAATGCGCTCTTCAAACGCTGCAACTGTGGGGTTAGCCAGGCGCGAGTAAATGTTGCCGTACTTCTGCAGGGCAAAACGGGCTGCGGCATCTTCGGTGTTATCGAAGACAAAAGCGCTGCTCTGATAGATCGGCAGGGCGCGCGCACCACTGACCTCATCGGGAATATTGCCTGCGTGGATGGAGCGGGTCTTGAACCCGTATTCGCGATCTGCCATGCCTTCCAGCGTACCGACACTCGAGGGCTGCGCAGATTTCACTCGTCACGCGAGGTAACGCATTCGGTGGAGGAACTACACCCAGCTAGGCATCCACATGTGCATCTGCCAGAACCACAGCGGGGTCTGGATGCCCGACCACAGCGGATAGAAGAACGCACTCAGTAACACAGCCAAAATGCCGAACGCGAGTACCCACCGGCGGCCGGCGGCTCTCCGTTCTGGGTCATCCTCGGGTTGTCCGAGGACCACCCCGATGGCAAGGGCCAGGGCGATGATCATGTAGGGCTCGAACACGATGGCGTAGAACTGGAAGACCGTGCGGTTGAGGTATGCCAGCCACGGCAGATACCCGGCCACAATTCCGAGAAGTACAACACCGTATTGCCAGCGGCGGTACCGAATGAATCGGTAGAGCAGGTAGCCGAGAGCGACCACGCCGGCGTACCAAATCAGCGGGTTGGCGATCGGGGTGATTGCTTCCGAGCAGGAGGTGAACGCGCATCCGCCCTGGCCTTGTTCGGTGCCCACGTAGTACATGCTGGTCGGGCGAATCATGAGCAACCAGCTCAACGGGTTGGCTTGGTACGGGTGCGGGGTGCTCATTCCGACATGGAAACCGTAGGCGCTCTGGTGGTAGAACCACAGATCTTGCAGCCACAACGGCACCCACTTGAAGACGCCCGTGGCTTGCAGTTCAGTGTGGTTGTCAATCCAGGTTCGGTAGTAGCCGCCCGAGGTGGTGATCCAGCCAGTCCACGAGGCAAGATAGGTCGCCACAGCAACAGGAACGGTCAGCAGAAATGTCGCCGGGCCGGTCTTGAGCACGGCTGCCGAGAACCACAGGGGGATGCCCGCCCGTCGTCGGTCGACGGCATCCATGACCACCACAAACAGACAGTAAATCGCGAGGAACCAGACTCCCGACCACTTGACCGCGCTCGCAGCCCCGAAACTCATACCGGCGAGAATCAGCCATGGACGCCACCAGAGCGTCGGGCCCCAGCTGATTTCCCGGCCGGCACTGCGCCGATCCTGCACCCAAGCATCGAGTCGTCGTCGGGCCCAACTTCGATCTACCACCACCAGATAGAAGCCGAGCAGGGTGAAAAGCATGAGCAGGTTGTCGAGCACCGCCACGCGTGAAAGCACGATGGCATGACCGTCGATGGCGAAGAGTGCACCGGCGATGACGCCCAGCAGCGTCGACTCGGTCAGTCGACGCGTGACCAAAATAATGAGCCAGACTGCGATAACGCCCGCAATGGCGACGGTGAAACGCCAGCCGTAACTGTTGGCTGGCCCAAACAACGCCATGCCGAGGCTAATCAGCCACTTGCCCAGTGGTGGGTGAACAACATAAGAGCCGCTGGACTCAAAAATGTTCGTATTCCCCGCGAGAAACTGTGTGTCGGCATCGCTGGGCCAGGTGGTTTCATAACCGTTGTTCCACAGGCTCCAGGCGTCTTTGATGTAGAAGGTTTCGTCAAAAACGATGGCGTGCGGATTGCCCAGATTCCACAGGCGCAGGATGGCGGCAACGAGCGTGACAGCGAGGGGTGCACCCCAAAACCAGAGCCGGGTCTGTATCGCGTTCACCAGCTCAGACTACTGATTCGTTGCTGGCTGGCGCCTGAGCGCAGGGTGTGAGTGAGCCAGTGCCAGACTGGAGGGGTGATCATTCTTGGCGGCACTCCGATCGGCAACCTGTCGGATGCCTCTGCCCGCCTGCGCGAGACCCTCGAGAGCATTCCGGTCATCGCCAGCGAAGACACGCGCACCACCATCAAGTTGCTTGCCGCACTGGGCATTGAGAACCGCCCGCGTCTGATTGCCTTGCACGACCACAACGAATCTTCCGTTTCGGCCGAGGTGGTCGAACTTGCTCGCGAGGCCGATGTGCTCGTGTTGAGTGACGCAGGGATGCCCACGGTGAGCGACCCGGGTTACCACCTCGTTCAGGAGGCCATCGCGGCCGGGGTAACGGTCACCAGCGTTCCGGGCCCCAGTGCTGTTCTTACCGCGCTCGCCGTCTCAGGATTACCCACCGACAGGTTCACCTTCGAGGGCTTTCTGCCACGTAAGCAGGGGGAGCGCCGATCGCTGTTTGAGCAGCTCGGTCGTGAACCCCGCACCATGATTTTCTTTGAGTCTCCGAACCGGCTCGCAGATTCCCTCGCTGACGCGGTTGCCGTTCTGGGCGCCGAACGACAGGCGGTGGTCTGTCGCGAGCTGACCAAGAAGTTCGAAGAGGTCAAGCGAGGCACTATTGCCGAGCTGTCAGCGTGGGCTGCCGAAGGGGTGCGCGGCGAAATCGTGGTTCTGATTCGCGGTGCACCATCCACCGTTGTCTCGCTCGAAGCCGGACTCGCTGAGGTGACGAGATTGGTTGCCGATGGAATGCGCCTCAAAGACGCCTGCGCGCAGGTGGCAGAGTCGACCAGCCTGAGCAAGCGCGACCTGTATCAGGGTGCCCTCGAGGGCAAACTAAACTAGAACTTATGGCTGCCGACAAGAGTTTCTATGTCACGACGCCCATCTTCTACGTCAATGACGTTCCCCACATTGGGCACGCGTACACGGAGGTGGCGGCGGACGTTCTCGCGCGCTGGCACCGTCAGGCCGGTGACGACACCTGGCTCCTGACCGGTACTGACGAGCACGGCCAAAAGATCCTGCGCACGGCGACCGCAAATGGCGCCACGCCGCAGGAGTGGGCAGACCGTTTGGTGGAGTCAGCTTGGAAGCCACTGCTCGACACAATCACCATTGCCAACGACGATTTCATTCGCACGACCGAGCCTCGCCACGAGGTCAACGTGCAGAAGTTCTTGACCGCGCTCTACGACGCCGGATTCATATACACCGGCGAGTACGAGGGCGCGTATTGCGTGGGTTGCGAAGAGTACAAGCAGCCCTCCGACCTCGTCGCCGGAACCGGCGAGTACGAGGGTCAGCAGGTGTGCGCCATCCACTCGAAGCCGGTTGAATCGCTGCACGAAAAGAATTACTTCTTCAGAATGAGCGACTTCGAGCAGCGCCTGCTCGACCTCTACGAGTCGCGCCCCGACTTTGTGCAGCCAGAGTCGGCACGCAACGAGGTTGTTCAATTCGTCAAGCAGGGCTTGGCTGACCTCTCGATCTCGCGTTCGACGTTCGACTGGGGCATCAAGCTTCCGTGGGATGACACGCACGTGGTCTATGTGTGGTTCGACGCTCTGCTGAATTACATCACCGCAACCGGATACGGCCAAGACGAGGTCAACTTTGCTCGCCGCTGGCCGGCGACCCACATCGTGGGCAAAGACATTTTGCGTTTTCACGCGGTCATTTGGCCCGCCATGCTTATGGCTGCCGGTATCGATGTGCCCCAGCAGGTGTACGGTCACGGCTGGTTGCTCGTCGGTGGTGAGAAGATGTCGAAGTCGAAGCTCACCGGTATCGCGCCGAGTGACATCACCGACACGTTCGGCTCTGACGCATTCCGCTACTACTTCATGAGCGCGATCACCTTCGGGCAAGACGGCTCCTTCAGCTGGGAAGACCTGTCGGCTCGCTACCACGCAGAGCTGGCTAACGGCTTTGGCAACCTGGCTTCGCGCACGCTGGCCATGGTGGGCAAGTACTTCGACGGCACGGTTCCGACCCCGGCCGAGTACGCGCCGGCTGACAAGGCGATCATCGATGTCGTCGCTGCAGCTGC
>JAHEGZ010000056.1 GCA_024644865.1 Aurantimicrobium sp.
CACGATGGTGCGGCCACCATGGACTGGATGGCTCAGGAGCAAGAGCGTGGAATCACCATCACCTCTGCTGCTACCACCTGTTTCTGGAACAAGAACCAGATCAACATCATCGACACCCCCGGACACGTGGACTTCACGGTTGAGGTGGAGCGCTCGCTCCGCGTTCTAGACGGTGCTGTCGCTGTGTTCGACGGTAAAGAGGGTGTTGAGCCCCAGTCAGAGACCGTTTGGCGTCAGGCTGACAAGTACGACGTTCCGCGTATCTGCTTCGTCAACAAGATGGACAAGCTCGGTGCTGATTTCTACTTCACCGTAGACACCATCATCAACCGCCTCGGCGCTCGTCCGCTGGTCATCCAGATTCCGATTGGTTTCGAGAACACCTTCGAGGGAGTCGTCGACATCGTCGAGATGCGTGCGCTGACCTGGCGTGGTGACTCAAAGGGTGACGTTGCCATGGGTGCCAAGTACGAGATCGAAGAGATCCCGGCTGACCTGGTTGACAAGGCCAACGAGTACCGTGCCAAGCTGATTGAGGCTGTTGCTGAGGCTGACGACGCGCTGCTCGAGCGTTACATGGAGGGTGACGTCGACTTCTCGGTCGCCGAAATCAAGGCCGCCATCCGCAAGATGACGATTGCCAGCGAGATTTACCCCGTGCTGTGTGGTTCGGCGTTCAAGAACCGCGGTGTTCAGCCCATGCTCGACGCCGTTGTTGACTACCTCCCCAGCCCGCTCGACGTTCCTGCAACTGAGGGTCACGACGTGCGCGACGAAGAGAAGATCATCGAGCGTCACCCGGTTGCTACCGACCCGTTCGCTGCACTTGCGTTCAAGATCGCTGTTCACCCGTTCTTCGGTCGTCTGACCTACGTTCGCGTGTACTCCGGTTCGGCTGAATCGGGTGCTCAGGTTTCGAACGCCACCAAGGGTAAGAAGGAGCGCATCGGAAAGATTTTCCAGATGCACGCCAACAAGGAAAACCCGGTTGAGAACATGACCGCCGGTCACATCTACGCTGTGATTGGCCTCAAGGACACCACCACGGGTGACACCCTGTGCGACCTCGACAGCCCAGTTGTGCTCGAGTCGATGACCTTCCCGGAGCCCGTGATCTCGGTTGCTATTGAGCCGAAGACCAAGGCAGACCAGGAGAAGCTCGGAACGGCCATCCAGAAGCTCGCTGAAGAAGACCCCACGTTCCGCGTGGAGCAAGACCAGGAGACCGGCCAGACCGTTATCTCCGGCATGGGTGAGCTTCACCTCGACATCCTCGTTGACCGTATGCGTCGCGAGTTCAACGTTGAGGCAAACGTGGGTAAGCCGCAGGTTGCCTACCGCGAGACGATTCGTCGCGTTGTAGACAAGCACGACTACACCCACAAGAAGCAGACCGGTGGTTCGGGTCAGTTCGCTAAGGTTCAGATTTCACTGGAGCCCCTTGAGGTCACTCCCGACAAGACCTACGAATTCGACAACAAGGTCACCGGTGGTCGCATCCCCCGTGAATACATTCCGTCGGTAGACGCAGGATTCCAGGCAGCCATGGCTGTTGGTGTTCTCGCTGGCTACCCGATGGTGGGCGTCAAGGGCATCCTCCTGGATGGTGCCTACCACGACGTCGACTCGTCAGAAATGGCGTTCAAGCTTGCAGGCTCTATGGCCTTCAAGGAGGCGGCCCGAAAGGCTGACCCCGTTCTTCTCGAGCCTCTGATGGCTGTTGAAGTTCGTACTCCCGAGGAGTACATGGGTGACGTTATCGGTGACCTCAACTCTCGCCGTGGACAGATCCAGTCCATGGAAGATGCAACGGGTGTGAAGGTTGTTCGCGCCCTGGTGCCGCTGTCCGAGATGTTCGGATACGTCGGTGATCTGCGGTCGAAGACCTCAGGTCGCGCGGTGTATTCGATGACTTTCGACAGCTACGCCGAGGTCCCGAAGGCTGTCGCCGACGAGATCGTCCAGAAGAACAAGGGCGAGTAATTTCGCTCTTTGTGAGTCCAGTAAAATAAATCAAACCCTGTAGGCGCCGAAACTTCGGCTTCTACTCGAATGTCCTAGGAGGACCCAGTGGCTAAGGCCAAATTCGAGCGGTCAAAACCGCACGTAAACATCGGAACCATCGGTCACGTTGACCACGGTAAGACCACTCTTACCGCTGCCATCTCGAAGGTTCTTGCTGACAAGTACCCTTCGGCTACTAACGTTCAGCGCGACTTCGCGTCGATCGACTCGGCTCCTGAAGAGCGCCAGCGTGGTATTACCATCAACATCTCGCACGTTGAGTACGAGACCCCGAAGCGTCACTACGCTCACGTTGATGCTCCCGGCCACGCCGACTACATCAAGAACATGATCACCGGTGCCGCACAGATGGATGGCGCAATCCTCGTGGTTGCTGCTACCGACGGCCCCATGGCTCAGACCCGTGAGCACGTTCTTCTCGCAAAGCAGGTTGGTGTTCCTTACCTCCTCGTTGCACTGAACAAGTCGGACATGGTTGACGACGAAGAGATCCTGGAGCTCGTTGAGCTCGAGGTTCGTGAGCTCCTTTCGAGCCAGGGCTTCGACGGCGACAACGCTCCTGTTGTTCGCGTCTCGGGCCTCAAGGCTCTCGAGGGCGACGCAACCTGGACCCAGTCGATCCTTGACCTGATGGAAGCCGTTGACTCGTCTGTTCCCGACCCCGTGCGTGACAAGGACAAGCCGTTCCTCATGCCCATCGAGGACGTCTTCACCATCACCGGTCGTGGAACCGTTGTTACCGGTCGCGCCGAGCGCGGAACCCTCGCTATCAACTCCGAGGTCGAGATCGTCGGTATTCGTCCGACGCAGAAGACCACGGTTACTGGTATCGAGATGTTCCACAAGCAGCTCGACGAGGCATGGGCCGGCGAGAACTGTGGTCTCCTTCTTCGCGGTACCAAGCGTGAAGATGTAGAGCGCGGTCAGGTTGTTGTCAAGCCTGGTTCGGTTACCCCTCACACCAACTTCGAGGGAACTGCCTACATCCTTTCCAAGGATGAGGGTGGACGCCACAACCCGTTCTACGGCAACTACCGTCCCCAGTTCTACTTCCGTACCACCGACGTCACCGGCGTCATCACCCTGCCTGCTGGCAAGGAGATGGTTATGCCCGGCGACACCACTGACATGACCGTTGAGCTGATTCAGCCCATCGCCATGGAAGAGGGCCTCGGCTTCGCCATCCGTGAGGGTGGACGTACCGTAGGTGCTGGTACCGTTACCAAGATCCTCAAGTAATTTCGGTTACTTGTTGAAGGGCCCGGGCTTATGCCCGGGCCCTTTTCTTGTGCCATAACATCCAAGCCCCAGGCACAACAGAACAACTCCACGAGCATCCTGCCGGATTACAGTCAAGGTACGCCAAGGGAGACTCCATGACCGTCCACGTCGAAACCGCACTGTCTCTAGCCGCTCGCATTCGTAGCCGCGAGCTCACCGCCCGCGAGGCGACAGAGCAAGCGATTGCTCGAATCGATGCGGTTAATCCGAAGCTCAACGCCGTGATTTGGCGCAATGACGAACAGGCTTTGGCGCAGGCGGAAATGCTCGATGCACGATTGGCAGGGGCTCGTGCTTCGGGGGAGTCGCTCCCTGCGTTCCTCGGCGTGCCCATCCCCATCAAGGACCTTGCCAGCGTTGCTGGTCAACCCAACACCTTGAGTTCCCGAGCGGTTTCTGAGACGCCACGCGGTGAGAGCGACCTCTCGGTTCAAGCGCTGCTCGACGCTGGTTTTGTCTTGTTGGGAAGAACCAACAGTCCCGAAATGGGGCCCATGACGGTGAGTGAAAACCAGCGGTGGGGAGTCACTCGCAATCCGTGGAATCCTGCATTCACGCCGGGTGGTTCATCGGGTGGCGCCGCTGCCTGCGTCGCTTCGGGAATGTTCGCCGTGGCGCACGCCTCCGACGGGGGTGGCTCGATTCGGGTGCCGTCATCGTGCTGTGGCACCGTGGGGCTCAAACCGTCTCGGGGTCGGGTGCCGACCAAGATTACGTCATGGGAAGCATCATCGACAGATGGAGTCATCACGCAAACGGTCGCAGACTCGGCCGCAATCCTTGATGCCCTGAGCACACCAAACCCTCACCTGTACTACCCGAGCGCGCCCGCGCCCGATGCTCCCTTTCTGGGGGCCGTTGGTGCACAAGGACCCCGCCTTCGCGTCGGCCTTTTGCTGGATGCGCCCACCGGCTTGCCTGTCGACCCGGAGTGTGTCGCCGCGGCGGTGGGCGCCGCGCAGATACTGGTCGCCTTGGGCCATGACGTTTTTCCCGCAACCCCCATCTTTCACAGTCCCGAAGCCATCGAGGGCTTCATCGATGTCATCATTAATGCTTCCTTGCACGCCTACCCGATCGAGGATGAGTCGCTGACGGAGCCTTACATTCAAAGACGACTCGCACGGGCTCGAGACTTTCACGCCGGCGACTACGCGAAGGCGGCTGCGCGTCTTCACGATGAAACCCCCCGCATTCGCCAGCAGTGGGGCAGAGATTTCGATCTGTTGCTGACGCCGACAATGGCGACTCAAACGCCCCCGGTGGGGGAAGTACTCGCCGAGGCCAACACCAGCTGGGACGGTGGTCGCGAAACCGAAATCAGAATGATTTCATTCACCGCGGTGAGCAACATCAGTGGTCTTCCAGCAATCAGCCTCCCGGTGCACACATCTTCATCCGGCATGCCCGTGGGAGTGCAGCTGGTCGGTGGCCCGTTCGGGGAATGGGAGCTCTTGCGTGTCGCAGCCGAAATCGAGCAGGTCAGCGGATGGGTTGATCGCCGTCCGGGCATTCACGCCTGAAAGGCAAGCCGGCTGTGACCGGTAGATTTGTGGGGTGACTTCACGACTGCGACTCTGGCTGATTGGTGCCATCATCGTCGCAGCTGTTTTGGTTGTCGCAATCGGGCTGGGAATGTGGCTACGCACGCTGACGGGCGTGCAGTCATTCATCGCGACCTATCCGGGGACGCCAACTTTTCCGTCTGCGACCCCGGTGGGCATCCCGGCTTGGCTGGGCTGGCAACACTTCTTGAACGCATTCTTTTTGCTGCTCATCATCCGTACGGCACTCGACATTCGCTCGAAGAATCGACCGCCGGCATTCTGGACTCCCAAGCGCGCGTGGTTCGGTGTGGCCCCGCGACGCGTCGGCCTGAACGTCTGGTTCCATGTCAGTCTGGATGTGCTGTGGTTGCTCAATGGGGTGGTTTTCATCGTCTTGTTGTTTGTCACCGGGCAGTGGATGCGCATTGTGCCGACGAGTTGGGATGTCTTTCCGAACGCCATTTCGGTCGCGATTCAGTACGCCAGCCTGAACTGGCCTACCGACAACCCGTGGGTCGCGTACAACGCCCTGCAGGTGCTGGCCTACTTTGCCATTGTCTTCGTTGTCTCCCCGCTGGCAATTCTGACTGGGGCACGGCTGTCGCCGCGCTGGCCGCTCGAGGGCAGGCTGACTCGGGCGCTTCCCGAGCGCCCCATTCGCTGGATGCACAACTTTTTGCTCGCAGTTTTCCTCGTGTTCGTGGCACAGCACGTCATCCTCGTTTTTCTCACCGGTGCTCTGCGCAACCTCAACGCCATGTACGCCGCGCAGCCAGAAGTCTCTGGTGAACCGACCTCAATGATGGGCCTGGGAATTTTCACTTTTTCAGTCTTGGTCATGATTATCGGCTGGGTGAGCGCGCGCACCAGCGTGCTTAAGACCATCGCCAAGCTCAGTGGCAAGGTTCAGGGCTAGTGAGCCAAACCACTCCGACACGTCGCGCCTCCGTTTTTCGACCAGATCTCGAGGGACTGCGTGCCGTCGCGGTCGTGCTCGTCGTTCTGTTTCACGCCGGTGTTCCTGGCTTTTCGGGCGGTTACATCGGCGTTGACGTCTTCTACGTGCTCTCCGGCTTCTTCATCACCGGACTGCTCATCCGAGAGCTTGAGGCCAACCGCCGCATCAGCTTCAGCAAGTTCTACGCTCGTCGGTTCAAGCGCCTGATCCCTGCTTCCGCGCTCGTGCTGGCAGCCACGATTGTTGCCGGGGGATTCATCGTTGCTCCGCTGACTCGGCACAGCTTCGGGTGGGATGCGGTGGCCTCCGCGTGGGATGTGTCGAACATCCGCTATGCCCTGCAGGCTACCGACTACCTGGCGTCGACCGAGGCGCCGAGCCCCCTGTTGCACTACTGGTCGCTCGCTGTGGAAACGCAGTTCTATCTCGTCTGGCCTGCGCTTCTCGCGCTCGTCGCCTTTCGAAAGTGGTCTGACAAGAGACAGTTGATTCGCCGAGTCGCCTTTACCCTCGTTGCTCTGATCGCTTTGAGCTTGGCCTTGAGCATTTGGCTGACGCAGGTCAATCAGCCGATGGCTTTCTTCATGCTTCCCACCCGCGCGTGGGAGCTTGGCCTCGGCGGCCTGCTTGCCCTGGCTCCGCTCGGATTGGCAAAGCGACCGGCGCTCGGACAGCTCGCGTTTGCCGTCGGCCTCGTGGTCATCGTTGCCACCGGCATGCTCTACACCGAGAAGACGCCCTTCCCCGGCTGGGCCGCTGTAGCCCCGGTGTTTGCCACCGCACTCGTCATCTTCGCGAATACCCAACGCCAGGCCGCCCGTGTGGTCGTCAACCCTGTCGGGGAATTCCTGGGTCGCATCTCTTACTCGCTCTACCTGTGGCACTGGCCGATTCTGGTTTTGGTTGCCCTAGCCGTCGGTCACCGTCTTTCACCCGTGGTCAATCTGGGGCTGATGGTCATCGCCACGCTCATCGCCTGGTTGACGTTCCGGTTCATTGAAGACCCGGTGCGCAAACTCAGCTGGAAGCCACTGCGTTCGTATCTGACCATGGGCGCGCTCACCGTGCTCGTCACACTTGGCGGCCTCGTGCTCGTGCTTGTGCCGGTCAGTGGGGGCAAGCCCGGTGCCGTGCCTATCGCCGATCCGGCACATCTGTCGGCCGAAATCGCACAGGGCCTCACCGTTCGGCCGGTTCCCAACAACCTCGCGCCCAGCCTCGAGGCAAGCCGCAAAGACCAACCAATTGTCTACGCCAACGGGTGTCACCAATCTCAGGGTTCGGCGGGCATGCCGGAGTGCGTCTTCGGTGACACCCAGGGAACTAAGACCGTGTGGCTTGTCGGCGATTCACACGCGGCACAGTGGTTCCCGGCGCTCAACGCTCTGGCGAAACTTCAGGGTTGGAAGCTGGTATCCCACACCTATTCGGGATGCCCCACCACGGCGACTCTTTTGCCCGACCCGAAAACCCCCGGCGCCATGTACGTCTCGTGCCAGCGGTGGCAAAACCTGCTGCTGAGCAAGGTGCGGCAGGCACATCCCGATCTCATCGTGGTGGGAGCGGCAACGGTGCTGCTGCCCGACGCGATGGACGGCTTCACCTCTCGGTTGGCTGACTTCGTTGCAGCGAGTCGATCGGTCATCGTGTTGGGGGATACCCCGCAGCAGAGTCAGGATGTTCCACCCTGCGTATCGGCACACATGAGCAACGCCGCGGCCTGCGCAACGGGGCGGGCAATAGCTATGGTCAACGTGAACAAAGCTGACCTGGAAGCGGCTGCGAACGCAGTCGGCGCGCACTTTGCCAACACCCTCGACTGGTTCTGCACACAAGATTCCTGCCCAGTCATTGTGAAGAATGTGTTGCTCTACCGTGACGCGGCTCACATCACCCCCGAGGCGAACACCTGGATCAGCCGAGTTTTCAACGAAAATGTGCTTCAGGCGATGCCCAAGTAAGCGCAGTTTGGCAAAAGTGGTGTCGGGTGCCGGCGGAGGCCACTGCAGCGCGACACGCCCGGGTTGCATGAAGTCAATACCGTGTGGCAGACTTGTGAAGTTGTAAATTTCGCGCTTTGCGTGAATCACTGCCAGGCAGTGCATAACGACCGACATCTTCGGAATTCGTTAGGCCGCGGGCAGACAGCACAGTCGGATACTCACTGCTGAGTCTCGCCTGAGGCTTGCCGCGCGTGCGCGTGCAGTGTTCCGACTTCCGGTGGTCGCGTCTGCCGAGAGTGCACCCGCTTGCGGCGTGTGTTTTGGGCAGGCGAAGATCCACGGATATTGACATCAAAACAGTGGTGCACATTTCGAAAAGCGAAAGCTAGTCGAGCACTCGCGTCCAATGCGGTCGGAAGCCCGTAAGACGCACTAACGAAGAGAGAGAGTCAGACATGGCGGGACAAAAAATCCGCATTCGACTTAAGTCGTATGACCACGAGGTCATCGACACTTCGGCACGCAAGATTGTCGACACGGTTACCCGCGCGGGTGCCACGGTCGTCGGTCCCGTGCCGCTTCCGACGGAGAAGAACGTGGTCTGCGTGATCCGCTCTCCGCACAAGTACAAGGACAGCCGCGAGCACTTTGAGATGCGCACCCACAAGCGTTTGATCGACATCATCGATCCCACGCCCAAGGCTGTCGACTCGCTCATGCGTCTTGACCTTCCGGCCGATGTCAACATCGAGATCAAGCTCTAAGGACAGCCATGACCACGCAAGATAAGACCGTCAAGGGTCTGCTTGGCACCAAGCTGGGCATGACTCAG
Source organism: Aurantimicrobium sp. (assembly GCA_024644865.1). Taxonomy (GTDB): domain Bacteria; phylum Actinomycetota; class Actinomycetes; order Actinomycetales; family Microbacteriaceae; genus CAIOLM01. The sequence goes on from JAHEGZ010000056.1 coordinate 8,587, forward strand.
GTATGGGACGAGAACAACAAGCTCGTACCCGTTACCGTCATCGAGATTTCTCCCAACGTTGTAACGCAGCTGCGTTCCGTTGAGAAGGACGGCTACACCGCCGTTCAGATCGCCGCAGGCGCGATTGACCCCCGCAAGGTGAACAAGCCGGCTACCGGTCACTTCACCGCTGCTGGAGTTACTCCTCGCCGTCACGTCACCGAGGTTCGCACCGCTGACGCCGACTCCTACACCGTGGGCCAGGAGCTCACCGTTGAGGCCACGTTCGAGGCCGGCCAGAAGGTCGACGTCGTTGGCACCAGCAAGGGTAAGGGTTTCGCCGGTGTTATGAAGCGTCACAACTTCGCCGGTGTCTCGGCCTCGCACGGTGCTCACCGTAACCACCGCAAGCCCGGTTCGATCGGTGCTTCTTCGACCCCGAGCCGCGTGTTCAAGGGTATGAAGATGGCTGGCCGTATGGGTGGCGACCGCGTGACCGTTCTGAACCTCAAGGTTCACTCGGTTGACGCCGAAAAGGGTCTGCTCCTGGTCAAGGGTGCCGTTCCCGGTGCTCGCGGCCGTCTCGTATTCGTTCGCAACGCAGTGAAGGGGGCGTAGTCCATGGCTACCGCAACCACGGTCGACGTTCTCGACCTTAAGGGCAAGAAGGCCGGCACCGCCGAGCTTCCTGCAGACCTGTTCGACGTTGACGTCAACGTTCCGCTCATCCACCAGGTTGTCGTCGCACAGCTTGCCGCTGCTCGTCAGGGTACGCACAAGACGAAGACCCGCGGTGAGGTTTCCGGCGCTGGCCGCAAGCCGTTCAAGCAGAAGGGAACCGGTCGCGCTCGTCAGGGCTCGATCCGTGCTCCTCAGATGACCGGTGGTGGAATTGTGCACGGTCCCGTGCCCCGTTCCTACGCACAGCGCACCCCCAAGAAGATGATTGCCGCTGCTCTGCTCGGTGCTCTCTCCGACCGCGCACGCGGTGGACGTGTTCACGTCGTCAACGCCTTTGGCACCGAGGTTCCCTCGACCAAGGTTGCTGCCGAGCTGCTGAACGTCATCGGACAGCACAAGCACGTTCTCGTGGTTGCTGGTCGTAACGACGCAGTCACCGTGAAGTCCGTTCGCAACATCCCCACCGTGCACGTTCTGCACGCTGACCAGCTCAACGCCTACGACGTTCTCGTGAGCGATGACGTTGTCTTCACCAAGGATGCGCTCGACGCGTTCGTGGGCAGCAAGGCAGCCAAGAAGGAAGAGGTCTAACCCATGACTTCACTCAACAAGGACCCGCGCGAGGTAATCTTCGCGCCCGTTGTTTCCGAGAAGAGCTACGGCCTGATCGACGAGGGTAAGTACACCTTCCTGGTCGACCCGCGCTCCAACAAGACCGAAATCAAGCTCGCTATCGAGAAGATCTTCGGTGTTCAGGTTGCCTCGATCAACACCATCAACCGCAAGGGCAAGAGCCTGCGCAACCGTGCCGGCATTGGTAAGCGCAAGGACACCAAGCGCGCCATTGTCACGCTCAAGTCCGGATCCATCGACATCTTCACGTCGGTCGGCTAGCAGGAACGGATAACAGGAGAACATCATGGCTATTCGTAAGTACAAGCCCACGACCCCGGGTCGCCGCGGTTCGTCGGTTGCCGACTTCGCGGAAATCACCCGCTCGACGCCCGAGAAGTCGCTGCTTCGCCCACTGTCGAAGACTGGTGGACGCAACAACCAGGGACGCATCACGACCCGTCACATCGGTGGTGGCCACAAGCGCCAGTACCGCGTTATCGACTTCCGTCGTAACGACAAAGACGGCGTGCTGGCCAAGGTCGCTCACATCGAGTACGACCCCAACCGCACCGCTCGTATTGCTCTGCTGCACTTCGTTGATGGAACCAAGCGCTACATCTTGGCCCCCAACAAGCTCAGCCAGGGCGACGTCATCGAGTCGGGTCCCGGTGCTGACATCAAGCCCGGCAACAACCTGCCGCTGCGCAACATCCCGACCGGTACCGTCATCCACGCGATCGAGCTCAAGCCGGGCGGAGGAGCCAAGATGGCTCGTTCAGCTGGTGCTTCGGTTCGTCTCGTTGCAAAAGATGGCCCCTACGCGCAGCTTCGTCTGCCCTCGGGTGAAATCCGCAACGTGGATGCTCGCTGCCGCGCCACCATTGGCGAGGTCGGAAACGCCGAGCAGTCGAACATCAACTGGGGTAAGGCTGGCCGCATGCGCTGGAAGGGCGTTCGCCCGACCGTCCGTGGTGTTGCCATGAACCCCGTTGACCACCCGCACGGTGGTGGTGAGGGTAAGACCTCCGGTGGTCGTCACCCCGTTTCGCCTTGGGGTCAAAAAGAAGGTCGCACCCGTCACGCCAACAAGGAAAGCGACAAGCTCATTGTTCGTCGCCGTACCGTCGGCAAGAAGCGTAAGTAGGAGTAACAGAAGATGCCACGCAGTCTTAAGAAGGGCCCCTTCGTCGACGAGCACCTGCTTCGCAAGGTTGTTTCGCAGAACGAGGCCAACACCAAGAACGTCATCAAGACCTGGTCACGTCGCTCGATGATCATCCCCGCAATGCTGGGACACACCATCGCAGTGCACGACGGTCGCAAGCACATCCCCGTGTTTGTTACCGAGACCATGGTCGGACACAAACTCGGTGAGTTCGCACCCACCCGCACCTTCCGTGGTCACGTGAAGGACGACAAGAAGGGCCGTCGCCGCTAACCGCGGTGACGATAGGAGGTAAAGAAATGGTTGAGTCAGTAGCTCGCCTACGCGGTATTCGCGTTACCCCGCAGAAGGCCCGTCGCGTCATTGCACTGGTCCGCGGTAAGCAGGTCAACGAGGCTCTCGCGATCCTCAAGTTTGCTCCCCAGGGCGCAAGCGAGCCGATTTACAAGCTCGTTGCTTCGGCAGTTGCCAACGCACGCGTCAAGGCCGACAAGGAAAACATATTCCTTGACGAGCAAGACCTCTTCATCTCGTCGATTTTCGTCGACGAGGGAACGACCCTCAAGCGGTTCCAGCCGCGTGCTCAGGGTCGCGCATTCAAGATTCTCAAGCGCACCAGCCACATCACGGTCGTTGTAGCTACCCCCGATGTCATCGCGGGCGCTTCGGCCAAGGCTGCAAAGAAGGAGGCCAAGTAATGGGTCAGAAAGTAAATCCCTACGGCTTCCGCCTGGGAATCACCACCGACCACGTGTCGCGCTGGTTCTCGGACAGCACCAAGAAGGGTCAGCGTTACTCCGACTTCGTTGCTGAAGACGTGAAGATCCGCAAGATGCTCGGTGAGCGTCTTGACCGTGCGGGCGTTGCTCGCATCGAGATCGAGCGCACCCGTGACCGCGTTCGCGTCGACATTCACACCGCCCGTCCGGGTATTGTGATCGGTCGCCGTGGCGCCGAGGCAGAGCTCATCCGCGCTGACCTCGAGAAGCTCTCGGGCAAGCAGATTCAGCTGAACATCCTCGAGGTCAAGAACCCCGAGGCCGAGGCTCAGCTCGTTGCTCAGGGCATCGCCGAGCAGCTCTCCGCTCGTGTGGCTTTCCGCCGCGCAATGCGTAAGGGCCTGCAGGGCGCACAGCGCGCTGGTGCCAAGGGTGTTCGTATTCAGGTTTCGGGCCGCCTCGGTGGCGCTGAAATGAGCCGCTCGGAGTTCTACCGCGAAGGCCGCGTGCCTCTGCACACGCTCCGCGCGAACATCGACTACGGCTTCTACGAGGCCAAGACCACCTTCGGTCGCATCGGCGTGAAGGTCTGGATCTACAAGGGCGAAATCACCAACAAGGAGCTCGCCCGTGAGCAGGCCAACATGAAGCCGGTCCGCAACGACCGTAACAACGACCGCCGCGGTCCTCGTGCCCCCAAGGCCGACGCCCCGGTAACCGCAGGAGCTGAGGCTTAACCATGTTGATTCCCCGTCGCGTAAAGCACCGTAAGCAGCACCACCCCGGCCGTGCAGGTCACGCCACCGGTGGTACCACTGTTTCGTTCGGTGAGTTCGGCATCCAGGCACTTACCCCTGCGTATGTCACCAACCGCCAGATCGAGTCCGCTCGTATCGCCATGACCCGTCACATCAAGCGTGGTGGAAAGGTGTGGATCAACATCTACCCCGACCGTCCGCTGACCAAGAAGCCTGCTGAAACCCGAATGGGTTCCGGTAAGGGTTCGCCCGAGTGGTGGGTCGCCAACGTCAAGCCCGGTCGCGTGCTCTTCGAGCTCAGCGGCGTGAACGAGACCATCGCTCGCGAGGCTCTGACCCGTGCAATTCACAAGCTGCCGCTCAAGGCGCGCATCATCAAGCGTGAGGAAGGTGACGCATAATGGCTATCGGAACTAAGGAGCTCGCCTCCACCAACCTCGATGCTTTCGAGAACGAGCGTCTCGTTGACGAGTTGCGCAAGGCCAAGGAAGAGCTGTTCAACCTGCGCTTCCAGTCGGCTACCGGCCAGCTCGAGAGCCACGGTCGCCTGCGCGCAGTCAAGCGCGACATCGCTCGTATCTACACGGTGATCCGTGAGCGTGAGCTCGGCATTCGTGCCACTCCCGTTGCTGCTGCTCCCAAGGCTGCTGCAAAGAAGACCAAGGCCGCAGATGTTTCTGCCGAGGCCGTCGAAGCTGTTGAGGAGACCAAGTAATGGCTACCGCAAAAGAGAATAAGGCCGCCGAGACTGAGGCTGTCGTTCGCGGTTACCGCAAGGTTCGCCGTGGCTACGTCACCAGCGACAAGATGGACAAGACCATCGTTGTCGAGGTTGAAGACCGCGTGAAGCACCCGCTTTACGGCAAGGTCATTCGTCGCAGCTCCAAGGTCAAGGCTCACGACGAGCTGAACACCGCTGGAATTGGCGACCTCGTCCTCATTTCGGAGACCCGTCCGCTGAGCGCTACCAAGCGCTGGCGCCTGGTCGAGATCGTCGAGAAGGCTAAGTAGGCCTCGCGCTTACTTTCGTAAAGGAGTAACAAAGTGCTTCAGCAAGAATCACGCCTCAAGGTTGCCGACAACACCGGCGCCAAAGAGCTGCTGACGATTCGTGTTCTCGGTGGATCCGGACGTCGTTACGCCGGTATCGGCGACGTCATCGTCTGCACCGTCAAGGATGCAATCCCGGGTGGAAACGTCAAGAAGGGCGATGTCGTCAAGGCTGTCGTCGTTCGCGTCAAGAAGAACACCCGTCGTCCCGACGGCTCGTACATCAAGTTCGATGAGAACGCAGCTGTCATCCTCAAGAACGATGGCGACCCTCGTGGTACGCGCATCTTCGGCCCGGTCGGCCGCGAACTTCGCGACAAGAAGTTCATGAAGATCGTGTCGCTGGCACCGGAGGTCATTTAATCATGGCGAACATCAAGAAGGGTGACCTGGTTCAGGTCATCACCGGACGTACCCAGGCTCGCGGCGGAGACCGTGGCAAGCAGGGCAAGGTCATCGAGGTTCTCGTCGACCAGAACCGCGTCATCGTTGAGGGCATCAACTTCGTCACCAAGCACGCACGTGTCGGCCAGACCGACCGCGGCACCAAGACCGGTGGAATCGAGACCGTAGAGGCTCCCATCCACGTGTCGAACGTTGCCGTTGTTGACCCCAGCACCAAGAAGCCGACCCGCGTCGGTTTCCGTACCGAGCAGGTAACGAAGAACGGCGTCGCTAAGACTGTCCGTGTTCGTTACGCCAAGAAGTCAGGTAAGGACCTGTAATGACAAACGCTGCAGTGGCTGGCAAAATCCAGCCCCGCCTCAAGCTGAAGTACCGCTCTGAACTCCAGGCTGCTCTGGGTAAGGAGTTGGGACTTTCCAACGTGCACCAGATCCCGGGTCTGACCAAGATTGTGGTCAACATGGGTGTTGGTGAAGCAGCCCGCGATGGCAAGGTCATCGATGGCGCTGTTGCGGATCTGACCCTCATCACTGGCCAGAAGCCGATGATTACGAAGGCTCGCAAGTCGATCGCTCAGTTCAAGCTCCGCGAGGGTCAGCCCATTGGCTGCCACGTGACGCTTCGTGGCGACCGCATGTGGGAGTTCCTCGACCGCCTGCTCGCACTGGCTCTTCCGCGTATCCGTGACTTCCGCGGACTCTCGGACCGTCAGTTCGATGGCAACGGTAACTACACCTTCGGTCTTACCGAGCAGTCGGTATTCCACGAGATCAACCAGGACAAGATCGACCGCGTTCGCGGTATGGACATCACGGTTGTGACCACGGCCAAGACCGACGACGAAGGTCGTGCTCTGCTCAAGGCTCTCGGCTTCCCGTTCAAGAGCAACGACGTAGCCGCAAGCTAATAACGATTTCTGAGGGCCGCTTGGCTCGCAGAAGACACCACAGGTCGACACTCGCGTAACGGCTGTCGAAACCTGGTGAACAAAGGAAAAAAATATGACGATGACAGATCCGGTCGCAGACATGCTGACCAGACTGCGCAACGCGAACTCGGCACACCATGACACCGTGTCGATGCCGCACAGCAAGCTCAAGTTGGGCCTTGCTGAGATTCTCAAGGCCGAAGGTTACATCGCGGGCTGGGAAATTGCAGACGCTCGCGTCGGCAAGACCCTGACGCTTAACCTCAAGTTCGGCCCCAACCGCGAGCCCTCGATTGCTGGAATCAAGCGTGTTTCCAAGCCCGGTCTTCGCGTGTACGCAAAGTCGAACGAGATCCCCAAGGTTCTCGGCGGTCTGGGCGTTGCCATCCTGTCCACCTCCTCCGGTCTGCTCACTGACCGTCAGGCTGAGAAGAAGGGCGTAGGCGGAGAAGTTGTCGCCTACGTGTGGTAACCCAAGATGTCGCGTATTGGTCGTCTCCCCATTGACATTCCCGGTGGCGTAACCGTCACCATCGACGGACAGAACGTCTCGGTGAAGGGCCCCAAGGGCGAGCTTTCGCTCGTTGTTTCGGCTCCCATCGCTGTTGCGATTGAAGACAACCAGGTTGTCGTCACTCGTCCGAACGACGAGCGCCTCTCGCGTTCGCTGCACGGTCTGACCCGCACCCTGATCAGCAACCAGATCATCGGTGTTACCCAGGGCTACAAGAAGGGCCTTGAAGTTGTTGGCACGGGTTACCGTGTTGCAGCCAAGGGCAACTCGCTTGAGTTCGCACTGGGTTATTCCCACTCAATCACCGTTGACCCGCCCGCCGGCATCTCGTTTGAGGTCGAGGGCAACAACAAGGTCACCGTTGTCGGTATCGACAAGCAGGCCGTCGGTGAGGTTGCTGCAAACATCCGTAAACTGCGCAAGCCAGAGCCCTACAAGGGCAAGGGTGTGCGCTACGCAGGCGAAGTTGTTCGCCGCAAGGCCGGAAAGGCTGGTAAGTAGCCATGGCACTCGGAATCCGAGGAAAGAGCAAGTCGGCTGCCCGCGATCGCAGGCACGCACGTCTTCGCAAGAAGATCGAAGGAACCAGCGCTCGTCCGCGTCTGGTTGTTACCCGTTCGGCTCGTCACGTCTTCGTGCAGCTCGTCGACGACTCGAAGGGTCACACCCTCGTTTCGGCTTCGACTCTCGAGGCAGACCTGCGCGCCGACAAGGGCGCCAAAACCGACAAGGCTCACAAGGTTGGTGCTCTGCTCGCAGAGCGCGCCAAGAAGGCCGGTATCTCTGAGGTCGTCTTCGACCGTGGCGGTAACAAGTACGCCGGTCGTGTTGCAGCGATCGCCGATGGAGCACGAGAGGGCGGATTGAGCCTGTGAGCGAAGAAATTAAGGAGACCGAAGTGTCTGCAGAAGTCGCCGAGCAGGCTACCGAGCAGGTTGCTGTTGAGGTTGCCGCTGACACCGCAAACGAGCCTCGCGAGGCTCGTCGCGGAAGCCGCGAGCGCAACCCGAACCGCGACCGTGGTTCGCGTGACCGCGACGCCGAGAAGAGCCAGTTCCTGGAGCGTGTTGTCACCATCAACCGCGTATCCAAGGTGGTCAAGGGTGGTCGTCGCTTCAGCTTCACCGCTCTCGTAGTCGTCGGTGACGGAAACGGTATGGTCGGCGTCGGTTACGGCAAGGCCAAGGAAGTTCCGCTCGCCATCTCGAAGGGTGTCGAGGACGCAAAGAAGAACTTCTTCCGCGTGCCCCGCACCGGCAACACGATTCCTCACCCCGTTCAGGGCGAGGCTGCTGCTGGTGTCGTACTGCTTCGTCCGGCTGCTGCCGGTACCGGTGTTATCGCCGGTGGTCCGGTTCGCGCCGTTCTGGAGTGCGCTGGCATTCACGACGTTCTGAGCAAGTCGCTCGGTTCGTCCAACACGATCAACATCGTTCACGCAACGGTTGCAGCCCTCAAGCAGCTCGAAGAGCCGCGCGCAGTTGCTGCCCGCCGTGGCCTGGACTTTGACCAGGTTGCCCCCGCTCGCCTCGTGCGCGCTGAGGCCGAAGCTAAGGCTGGTGCGTAATGGCTGCACGCTTGAAGGTCACACAGATTAAGTCCGTAATCAGCGAGAAGCAGAACCAGCGCGATACCCTTCGCAGCTTGGGACTCAAGCGCATTGGCGACATCGTCGTCAAGGAAGACAGCCCGGTTACCCGTGGTTATGTCAAGACCGTTGCGCACCTCGTGAAGGTCGAGGAGATTGACTAATGGCTGAAAAAGAAGAAGCCAAGAAGCCCGCTGCCGCTAAGGCTCCCGCTGCAAAGGCCGCTGCCCCCAAGGCTGCTGCTAAGCCGGCTGCTGCTAAGGCTCCCGCCGCTAAGGCTGCCCCTAAGGCCGCTGCTGAAAAGGCTCCCGCCGCTAAGGCTGCTGCCCCCAAGGCTGCTGCTAAGCCCGCCGCCGAGAAGGTTGAGGCTCCCGCAGCCGCAGCTCCCAAGGCTGCTGCTAAGCCCGCCGCAAAGAAGCCCGCATCGGATGAACCCAAGGTTCAGCTGCTGAAGGTTCACCACCTGCGCCCGGCTCCTGGTGCCAAGAAGGATCGCACTCGCGTTGGTCGTGGTGAGGGTTCGAAGGGTAAGACCTCGGGTCGCGGTACCAAGGGAACGAAGGCTCGTTACCAGGTCAAGGTCGGTTTTGAGGGTGGACAGATGCCGCTGCACATGCGCACCCCGAAGCTGCGCGGGTTCAAGAACCCGTTCCGCGTGGAGTACCAGGTCGTCAACCTTGAGAAGCTCGCTGAGCTTTACCCCGCCGGTGGAGATGTCACGATTTCTGACCTCGTCGCCAAGGGTGCCGTTCGCAAGAACGAGAAGGTCAAGGTTCTTGGCAACGGTGACATCTCGGTTAAGCTGAACGTGTCGGTTGACAAGGTCTCGAGCTCGGCTGAGCAGAAGATCGTTGCCGCCGGCGGTTCCATCAAGTAGCCGCTAGGCATCATCCGCACTAGACGTAAACGTTGCTGGCTCTTCCGTCAGGAAGGGCCAGCAACATTACATCCCACGGTATTCAGGAGTCTTAACGTTGTTTAGCGCTATCGGACGGATTATCCGCACCCCCGACCTTCGCCGCAAGATCGGTTTCACGCTTGGCATCATTGCCCTGTACCGCCTGGGCTCGTTCATCCCTGGGCCGTTTGTTGACTTCAGCAACGTCCAGACCTGTTTGGCAGCTAACCAGAACGCTTCTGGCCTGTACGAACTGGTCAACCTTTTCAGTGGTGGAGCACTCCTCCAGCTGTCGATTTTTGCGCTGGGAATCATGCCGTACATCACGGCGTCGATCATCACCCAGCTGCTTCGTGTGGTTATTCCTCGCTTTGAGGCACTGCACAAAGAGGGTCAGGCTGGTCAGAGCAAGCTCACCCAGTACACCCGCTACCTCACCATTGCACTGGGTATTCTCCAGTCGACCACCCTCATCACGGTTGCCCGCAGCGGCGCCCTGTTCAGCGGCTCCTCGGCCCCCGAATGTTCGCAGCTACTGACGAACGACGCGTGGTACGCCATTCTTCTCATGGTCATCACCATGACTGCTGGTACCGGTCTCATCATGTGGATGGCCGAGCTCATTACCGAGAAGGGCATCGGCAACGGAATGTCGCTGCTGATCTTCACCTCGATCGCTGCTCGCTTCCCTGACTCGATGATGGCCATCTGGAACGCCAAGGGTGCAAACACCTTCTTCATCGTTCTGGCAGTCGGTTTGGTGATCGTGGGTCTCATTGTCTTCGTGGAACAATCACAGCGCCGCATCCCGGTCCAGTACGCCAAGCGCATCGTTGGGCGACGTACCTACGGGGGCAACAACACCTACATTCCAATCAAGGTCAACATGGCCGGTGTTGTGCCTGTCATCTTCGCCTCGTCGCTGTTGTATCTGCCCGCGCTCATCGCGCAGTTCAACCAGCCGGCCGCCGGTAAGGCACCTGCTGATTGGGTGGTTTGGATTCAGAACTACCTGACACGTGGTGACCACCCCATCTACATGGCAATCTTCTTCTTGCTCATCGTCGGATTCACCTACTTCTACGTCGCTATCACCTTCAACCCTGAAGAGGTCGCCGACAACATGAAGAACTACGGTGGCTTCATTCCCGGTATTCGCGCCGGTCGCCCGACCGCTGAATACCTCGACTACGTGCTGACGCGCATCACCATGCCGGGTTCGATTTACCTCGGTCTGGTTGCCCTGATTCCGCTCATCGCTTTGGCTCTGGTGGGTGCAAACAGCCAGTTCCCCTTCGGTGGAACTTCCATCCTGATCGTGATCGGTGTCGGTCTTGAGACCGTGAAGCAGATCGACTCGCAGCTCCAGCAGCGTCACTACGAAGGTCTGCTCCGATGAGTCGCCTCCTGCTTATCGGTCCGCCCGGAGCAGGCAAGGGTACTCAGGCCGAAATTCTGGCTTCGACATTCGGTATCCCTGCCATCTCCACCGGTGACATTTTCCGGGCCAACGTAAAAAACCAGACCGAGCTTGGACTCAAGGTCAAGGCAATCATGGATGCCGGTGAGTACGTTCCCGACGAGATCACCAACGCCATCGTGGCCAACCGACTGACCGAAGCTGACGCTGAGGCTGGATTCTTGCTCGACGGTTACCCGCGCACGCCTGACCAGGTTCGCGAACTCGACAAGGTTCTGGCCGCTGACGGCAAGGCCCTCGACGTTGTCGTGCAGATTGTTGCCGACACCGACGAGGTCGTGGCTCGCTTGCTCAAGCGCGCACAGGAGCAGGGTCGCACCGACGATACCGAAGAGGTTATTCGTCACCGTATGGCTGTGTACGCCGAGCAAACCGCTCCGCTCATCGATGTTTACGAGGCTCGCGATCTGGTGGTGACCGTTGACGGTCTCGGCCAGGTCAACGAGGTTACTTCACGCATCCTCGATGCTCTTGCCGCTCGCGGCATCACCGCTTAGTTCACATGGGACTTTTCTCGTCGGGTATCTACAAGACGCCCGACCAGCTCCGCAAGATGATTGCGCCCGGCTTGGCAACTCATGCCGGATTGGTCGCTGCGCGCGACCTCATTGTTGCTGGCTCCACCACCCTCGAGATCGATGCGGCGGCCGAAGCTGCCATCATCGCCGCCGGGGGAGAGTCCAACTTCAAACTTGTGCCGGGATACCGTCACACCATCTGCGCTTCGGTGAACGACGAAATCGTGCACGGAATTCCGGGTGGCCGCGTGCTTGAGCCAGGTGACATCGTCTCAATCGACTGCGGTGCAATCTTGGGCGGATGGAACGGCGACTCTGCCATCACGGTGGTTGTTCCCGACCCGAGTCGCCCCGACGTCGTCGCCGAGCGCGAACAGCTCTCGCGCATCACTGAAGGGTCGCTCTGGGCAGGAATCGCCCGGTTGGCGCGCGCCAAGCACCTTAACGAGGTCGGGGACGCGGTGCAGGGATACATCGAGGCAGAGGGGGCCAAGGTCGGCCACCGCTACGGAATTCTGACCGACTACATCGGGCACGGAATTGGCCGCTCGATGCACGAAGACCCGCCTGTGTTCAACTATCGCGTCAAACAGCGTGGTCCCGAGGTCAAGCCCGGTCTCGTGGTCGCGATTGAACCCATGGTCGTGATCGGCAGTCCCGATAGCTACGTGGCGGAGGACGAGTGGACCGTCGTCACGCAGGACGGCAGTGGGGCATCCCACTGGGAGCACACCGTCGCCGTGCACAAAGACGGCATTTGGGTCACAACGGAGCCTGATGGAGGCGCCGCCGGCCTCGAGGCCTTCGGAGTCACGCCCGTACCCTTCGCCTGATTTGGCGGAACGGGTAAATATCACATAGAGTTGAGTTTTGGTGCGTGTTGCCATGCCTTTGGCGTGTCGTCGCAATCCAAATATCCGCACGACCAGTGTGAACCAACTTAGCGACAGTGAGTTTATGGCAAAGAAAGACGGCGTCATCGAGATCGAAGGCTCGATCACTGAGGCGTTGCCGAATGCCATGTTCCGCGTGGAGCTGACCAACGGTCACAAGGTTCTTGCCCACATTTCGGGCAAGATGCGCCAGCACTACATCCGTATCCTCCCCGAGGACCGCGTGATTGTGGAGCTGAGCCCATACGACCTGACTCGCGGTCGCATCGTTTATCGATACAAGTAACCAGCACTGAGAAGTAACGACTTCGAAGATTTCGACAAGCTCGATCTACGAAGACCGAAGACAGCGAAAAGGAAACATCATGAAGGTAAACCCCAGCGTCAAGAAAATCTGTGACAAGTGCAAGGTCATTCGTCGTCACGGCAACGTGATGGTCATCTGCGAGAACCCGCGTCACAAGCAGCGCCAGGGCTAAAGCCCACAAGTTTTATAACTGAATAAATCCAGCAGTTCCACGATTTCGTTGGTTGAGTAGCGCGAAGCGCCTATCGAAACCACCGGAGGACACCTTGGGGAGAGGCCCAGGCACCGGAACTGCCCAACACCTCTCACATATCCAAGGAGAAGCCACATGGCACGTCTCGCCGGAGTAGATATTCCCCGCGAAAAGCGCGTGGAAATCGCACTCACATACATCTACGGGGTTGGCCGCACTCGCGCGCTTAAGACCCTCGAAGACACCAAGATCAGCGGAGACATCCGCGTCAAGGACCTGACCGACGACCAGCTCGTTGCACTTCGTGACTACATCGAAGCCAACTTCCGCGTCGAAGGTGACCTGCGCCGTGAGGTAGCAGCCGACATCCGCCGCAAGGTTGAGAT
>JAHEGZ010000095.1 GCA_024644865.1 Aurantimicrobium sp.
CGGCCGTCTTCCTTGAGCCGGTTCAGAACGCCGGCGGATGCTTCACTCCCCCGGCCGGCTACTTCCAGCGCGTTCGCCAGATCTGTGACAAGTACGACGTACTTCTCGTTGCCGACGAAGTGATCTGCGGATTCGGGCGCATCGGAAACTGGTTCGCGAGCATCACCTACGACTTCGAGCCCGACATGATCACCTGCGCCAAGGCGATTACGAGCGGCTACCTTCCGTTGGCTGCCACAATCGTCAGCGACAAGATTTACGAGCCGTTTAGCAAGGGCACAACGACCTTCCCGCACGGATACACGTTTGCCGGACATCCAGCCGCCTGTGCCGTTGCACTCGAGAACCTCGACATCTTTGAAGAAGAGGGGCTCAATGCGCGCGTTCGCGAGAACTCGCCTCTTTTCCGAGCCGAACTTGAAAAGCTCACATCGCTGCCGATCGTGGGCGATGTTCGCGGAGACGGTTACTTCTTCGCCATCGAGCTGGTCGCCGACCAGGCTACGAAGCAACGCTTCACTGCACCCGAGCGCGAGAATTTGCTGCGCGGCTACCTGCCCGACGCAATGCTCAACGCCGGTCTATACGCCCGCGCCGACGACCGCCAAGATTCTGTCATCACGCTTGCTCCCCCGCTGACCGTAGGCCCAGCCGAGTTCGTTGAGATTCGCCAGATTCTCGAGTCGGTTCTCTCCGACGGACTTAACCACATCTAATCGATGGCTATGACTGTGCACAACCTGCCCGCTCGTTTCTTTGCTCGCTGGATGCTGCGCCTAGGTTGTTCTCATGACTGACACCTGCTGCACTGTTGACTCCCCCGTCGGGCTTCTCCATCTCGTCTCCAACGGCGACGCCCTGACCTCGCTCGTGATTACTGGCTCCGTTTCTCCGCTGCCGATCGGGCATGGGTGCTCAGGCAAACCCGATCGAGTGATCTCCCAGGCGTCGAAACAACTCGACCAGTACTTTGCCGGCAAGCGCACCTCGTTCGATGTGCCCGTGTCTTTTGACGGCACCGAGTTTCAGCACAAAGTCTGGAGCGCCCTGGCAAACATCCCGTTCGGTCAGACCTATACCTATGGTGAGCTGGGTGCTCACGCTGGCCGCCCCGGTTCGGGCCGTGCAGTTGGTGGGTGCGTCGGTCGTAACCCCATTGCCATCATTGTGCCGTGCCACCGCGTGCTGGGTGCTGCCGGCAAAATTACAGGCTTCAGCGGCGGTGACGGGATCGCCACCAAACAGTGGCTGCTCGAGCACGAGGGCATTACGTTTCGGGATTAGTCTCGCCGCGGCGGCTTCTTGACCTACCTTTTCGGTTTCGCCTTACCGCCCTCAACGGTGCGATGAAGACCGACCCCCGGTCACCAGAACAACTATTCCGGAGGTGATGAAGATGGCGCCGACGATGAGTCCTACGGGGAGTCCCAACACGAAGTAAATGAGTCCGGCATCTCCGCTATCACCGCCCGTCATAAGGGCTGGTAGGGCGACGAAGGCGACACTCCCGACCAGGATCAGGACGATTCCCATCGCGATCCTGACAGCAGATTTGGGTACCGGTTGACTTGCCGAAGCCGTGGAAACTTGCGGCTCAATGATTCCAACAGCCACCGGTTGATCATTCACTGGTCTGGCTCGTCTCCGGCGCTCGAGGAGAATCATCGGCAAGCCAACTGTGAAGCCGATAAAGAACATAACCATGACAGCCAGGAGGTCGAAGAATTCGGATATATTATCCGAGGACCTCGGTTGAACAACTGCCACCAGGGCCACGACAACCATGAGCCCCCAGGTGAGATAGACGACTCGGGCGAGTGTCATGGTCTTCACATCCGGCTGCTCCCCGAGCTCTATTTGCCGCTTGAGCGACGCGTTGAAAACGATCCTGAGAACGTGAAGTCCAATCGCATCAACGAATAGTGCCGCTATTAGCATTTCGTCCGAAAGAGCCATTACACCGAAGGTTGATTGCGTGACAAAGTGTGCCGCGATGGCACCGGCCATAATTATTGCGAACACGGCATAGCCGATCAACAAACCGACTCGATAGACACTCATCGCGCCCCCAACCTCTGGGTGGCACCGTCTAGAGCACACCGCTCACAAAAAGGTTTACCTCACCGGTGGCTCCGAGCGCAAGCTCCCAGCCGTGTTTCTGCCCCCAGGCGATGAGCTCGTCGACTGAGTCAATCGTGCTAGCGGCCTGACCGTCGAGCGCGAGAGCCCTCACGAACTCGCCCTTGCCCTTCTTGTTGAAGTGGTTGAGAGCTCGGACGGCACCCCCCTCGCCCCGAGTAACCACACGCAGGTAGATCGAGTTCGACCCTTGTGGCAATGGCGCGAGAGTAGCGTATCCTTCGGAGCGCGCATCCAGAATGAAACCCGGCTCGGAGGCCAACGCAGCAGACCCGGCAGCAGCCCAGGTCTTCTTGAGCGTTCCGGCCGTGAGTCCAGGCAGACGTGAATCAAATGACAAGCGATACGCCGGAATCAAATCCATCGCTCGAACCAGACCGAACGCCGCCGATCCAATCGCAACATGATCATGCAAAAATACGCGAGCAGGTTCGGGGAGTGTGAGCGCATCGAGCCCGTCAAAGAGCACGCCGGTGTAGCGGTCAATGGCCGGCATCGTCGGGCTCTTCATAACCTGGCGATTGCGTTCTACCTCGTCCAACTGCTTGGCGCTCAGCCCGAGAACCTTGGCGCAATCTTCGCGCTTGCGCCCGAGGGCCGCCACGAGCTTGGTCACTTCTCGGCGGGCGCGAAGTTGCCGGGGCCACGAAAGTGATGCGAGGTTGACCGGTTCGCCCGATCCGCCGTCACGCTTCGTCTCGGATGGCGGGAGCAGGACTAGCACGAGAATCCTCGGCCACAATGATGAAAGGCTCGCCCCAAACCTGGGTGCGAGCCTGTCATCACAGACAAATTAGCCAATGAGCTCAGCAGCCGAGGCAACAATCGAAACGTTGTTGTTCTCAACCGAGAGAAAGCCGCCCGCAGCGCTGGCCGTCACCTTGGTGCCGTCGACACCGGTGACACGAACCTCACCGCCGGCGAGAATCGCCAGCATGGGTTCGTGGCCGGGGAGAATACCGATTTCTCCTTCGACGGTTTTTGCAATCACCATGGTGGCCTCGCCCGCGAACACCTCGCGGTCGGCCGAAACCACACTGACCTGCAGTGACGAGCTCGCCATGGTTAGGCGTTCTCCTTCTGAATCTTTGCCCACTGTGCCTCAACGTCAGTGATAGCACCGACGTTGAAGAAAGCCTGCTCAGCGACGTGGTCGAAGTCACCGCGAACGATGGCGTCGAACGACTCGATGGTGTCTTTCAGCGGCACGGTCGAACCTTCGACACCCGTGAACTTCTTGGCCATGTAGGTGTTCTGTGAGAGGAACTGCTGAATACGACGAGCACGCGAAACGGTGATCTTGTCTTCTTCGGAGAGCTCGTCGACACCGAGGATGGCAATGATCTCTTGCAGTTCTTTGTTCTTCTGCAGGATGGCCTTGACCGAGGTTGCGACGCGGTAGTGATCCTGGCCCAAGTAACGGGGGTCCATGATGCGGCTGGTCGAGGTCAGCGGGTCAACGGCGGGGTACAGACCTTTCGATGCAATCTCACGCGAAAGTTCGGTGGTGGCGTCGAGGTGGGCGAACGTCGTTGCCGGAGCCGGGTCGGTGTAGTCGTCGGCGGGCACGTAAATGGCCTGCAGCGAGGTAATCGAGTGACCTCGGGTAGAGGTAATGCGCTCCTGGAGGATACCCATCTCGTCGGCGAGGTTCGGCTGGTAACCCACGGCCGAAGGCATGCGACCCAGAAGGGTCGAAACCTCAGAACCGGCCTGAGTGAAACGGAAGATGTTGTCAATGAAGAGCAGAACGTCTTGCTTCTGCACGTCACGGAAGTACTCAGCCATGGTCAGTGCCGACAGAGCAACGCGAAGACGCGTTCCCGGCGGCTCATCCATCTGGCCGAAAACGAGGGCGGTCTTGTCGAAGACGCCTGCCTCTTCCATTTCGTGGATGAGGTCGTTACCTTCACGGGTACGCTCACCAACACCGGCGAATACCGACACACCACCGTGATCCTGAGCTACACGCTGAATCATCTCTTGGATGAGAACGGTCTTGCCAACACCAGCACCACCGAAGAGACCGATCTTTCCACCCTGCACGTAGGGGGTCAGGAGGTCAATGACCTTGATACCGGTCTCGAAGAGCTGAGTCTTCGACTCGAGCTGGTCGAATGCCGGAGGCGTGCGGTGGATCGGCCAGCGCTCCTTGATTTCGATCTTCTCGCCGGGCTTGCCGTTGAGGATCTTGCCGGTCACGTCGAACACCTTGCCCTTGGTGACGTCACCCACGGGAACCGAGATGGGCGATCCGGTGTCGCGTACTTCTTGACCACGCACCAGACCATCGGTGGGCTTGAGGGCGATGGCACGAACCAGGTCGTCACCGAGGTGCTGCGCAACCTCAAGGGTGAGCTCACTCGTGGTGTCGCCGATCGTGACCGTGGTCTCAAGGGCGTTGTAGATAC
>JAHEGZ010000106.1 GCA_024644865.1 Aurantimicrobium sp.
CCGAGCAACATCGCACGAATTGGTCTTCGCCGCACGTACCAACAGGATCGCGTCCCCTCGACGCTCACCGTTGGCGCTTACGTGCGCTTCGTGACTCGCGGTAAGGCAACTCGTGCCGAGATCGATGAACTGCTCGAGTTCTTCGGTTGCCCGACGTACTACACGCCGCTGAGCCTGGTCGACGTCGGAACGCGACGCCTCATTGAGGTTGTCACCGGTGTTGCATCCAAGCCGAAGCTTCTTCTGCTGGATGAGCCTGCCGCCGGTCTCGACCACGAACAGCACATCGCTTTTGGTGAGCGTCTTCGTCAGGTTCCCACCAAGTACGGTGTGACCCTGCTGCTCATCGAGCACGACCTCGACTTGGTTCGAAGCGTGTGCACCGAAATCACCGTTCTCAACTTCGGTGAAGTTCTCGCTTCGGGTCCGCAGGACGCAGTTCTGAAGAACCCCGAAGTTCTCAAGGCCTACATGGGTGAAACGGAGATGCTGTGAGTCTCGTACTGAATGACGTAACTGTAAGCCGAGGTGTTGGCCCGGTTATTTCGAACGTTTCGTTTGAAATCAAGCCTGGTCAAATCACCTCGCTGGTGGGCCCGAACGGCGCTGGCAAGACCAGCCTGATCGAGTCGATCGCTGGCGTAATTGTGCCCAGCGCGGGCAGCATCGTGATGGACGACCTGGACATCACCAAGCTGTCAAAACGCAAGCGTTCTCGCGCGGGTCTGGCCATCGTTGAGCAGGGTCGAATGATCTTCCCGTCGCTCACCGTCAAAGAGAACCTGCAGCTGACTGCTCGCACGAAGGCAGACCTGGATGAGGCTCTGGGACTGTTCCCGGAACTCGAGAAGCGTCTAAACAACCAGTCGATTCTGCTTTCGGGTGGTGAGCAGCAGATGGTCGTGCTGGCTCGAGCGTTTGCCTCGAAGCCGAAGTACCTCATGCTCGACGAGATGTCGCTCGGTCTGGCTCCCGTCGTGTTCATGCGACTTCTGCCGGTCATCGAGAGCATCGCGAAGTCGGGTGTTGGAGTGCTCCTAGTCGAGCAGTTTGCTCACTTGGCGCTCAAGATCGCTAGCGACGCTGTCGTGGTTACCAGTGGTCGTGTTTCGTATCACGGCGCCCCGAAGAACTTGCTCGATGACGCAGAGCTGCTGCGCACCTCCTACATGGGCTAGTTCCGCAGACAAAAGTAATGTGGCCCCCTCGCTAGAGACGAGGGGGCCACATCTTTTTCTCGCGGCGCTGATTTCGCGAGAAACCTGTTACTTGACGAGAGCGCCCGTCACTCGATCGAACATCGACTGAAGACCGGTTGCGTCGCTGGCGGTTCCGGCCACGTAGTAGTCGGGGCGAACCAGCACGTGCGAGACCTTGTTTTCGCTCATCCACTTGCCGTATGTGCCCTCGATGTCGAGAACCGAGGCTCCCGACCTGCGGGCGCCGATGGTCACGACACGTCCGCCGGCTTTGGCAAAGCGCGTTGCCTGGGCGTCAGTGAGAGTTTGGCCGGCAGCGTCGATCGAGCTAATGAGCATCCAGCCACGGCCCACAGTGTCATCGAACAATCCGGTGCGACCAGCGTGAGCAACGAGGCCCTGGATGCTCGGCTTACCGGCAAGCTTGTCGCTCGCGTCCCACGTGCCCTCGCCGAGGAGCGCGTCGTGCGGGTCAACCGGGTTGGGGTTTGCCTTGTACGCGGCGATCATCGCGGCGTCGCGTTCGGCTGCTTCTTTCTCGTCGGTGATGCAGATGACGCGACCAAGGCCGACTGAGAACTCGATGTACCACTTGGCGCCTTCGCGACGCTCGTCCGACCACTGATCAATGAGTTTGTAGTCACCAATGCCCTTGAGCACCAGATCGAGTCGCCACATCAGGTTGAAGACGTCGCGGAATGCGGCGCACATACCCTCACCAGCGAACGGAGGCATGAGGTGGGCGGCGTCGCCGACCAGCATCGCGCGCCCGGCATTCCACTTTTCGAGGTACTTGCCCTGGAATCGCCAGGCAACCGTGCGATCGAGTTTGTCTTTCTTCGGGTCCATGCCAAACGGCTCCATCAGACGCCACACGTTTTCGGTCTTGGCAATCTCTTGTGGGTCTTCTCCGGGCAGAACCATGAACTCCCAGCGGCGGTGACCGGGGCCGCCGGGGACGACTGTCGTGGGGCGGGCGGGGTCGCAAATCTGGAAGTGCTTCGACAAGTACGCCGGGTTGTTGTCCGGGGTGGGCATGACCGCGGGAGTCGTGTCAACGACAACCCAGTCGTAGTAGAAGTCGAGGTCAGTGAGTTCGTAACCAACGGCTCGACGAACAAAACTGTTTGCACCGTCGGCTCCGATGGCGTACTTGGCAGTTACCGTGCCGGTCTTGCCGCCGGGCTTCGGGGTAGCAATCACGCCATCGACCTGGACCTCGTGGTAATTCACCGTCACGCCACTGTCGTCTTGATCAAAGCTGTTGATCTCAAAGCCCTGCCACATTTGAACGTTGGGCAGTGAGTCCACGATTCCACGCAGGCGTTCCTCGAGGTCAGGCTGGTCGAACCAGTAGCGGTTTCGCCATCCGTCATTGGCCGTCGACTCCCAGTCGACCTCCATCAAGATTTCGCGGTCTTTGTTCACCCAGAGGTAGCGGTCATCGTGGTAATCGATGGCCGGGTCGTTGTTCGAGTTGATGCCCAGCGAGGCCAGGATGCGCGCGATTTCGTGATCGAAGGTCACGGCTCGGGGCAGCGGGTACGGGGTGGGCCAGCGGTCGATACCGATGACGTTGTACCCTTTTTGTCCGAGCAAGAGGCAGGCGAGGAGTCCAGCAGGACCAAGGCCAACGACGAGAACGTCGGCTTCTTCGACAGTGTTCGACATTGAAAACTCCAAAAAATGAATACCCGTTCATTTTTGAACGTGATTACACTTTAGGGAAGATATTTCTTTTGTCAACTAGCTCAGAAAAATGATCGGAGCATTCTCGTGAATACGCCAGCTGCAGTCGCCCCCAAAAGTCTTCGGGTGCGCAAGGCCGAGGCCACGCGTCGCCGGCTTCTCGACGCTGCTCGCGCACAGATGGCAGAGGGTGGCCCCGAGTCGATTACCATCCAAACAATTACGACTAACGCTGATATCGGTCAGGGTACGTTCTACAACTACTTCGCTTCGCGCGATGAAGTCATCGACGCGGTAATTCTCGATGCTGTCGAATCGCTCGGGCAGCGCCTCGATGCCATGACAGCCAACATGACCGATGCTGCCGAGATCTATAGTTTCTCAACCAGGCACCTGATGCACACCGCGGTCTCCGACCCGGTGTGGGGCTGGCTCGTGGTTCGCCTGGGAATTGCGCAAGACGGATTGTTGAGTGCACTCGGACCCAGGGCATCGCGTGACCTGCAGATCGGTGTCGACTCGGGCCGCTTCAAAATCGAAGACGTTTCCATCGCCTCCGCGATGACTTTTGGCTCACTCCTCTCGGTGATGCACAACTATCTCGATGGCGATCGCACAACCAACCCCTCTGAGCTGTACGCCGAAAACCTGTTGCGCATGGCGGGGGTGCCGGCAGACGAGGCCCACGAGATTGCGCACCGTCCGCTGCCGACGCTGCCTGTGGTCTAGAGGCTGCTCGCACACTATTTTCGAAGCCGGCTAGATTTTCGAAATTTCGTTGACTAACCGAAATTTTGGGGCGAGAATGAACTTGCAGGTACGTCTTGACAAAATGAATTTGTTGTCTAAAGTGTAGATACGTTCAAAAATGAACGCACATTCACTTATTTAGTACCACCGCATGCCATTCAATGTCGAAAGGGCGATCGATGACAACGACCACTGCGCCGATTTTGGTTGCCGAGGCCGTCACGCGAACTTTCGGTGGTGTCACTGCGGTCAACAAGGTGGATCTGGTCGTCAACGAGGGTGAACTCGTTGGAATCATGGGCCCCAACGGTGCCGGCAAGAGCACCTTCTTTTCGCTCGTAGCCGGTGCACGCAAGCCCAGCTCGGGCAAGTTGGTTGTGTGTGGCAAAGATTTCTCCAAAATCGGTTTGGGCGACGCAGCAAGGTACGGTGTCGGCCTCGCCCACCAGATTCCCAAGCCATTCCGCAAGTTGACCGTTCGGCAGAACGTCGACATCGCCTCATATGTTCTTCCCCGCAAGCGCCGCAAGGCTGCCGTTGACTACGCGCTCGAAGTCAGCGGACTCACCGACCGCCAAGACAAGATGGCCGGAGATCTCGGTCTGCTCGAGCTCAAGCGTCTCGAGATTGCTCGAGTGCTCGCGTTGGAGCCCAAGCTCGTTCTTCTCGACGAGGTGGCTGCTGGTTTGAATGAGGCTGACCTCGACGAGCTCATCGCGCTCGTTCGCACGGTGCATGCCACCGGCAAGACGGTCATTCTTGTCGAGCACGTTCAGGAGGTCATCCACAGACTGGCTGAGCGTGTGGTGGTTCTGGAGTGGGGTAGCAAGCTCACTGAGGGAACAC
>JAHEGZ010000071.1 GCA_024644865.1 Aurantimicrobium sp.
CCAAGTCGAGTGCCGCTTCCGGCCGCGACGATGATGACGGCCGTGGTCATAACGAGCCTGGACGAAACCTAGGAGGCGAGAACGCCGTCGAGGATCTCGCCAGCCTTTTCTTCGTTCGTCTTCTCAGCCAGAGCGAGCTCCGAGGTGAGAATCTGACGGGCTTTGGCAAGCATGCGCTTTTCACCGGCGGAAAGGCCGCGGTCTTGGTCACGGCGCCACAGGTCGCGAACGACCTCAGAGACACGGATGACATCGCCCGATGCGAGCTTCTCAAGGTTTGCCTTGTAGCGACGCGACCAGTTGGTGGGCTCTTCAGTAAACGGAGCACGAAGCACTTCGAAGACTGCCTCGAGCCCCTTCTTGTCGATGACATCGCGCACACCCACGAGATCAACGTTCTCTGCGGGCACCTCAATAGTGAGGTCGCCCTGAACAACGTGGAGCTTGAGGTAGAGCTTTTCTTCACCCTTGATGACGCGCGTCTTCACTTCTGTGATGCTCGCTGCGCCGTGGTGCGGATAGACAACCGTTTCGCCAACGACAAATTGCATGCTTTAGAACCCTTCGATGCAGACCTCCAGTTTACCACGGGCCAGTGACGACAGATTCCCCGGTCGTTTTCGCTCAGCGGTTGCCCGCACACCCGGAGCGCACAGGTCGGTGGGCTAGACTTTTACTCGTTCTCAGCTGTGTTTTTCGCGCTCGTGCGAGAGCCCGGCTCACTACCTTGGAGGAATCCGTCGTGAAGTTCCGAATCGTTCTTGCTGCTTCTCTCGCCCTGGGCGTTGCCCTCGGCACAAGCGGTTGCAACCTGATTCAGCCTCAGGCAACCACCAAGCAGTACGACGCGAGCGATGGAGTCGGCGTAAACGTTGGCGCTCTCAAGCTTCGCAACCTCATCGTGATCAGCAACGACGGCCAGCTCGGAAGCCTCATTCTCACCGGAGTCAATACCACCGGTCACGACGCGACCCTCACCATCTCCTACGGCGACGGCAAGATGAGCCAGCAGATCGTTCCTTCGAGCGACCTTCGCGGCAAGACCTGGGGCGGTCACGACGAGTCGCAGATCATCCTCGACGGCATCAACACCAAACCCGGTGCACTTCTGCAGGTCACCTTCAGTGACGGAACAGGCAACAACTCAACTCTCGTTCCCGTGCTGACCACGGGCCAGCCCGAGTACAAGGGCCTCGAGCCCAAGGTTGAGCTGTGCTCGACAGCCACGGGCTGCTTGGTCGGCGCAGCCGTCATCAACTAGTTGAGGCGATTGCGTCAACTGGGTCGATTAACTCGACCCTGACCGTTCGCCCGCCTACGCTGACTCTTCGAACCGATAACCCAGTCCGCGGACGGTCAACAACATGACCGGGTTCTTGGGGTCAGCTTCGATACGCGAGCGCACACGCTTGATGTGCACATCCAGCGTCTTCGTGTCGCCGAAGTAATCACTGCCCCAGACGCGGTCGATGAGCTGACCGCGAGTAAGTACTCGGCCAGCGTTGCGCATGAGGTACTCGAGCAACTCAAACTCCTTGAGCGGGATCGGCGTAGCGGCGCCGTTCACGTGAAGAGTGTGGCGTTCGGAATCCAGCGCAACGTGGCCAGACCGCAGCACGGCTGACTCGGACTCCACCGGAGCATCACCGCGTCGACGCGTAACGGCTTTGATACGGGCGAGTAACTCGCGGGTGGAGTAAGGCTTCGTGACGTAGTCGTCGGCACCGAGCTCAAGTCCGACCACGATGTCGACCTCCGTGTCTTTCGCGGTCAGCATGATGATCGGGGTCTGCGACGTAATCCGAATCTGGCGGCACACCTCCACACCCGGCACTTCGGGAAGCATCAGGTCGAGAAGAACTAGGTCGTAGACATTCGCGGCAAACATGTCGAGGGCCTTTCGACCATCGTCAGCGACCTCAATGTCGTAGCCTTCACGGCCGAGAAGGAAAGCAAGCGGCTCACTCAGAGCAACTTCATCCTCGACCAACAGAATTTTTGTCATGGTGGGTTACGCGGCCTTCTCTTTTTCGGATTCCGGTTTGATGTAGGGGAAACGCAGTGTGAACGTCGACCCGCGGTTAGGGCGAGACCAGACCTTGATGTCACCACCGTGGTGGTTAACGATGTGCTTGACAATGCTCAGACCCAGACCGGTGCCTCCGGTCGATCGAGACCGCGCCTGATCAGTGCGATAAAAACGCTCGAATACGCGTTCGGTCTCTTCGGGCGTCATGCCAATTCCGTTGTCAGTGACAGCAACCTCAACGAACTCGCCCGAACGCGTGATGCCGATGCCGATCCGCCCTGGCGGCACCGAATACGTGATGGCGTTTGTGATGAGGTTACTGATTGCCATCACCAAACGATTCGAATCGCCCCTGACCGTCGCACCTTCATCGCCACCGAAAACTATCTCGAGACCCTTCGCCCGGGCGGTGACCTGGTTGTGATCTACGGCCGCAGCAACGACGTCATTCATGTCGAGCAGCTCGAAGGGTTCGAGACCTTCTTCTGCCTGAAGGCGTGACAGGTCAATAATTTCGCGCGTCAGAGTTGACAACCGCGCGGCTTCGTCTGACAGGCGCTCGGCAAAGTGGCGAACGGTATCGGGGTCGTCAGCCGCCTGCTGCAACGCTTCGGCCAAGAGTGTCACGGCGCCGATTGGCGTCTTGAGCTCGTGGCTAATGTTTGCCACGAAGTCACGGCGAACCTCTTCGAGGCGTCGCATCTCGGTTTTGTCTGCCATCACTACGAGAACAAAGTTGGCGCCGAATCGGTCGGCACGCAGCGAGAGATTAATCGTTGTCCCACCGAGTGGACCGCGCAAGAGCTCAAGCTCCTTTGACGCCGGACGACCGGTTGAACGAACGCGTTCGACAATCTTGCGAACCTCTTCAGACGCGAACCGTCTGTTCTTTGTCAAACCGAGTTCGCCCGTGCTCGGCGACATCGCCACGATGTCGCCCGCTCCGTCAACGATCGCAAGAGGAATCTCAATCAGCGAGACGAGCTCAGTGACACCTCGAGGCAGCAACGCAGACGCCATGGTCACAGCAGACGTTGCCTGTCGAAGTGAAGAGACAACAAGAAGGGTCACTCCAGCGCCGGCCACAGCGCCGATAGCGAGTGAGAGAAGAACGACCCAGAGTGCCATGTTGTTTAAACGCTAGGGCACGCGCTGGCTCGCAGCAAAAACATTTGGCCCGCGATAAGGTATCCGCAACGAGAGTTCACCCACTGTGTGGATTCTGTTTACCTTCCTCAGGGTTTTTTGTTACTTGACGCGAGATTCGCACCGTCATACTGAGGTCGCACAGGTTGAAGGAGTATGAATCATGCGCGAAGTTTTCCAACAAGAGCTCGGTGACGTTCAGAGCCGTCTGGTTGAACTAGCCAAGCTGGTCGAGGTGGCCATCACCCGCGCGACCGAAGCGTTCGGCAATAGTGACATCAACCTGGCCGAACAGGTCATCGAAGATGACGTCTACATCGACGAACTCGCCATCTCACTCGACGAGCTTTCGATTCAAATCCTCGCTCGCCAGCAGCCCGTCGCACGCGACCTCCGCACGGTCGTCGGCGCACTTCGTATGAGCTCGTCGCTCGAGCGCATGGGCGACCTCGCCGACCACATCGCACAGCTCACCCGCTACCGTTTTCCCGAGAAGGCAATCGCTAAGGGCCTGCGTGGAACGTTCAAGAAGATGGGTGAGAAAGACGTCGAGGCCATCCAGAAGCTCGTGCTTCTTCTCGAAACCCAAGACCTCGACTTGATTGATGAAATCCGTGACATTGATGACGTCGTAGATGCTCTGCACCTTCGCGTGTTCGACAAAGTGCTCGGCGAAACGTGGAAGGGCGATGTCAGCGACACCGTCGACGCAACCCTCGCCAGCCGGTACCACGAACGATTCACCGACCACGCAGTATCAATCGCGAAGAAGGTAAAGTACCTCGCTACCGGTGACTGGGCACCGACCGACTAGTTCTTCTTGTTTCCCTGAGCGGCGACGGCGGCAGCACCAGCGGCCGCAGCCTCGGGGTCGAGGTACTCCCCCTTGCTGATCGGGCGGAAGTTCGCATCCAGTTTGTACACCAGTGGAATACCCGTGGGGATGTTCAGCTCAGCGATGTCGTCATCGGAGATTCCGTCGAGGTGCTTGACCAGCGCACGCAGCGAGTTTCCGTGTGCGGTGACCAAAACGGTCTTGCCTGCGGCGAGGTCTTTCGTGATGTCGGTGTCCCAGTAGGGCAGCATGCGGTCGATGACGTCTTTGAGGCACTCCGTCTTGGGAACCTCACCGTCGATACCGGCGTAACGCGGGTCGTTGGCCTGTGAGAACTCGTTGTCGTCGGCGATGGGCGGCGGCGGGGTGTCGAACGAACGACGCCAGGTCATGAACTGGT
>JAHEGZ010000072.1 GCA_024644865.1 Aurantimicrobium sp.
TGGAACCACGACAGCCACCATCACGGTCAACGTCAAGGCCGGCTAGTCCACTCGGTCGAGTTTCCGTGCCAGGGATTCGGCGCTGTGAATTCTGGGCCTTAGGTCGTGAGTTGCTTCGATTGCTGCACCGTATTTGCTGAACGACGTCGAGTGCCAACCCACATGGCGCAATTGTCGGACGGTTTCGGAAATGCGCTGCGGTGATTTCACTTCGACGAGAACCAATCCGGGCTTCAGTCGAAAACGCGCGCCGTTCGATTCGAGAAACAACTCGGTGTCGCAGGTCATGCGCTCTGCGCTGTTGCGGCTGATGAGCGTTGACCGAGTGAACTCTGTAACCGCCGACTGGGTGAGCTGCGAACCGAGATTCTCGTAACGCTTGGTCGGATAGATTTCGGCAATCGCGTTGTCAATCAGGTCAATTTCGGCGGTGCCAAGCGCGGAATGATCCTCGAACAGCGTTTTCCGTGTTTGCCCATTCCCCATTTTCGCCTTGACCTCGAGGCGCGTTCGGTCCGAGTCCAGGTACTCGCGTGTGCGAACCTTCACGCGGCGACGTCGTCGTTGCGCATGATCGCGGTAGAGAAGTAAGTCCGGAGTGTCGAAGTACGTCGTTCTGTAGTTGAACCGGCGCAGCCCATCAATCTCGAGCGCAGCAAATTCCGTTGACGTCTCCGTCAGGATTTTCTCGAGAAGGGCTTGTTCAACGATGAACTTGGTGTCATATCGCTTGGTCAGACTCCACGATTCATCGAGTTCCGCCAACCCGATTGGCGGGAACGCCGCGATTGAGTCCACAGCCAGCGGCCCTAGGCGCGAGGACGGCGGTATGTGACCTCGACGGTCGTCGTCTCCTGCAGCATGTTGACGCCCGTGATGTTCATGCTGATGATGTCGCCACCCAACATGTCCGTCAGGTGGGCCTTGAGGGCAGTCGAGTCCGGGATGGCGGTGTCCAGAACGATTACCGAGTTCACGGTAACCGAACGGAATCTTGCACTGTCAACGATCGCCATAGCGAGAAGCAACACCGCAACCAAGACGCTGGGCAGGACGAGTCCGGCGAGGTCGGTTGCGCAGATCAGCGCAATCGACAGCGACACGAAGAAATAGGCAATTTGCGTGGGCAGGAACTCAAAACTGCGCAAACGGATGATAGACAAGACGCCGAACAGTGCGAAACCGACGGCCGAGGAAACTGGGCTGAACGACAGGGACGTGAGGACTGTAAACAACCCGACGTTGCACGCGAGATACACCGCGACGAGGTCTGGGCGGCGGTAGTTGCGGAAATACAGGCCGATCAACAGGATGCCGATCGCGACAAGGTTGAGCAACAAGCGGGGCAGAATCAGCCCGAGATCGATCACTTGTTGGGAGTCCATGGTCACTTCATTTCTGTTGGGGTGGGGGTTGAATCTATTTCGTCGAGAATCGGCGCACCCGGCCCGCAAGAAGGAGTCCGATTCCGACAATGAGAATAGCAAGACCCATTTCGATCACAATCTCGGAATTCGCACCCGTGTTCGCCAAGCCTGAACCCGAACCATTCTCCGAGGAGCCTGAATCATTCATCACGTCGGTCGGAACGAAGGTGGCCGTGTAGTACTGCCAAAGAAGAGCGCGCTGTCGGGTGTAGCTGGGACTATTGCCCTCAAAATTCGTTGTATAAATTCCATTGGACAAGTTGAGACCAACGTCTACAAGGCCATTCTGCAACCATGCAACGCCCGATTCGTCTATGTTCAAGACAAAGCAGCTGTAGCGACACTCCGATGAAATCGCGCTGCCCATGGTTGCGGACACGGGAACGTCGTCAGCGTACGTGATTGCGAAAGCGTAAAAGCGGTTGTTCTCAACGTCGTAATCATTGTCTTCGAACAACGCGTAGATGGTTCCAGGGTTGGTCGGGTCTTCTGCAGATGCCAATGCATATCGGGGAGTATCGAGCAAGAATTGCAACTCACGAGTGTCAGGGTCATCAGTAGGGCGCGCGTAGTAGAGCTTGTGATCGTCAAGGAACACAAATAGATTTCCGAGACTGTCATAGGTGATGGAATCAATGAGGTAACCATCCGCACCGCTCAGGGGAACAACACCGGCGTCAGGGCTGTCGCCAGACTCATCGACCGTGAGGTTAATGTTGCCAAGCACTTCCCCGCTCGTCGAAGCAAGGCGAACTAGTGTGGTCGGGCTCCAATCGTTGGACGCTCCGTCATAGGTAACAATCTCGCGCGACACTGGGTCAAATTTTGCGCTTGAGTAACAAACACCCGCATCGATCGGGCTCGATCCAATCGCGGAAGCGTCACCCGTCGAAGAGTCGAGCGTGTACAGGGTTGCGGGGCTCTCCTCACAGGGGATGACCACCATGCTTTGCCCCTCAGGAAACTGCTGCGGTGTTGCCATTGCAGCAGCGGGCACTCCGATTAGTGCAGCAGTGACGAGAAGACCGACAGCCTTGCTGAAAAGTGACGTCTGATTGAGATTGGTCATTACGCGCCTATTCGTTGTTCGTCGACATATCAACAAGTGTGTTCGGACTGAGCCCTCCACGAAACTCAACCTGGATTAGTTTATGGCGATTTGAGATCGCAACTGCGATCGACCTGACTCAGGGGCCAAACTTTGTAGGGCGTGCGGGACTTGAACCCGCGACCGACGGATTATGAGTCCGCTGCTCTAACCGGCTGAGCTAACGCCCCCAGCGCTCCCAGACTACCGATTCGACAGGGTTTATCCTCGAGTTGGAGGTACACGATGAGCGAAACGCGTTCGATGCACGATGCGACCATTACCGAACTGCCGGAACCGACGCCGAAGCCGACGTCGCTCGATGGGCAACTCGAAACGTCACTAGACATCTGGGCCTCTGAGGACGGGCGCTGTGAGACGGGTGTGTGGGAATGTTCCCCCGGAACATTTACCGCGACACGGGACGGCTACGACGAGGTAGCGACGATTGTGTCCGGTCGGGCGACCGTTGTCGATGCACAGGGAAACTCGATCGAGCTGGTTCCCGGCAGCGTCCTGGTCACACCAGCAGGCTGGAGCGGGACGTGGACCATCCACGAGACGATGCGGAAGACCTACGTCCTGCGCTTCGTTTAGCCGCGGTAGATGTCTTCGAAGCGGTCGAGAGTGGTCGCGATGTCGTGATCCGCGACAATCACGAGTGATTCCGTCTGGAACGCGCGGTACTGCGCGTCACTGCTGTCCAACACCGTTCGAATTGCCCGAGCAAGTCCGTCGATGTCACGAGGTTCGTAGAGGAAACCGTTCTCGCCATCGTGAACGAGGTGCGGAAGAGCCATCGCGTTTGCCGCGACGACAGGCAGAGCACTCGCCATCGCTTCCATGGTCGCGATCGACTGCAGTTCGGCGGTCGACGGCATAACAAACACGGCCGCTTCGCTGAGGAGGGTCACCAGCTCGGCGTCGTCGACAAGACCGCGGAATTCGACACGATCGCTGATCTTCAGGTCGCGCGCGAGTTTCTCGAGGCGTTCCTTGTCGTCCCCTGCTCCCGCAATGACAACGCGTAATTCAGACGGGGCGAAACGGGTTGTTGCGTACAGCAACTCTTCAATGTGCTTCTCTTGCTCGACACGACCAAGAAACAGGGCGTACGGGTCCTTGCGCTTGCCCATCACCGGTCGATAGTTCGAGACGTTCAGCCCGCAGGAAATCGCGTGCACGCCCTCGCTGCCGGTTGCTTTCTCGAGATAATCGGCCGCCTTACGGGTGGGGGTCGTGATCGCGTCTGTCAGGCGATAGGTGTTCCCCGCAACCTTCCACAGCACCCGCACGATCCAGTCGAGGACGAACTGGGGCAACGGGACGAATTGCGCAGCGTTCTCTGGCATGAAGTGGTTGGTCGCGACGATACGCACCTTGCGCTTGTGGGCCATGCGAACTAGTCCCCAACCGACATTGAGGTGCGACTGCGAGTGCACTACGTCGGGTTTGACGGTGTCAAGAATCGCTGCGGTGTCGCGCTGCACCTCCCACGGCAACGC
The DNA here is from genome assembly GCA_024644865.1 of Aurantimicrobium sp. GTDB lineage: Bacteria > Actinomycetota > Actinomycetes > Actinomycetales > Microbacteriaceae > CAIOLM01. Next base: position 4,020 of record JAHEGZ010000072.1, read on the forward strand.
AAAGCGAAGCCACGGGTGATTGAACCACTTCCACGAGCGAAGTCGATAGACCTCGAGTTCGACGCCCTCGTGAACCTCGTTGCGCAATCCGAACTCGGTATCCGGGGACGGCGCCACGACAACAACCCGGTGCCCGCGCGATGCGAGCCCGACCGCGAGACGGACCGTGAATTTCGCGGCGCCATTGACGTCCGGCGGGAACGTATCCGCACCGATGAGAACGGTCATCTTCTGTGTCGACACAACGGGCCTAATGCAGCGTTTGGGGGTGGTGTCTGGCGAGCAACACCACGCCAACGATGGACAGAATGCCACCGAGCGCGATTCCGACGAGCGCGAACGGCGGGAAGTTGTCGGCCTCGCCCAGAACCGTGATTGCAATCG
>JAHEGZ010000075.1 GCA_024644865.1 Aurantimicrobium sp.
ATGAGTAGTTTGCCAACCGCCGAGGCGACCTTGGCCATCTGGCCCGGGTTCGAGAGCAGTCCGAGAGACAACATCTTGTTGGTGACAGCGGCGACAAAGCGTTGCTGGTTCGCAACACGCGAGACGTCTCCGTCAGAGAAGGCGTGACGCTCGCGCACGTAGGCAAGTGCCCGCGCGCCCTTGAGCGTGATCTCGCCCTTCTCGTATCGATAGCGGTTGTGCTCGTAATTGTTGGTGTCGGAGGTGAATGCCCGCGGGTTGTTGACGGTTACGCCACCGAGAATCTCGGTGAGTTCCTTGACGCCGCTGAAGTCGATGAGAACGAAGTGATCAATGTGGATGTCGAGGAAGCCCTCGACCATCGAAATTGCGCACGGGACGCCACCAAACGACATCGCCCAGTTCGCTTTGCCTTTGCCGTAACACGGAATCTTGACCCACGTGTCGCGGGGAATCGACATCAACTGGACACTCTTGCGATCGCCCGAGATGTGCATGACCATGATGACGTCTGAGCGGTTTCCCGTCGCCGTCGGATCTTCGCCCAATCGCCCCCGGGAGTCGCTTCCGAGAATCAAGATGTTTTCCGGCGCATAAGGGCTGGTGTACTTCGGTGCCGGGGTCTTGGTAATGACGTCTTCGACTACCGTCGTCGCTTCGTCGAACTGATTCGCAAGAAACCAGCCATAACCGCCGATGCCGCCCACGAGAGCGACAACTACCGCGGCAGAAATGATGAGCAGGCGTCGCGAGAGACTGGTTCGCGGTGACTCGCCGTGACGGATTCCCGAATCGCGATGGCGGCCGAGCGTGCGGCGAGGCTTCTTGGGCGTGGACGGCGTTGACTTTTCCATAAGTATTCTCAATCGTAGTCGAGTGCCCGAAGGCCCCCGCGGTGGGTCACAAAGAGGGTCTCGGCGCGCTCACACGTCAACGTTTGGGGGTAAACACAAAGCGATACCCAACGAAGTTGGCGACAGCCCCCACGCCCATTGCGCAAATTTTGGCACCAAGCGAAATCGCATCGTCAAACTGGGTGATTGCCAAACCGTCGGCCAAAGACAAGACGCCGACAATTACGAGCGATTGCACAACGAAAGCAGCGAAGACGGTGAACCCGATAAACGGCAAAAATGTCCGGGCACGCGGCCGGCCCGTCTGAAAAACGAACGAACTAGTGATCGCGAAGCTCACCAGCATCGTGATTGACGTCGAGAGGACATTGGCGACGACTTCGTTCAATCCCGCGACAAGCGTGAGCAGGCCGTATCCGCTGAAATCCAGCAGACTCGTGAATCCGCCCGTCAACAAATAACGGACGACCGCGGACTGTCGAATTGCCGTTGATGCCCACTCGCTGACGCGATTCATCTCATTGACCCTTTACCGGCGAACCTTTCGGGACAATCTAGAGAGTGGGATCGATCATGGCAACGTGATTGAGGTAGGCGAGGCGCATCGACTCGCGACGGCCACGAAGGACGCCGGACAAAATTGAGCCAACGGCCGCCGACAAGAACCCAATCACCATGAGAAACCCGGCGAGGATTGCGGAGGGGAATCGCTCGACGAGGCCGGAGCTGGCGAATTCGAGAATGACGGGAATCCCTAGCGCGAGTCCCGCAACGGTGCTCAATGCAGAAATCGTTCCAAAGAATCCAAAGGGACGCTCATGGGTGAACAAACGGGCGATCAGCCAAAGGATTCTGAAGCCATCGCGGAACGTGTTGAGCTTGGAAAAACTTCCCTCCGGACGATCGCTGAAGCCAACCGGCATCTCTTTTTGCGGAACACGAAGTGCCATTGCGTGAACCGTCAATTCTGTTTCAATCTCGAACCCACGAGACAGTGCCGGGAAGGACTTGACGAACCGCCGAGAGAACACGCGATAGCCCGACAACATGTCGGTGACGGGCTCACCGAACAGGAAGCCGACCAGGAGGTTGAACATGCGATTACCTGACGCGTGACCGAATCGGTAGGCCGATGCCTCTTTGTGGTCGACCCGACAGCCCAAAATGTGGTCATAGGGGCCCTCAACGAGGGCGCGAATCATGGCGGGGGCCGACGCCACGTCATATGTGTCGTCACCGTCAATCAGCAGGTATATGTCAGCGTCAATGTCCGCAAACGCGCGGCGCACAACGTTCCCCTTGCCCTGCCGATTTTCATTGCGGATGATGGCTCCGGCTTTCGCCGCCACCTCAACAGTCGCATCAGAGGAATTGTTGTCGTACACGTAAACCGTGATTCCGGGAACCGCAGCTTTGAGGTCTTTGACCACAGCGGCAATCGTCTGTTCCTCGTTGTAACAAGGCACAATCGCGGCAATTTCACGATTCTTATGCATGGACATCCTTCTTCCGCGATCTCGGTGACAAGTTTATGGCAACCCCCGCCTCGGTTGGGCGCATCAAGGCTAGGGCTCCGAGGAGCGGCAACAGCAGGAGTATCGGGTAGGCATATCGCGCCTCGGCAAACACAGGCGACAACACACAGGTAATCCACACAGCCCCGCTGAGAATGCTGATGGGCCGCGAATTCACGGTGCGTCGGACAATTGATGCCGCGGTGAGCGCGACCGCGGCCCAGGTCCACGCGCCTAATGACAGCAGCCAACCTACGATCGGAATTCGTCGGATGCTGTTGAGCGGGTAAAGCTCGGGTGTGTAGCGCTCAACATCCACGACCTTCCCGCCATTCAGGTCCTGATAAAGCTCTCCGGCCACTTTCTTCTCAACGGTGTCTTTTCGGTTGTCCCCTGCGTTGTAGCGGAGGATGTCGCTCCAGCTCGACGCAGAAGTCATCCAGTACGCCACATCCGGATACCAATAGCCATAGGTCTGATTGACCGTCGCATCGAGATATGACACGGGATATTCGCGCGCCAGGTCCGCCCACAGTGCAATAAATTCGGCTCGCTCAGTTCGAAGCAAGTCGGCATTGAGGCGGTTCTTGATTGGATCTGAAATCCACGGTTGGTACCTCTCACCGATGTCCGCGTTGTTGAAGTAGCGCGCGATCGCGGTCTTCTGTTCCGGCGACAACTCATCACCGTGAACGTTCACGGTGCGAGCAATCTGCTGTGCCGGCAATGACCACGCTTCGACTTCGCTACCGGGGCGAACGTCCAGTGCGGCGACGATCAGGGCGTGCCCGAGAAGGTAGATGAGGACTGAACTCACGCCCGTTGCAATCCACCGCACCAGGGTTCGGCCGCGAAGGTACAGAGCGGCGCCAATAATCAACGGAAGGACAACGATGACGCCGGTTTTTTTGGCGAATGCAATCGCAATGATCGAGAGGGCGAATAACGCCCACATTTTCCACGAGATCGGCTTACCCAGTCGGTAACGGAAAAAAATTTTCGCCGACAACGTTCCCAGCACGAGAATGAACGTGCCGAGCCAAATGTCCTTCCACAGCGTGACTGAATACCAGCCCGTCAGTGGGTGTAAAAGAAAAAGTGCATACGTCGCTGTGAGAATCCAGGGAGGCAGTGCGAATTCTCGCATTGCGTCGACACAGAGCGCGAAAATTGCCGCGAGCACCAACATCTGCATTGCCGTAATTGCTGCGAGTGACACCGTGATGTTCCCCGTCAGCGCTAACAAGGGTGTGAGCAGCGCTTCAATACCGAGCGTGTGGGCTATGGGGTGGTGATCCGAATAGGGAACCAAATGAAGGCCCTGAATAATCTGGCGAAAGCTGTCTTGCGTGATGGAACCGGGCCACAACGCAACCCAGTAGGCAGACCACACGAGAACGAAACCGAGCCACAGCCTGGTCCATCGCTGGTGAGGTTTGAGTCCCCAGAACCCGGTGTAGTTGTCGACCTGTCGGAAACCATTGAACTTCTGCACCCACGTCAGCAGGCTGAACCCGATGGCGAAGAACACCACGGACGATGCGAGAACCTCGACACCAAGCAGTGCGAGCGAACCGAGTCCGCTCAACCCGAGTTCCCCGTTTGCCGCAACGCGCTCGCCCAGAACCCACGCCGTGCCGAACAACACCGCGACGATCCCCGAAACGACGAGCGTGCGAGGGTTTGCGGACAACAGGTGTATCAGCCTCGTTGCGTAACGCGAGATTCTCGGGGAGGCCATTCACTCATTTAACCTTAGAAAGCCTTCAAGGGACGAATTTGACGGGGCTAGTATGTGCCCATGCTCATGCAGGAACTCATCGACCGTCACGGGTTCGCCAATTTTCGCGAACTTCACCACTGGTCGACCGTAGAGCCCGACCGATTTTGGTCGGAAGCATGGGCCGATTTGGGAATCGTTGGCGACATCGGTGCGCGAACATCCGAAGGCGAAGGATTCGAGGACAAGCGTTGGTTCCCTGACGCGAGTCTCAACATTGTTGAAACG
>JAHEGZ010000078.1 GCA_024644865.1 Aurantimicrobium sp.
CCGGAAACATTCGATGGAACTTCGAAAAGTTCCTCGTTGCTCCCGACGGAAAGATCTCACGCTTCCGTCCGACAACGAAACCGTCCGACCCGGCAATCGTCTCGGCGATTGAAGCCAACCTTCCTCACTAGCACCAGCCTCTTCGCGGCACTCGCGAGGTGAAAAAACGCCATTTTTCGGCTATTCTGAGGGTTCCGATCGTTTCATAGTCGAAAGATGATCCCACCCCGTGCGTATCCTTCGAGCGCTGTTGACTGGACTGCTCGCAGTCCTGTTTTCTGGTGTGCTCGGCGCACTTCCCGCCTCCGCGGCATGCCTGAACTCGTGGGAAACGATGCAATTGAACACCCCTGGACAAGTCGTCACCTACCAGACGTGTGGCGGCGATGACGTCTCGTACGGAATCCCGCTGCGAAATCCCGTCCTGTTCGACGGTGTTTATTACAACCAGATTTACGCAACAACGAACTCGATCATCACCTTCGGCGCGCCCGACAACAACTACTCGAGCTTCCCAACCACACCCTCGATCTCTTTGGTTGCCCGCGACTGGTATGCACCCGCCACTCCCGATCAGACCAAGTTCGACATCACCATCAGCGACGGCGGGTTTCAGGTCGAGATGAAAGCGCGTCGGTGTTGCAACATGTCTGACAACATCACGACGATGATTATTACGGGAATCATCAGCCAAGACGGAACTGTTGACCTGACGTACACACAATCAGGCCCTCTCTATGGCGGCGAGCGTTCCGGAGTTCGACTTCGCAATGGAAGCATCCTCACTCTTGCCCAGTACGGGATTGGGCAGGTCACCACGCCCCCCGTTGTCCCAACAACCCCTGTAGCTGACATCAACTGGACCGACCAAAGCCTTGCCTCGGCGAACTCAAACATTCGCCGCGGTGACAGTTTCGTGGCGGATGGCGTTTCCGCCTCGGGAACCGGGACCATCGCCTATTCGTTCGACACCCCCAGCGCCACCCTCTCCCCGGGGCAGACGTCAGGCGCACCGTCGTGGCTGGCAATCAATGCCGAGACGGGCGTCTTGAGCGGCACCCCACCATCCACCGGTGACTCGACTGGCGATGGCGTTTTTGTGTTTAGTATCCGAGCAACCGCAACAAGTGGCGATACCGCCGCGAACGTCAACACATCCGACATAACGTTGACCGTTGGCGACTCGCCTAACATCACTGGAAAAGACTTCGCGTCAACAGCGTCATATTCCGAAGCAATGTCGTCGTTAAGTTTTGCCGATATTCAGGGCTACCCGACCTCGACATACAGCGTTAGTTCAGGCGCATTGCCCGCAGGTGTCACACTCAATTCGTCCACTGGCGTGGTGTCGGGTACACCGATTGCCTCAGGCGTATTTACCTATCGAGTAACCGCAACTAATTCGTTCGGCAGTTCTCATTCACAATCCAACACGCTCACTGTGAATCGTTCTCCGTCGTGGACTTCCTCTGGCCACGATATTGCGACGCGGGGTGTTCTTGGGGCCGTATACACGAGCACTGTGTCGGCTCTGGGATATCCCGGACCCGAGTACACGTTGGCGGCAGGCGCCCTCCCCGACGGGATGAGCCTCAACCGAGCAACGGGGGCAATTGCGGGAACCGCCACCGACACGGGGATCTATACCTTCACGATTCGAGCGACCAACGACTTTGGTTCGGCAACGACACCAACCCAACAGATTCAAATCGGGTCAGCGCCTGCAGTTCTCAACGATTCGATCGATGTGACTGGATACGTCGGCGTTGCTTATAGCGAACGACCAACGTTCACGGGTTACCCGACCCCCGCGTATTCGCTGGTCGGTGATGCGCTGCCTTCAGGACTGACGTTTGATGAGGGAACTGGCCGCATCTCAGGAACCGCGACTCGTGGCGGCACATTCCACTTCACAGTTCGCGCCACGAACTTTGCCGGAACTGTCAATTCTCGCAGTTATGCACTGCGAATCTATGCCGAGCCGACCTACCGCAGCAGTGAATTGGCCGGTGGTGTCGTTCATAACGGTTCCTACAGTGGGCACGTGAATTTTTACGGTCCCGTTGACTATTACGGCGTCGAGTCGTGTGGTTGTGACACGAACGACACCACCCACGACGGCCTTCCGCCAGGGCTGTCCCTCAATCACGGAACGGGAATCGTCTCTGGAATGGCGACCGAGCCTGGGACATACAAGTTCGTGATCCGTGGGCACACAACCGATTTCGACGTCTATAGCGACTCTCCCGTCCAAACGATCCTGGTTCGCCAGGCACCGGCGTGGACTGATTCGGCCATCGCGCAAACGACGACCCACAACATGGCCTTTACAGATGGCGTAGCGGCCGGCGGCTATCCAGCCCCGACGTACTCGCGATCGGGTTCATGGCCCGCTGGCCTGACGTTGAATGAAACAACCGGAGCAATTACAGGTGCACCGACGGTTCCCGGCACTTACACGTTCGGGGTGACCGCAGAAAACATTGCGGGGTCGTCCACGACTCCGTTAGTCACGATGGTTGTCGTCCAAAGCCCAATACCCGTCGACAGCACCATCGCACCCAGCACGCTGCGAAACGCCCCGTTCAGTGATGGAATCAGTGTCACGGCCTATCCGGCACCGACCTTCTCTGTCGCCAGCGGAGCGCTTCCGCCGGGCGTGACCCTCAACACGGCAACCGGGGCACTCACGGGAATTCCCACCGCGCTGGGTGCGTATTCATTCGCGTTGACGGCGTCGGCATCCAATTACTACTCAGTTACGACGCCGGCTTTTGCGATCAACATTGAACAGGCACCGATCACGACGGATGGCACTGTGGTCCCAGTCGCACCGGTTGGGCGCGCCTATTCGGACGCGGTCGCCGTTGAAGCATTCCCCGCCGCAACCTTCGCCGTTACTGCCGGAACGCTTCCCCCAGGGCTCACGCTGAACGCAACGACGGGTGCGATCGCAGGAACAGCGTCGGAACCCGGCGAATATGCGTTTACGGTGACCGCAACGAACATCCGAGGGGCAAAGGCGATTCCGCTATCAATCAACGCCCACGAAGCCCCCAGTAAGCCCGTACTGACGCTGGCGCCCCGAGTTGTTCTGGGTGAGGCCGTCAGCGGTTACACCGCCGTGACCGGGTTCCCCGCGCCAACATTCTTCATCGCAGGCGGTTCGTTGCCCAACGGCGTAAGCCTCAACCGCACAACGGGCCGCATCACGGGCTCGCCCACCGAAGCCGGAAACTTCACGTTTACGGTTGGGGCGGTCAACGACCAGGGTTCGGCTCAGGCAACACCGTTCACGCTCGGCGTGCTCTCTCCCGGTGCCAACATCGACATCTCAGTTCCTGTCGGAGACCCTGCGCTTGGCGCACCCGTTCAAGTTCAGTCCGAAGGACTTGCACCCGCGGTCGGGTACACCATCACGGTCCGATCGACGCCGCAGATCGTTGGATCGGGAACCACCACCCGCGCCGGTGAAATCCTTGCCAGGGTTACGATTCCCGACAACCTGGAGCCGGGCTGGCACTCGATCACTTTAGTGACGGAAGCAGCTGACGGATCTCCGCTCGAGGAAGTCGCGTGGTTTGAAATTACGGCGACGGGACTTCTCGAAGATGTGAGCGACAACGAGCCAAGTGCAGCAGAAAAGCAAAACGCTCTCGAAGATGACCCCGCGTTCTACGAGGCGATGGGCATCGACATGGGGACTCAGGTCGCCCCCGAAGAGGTCGCCAGCACGGTTCAAGAGGTCTCGAGCGTTGTCGCCTCGGTGGCGTTGGTTTCAGCGGCGGCGGCGGCTACCGCTGCGGTTGCGAGTGCGGCATCGGCCGCCAGCGTTGCCGCTGCTGCCGGTGCGTCGGCTTCCGCTGCTGGTTCGGCCGCGTCTGCCGGTGGTGCGGCAAGTAACTCTTCTGCTGGTGCGCGAACCGCGACCCCCGGCGGCTCAAGCAGCACTGGTGGCTCATCATCCGGTGGTGGATCGTCTTCTGGTGGTGCTCGCGGTGGCTCCACGTCTGGCGGCTCGTCCTCAGGCGGATCAGGCGGCTCCAGCAACTCGTCGAACAGTTCGGGCGGATCAGGAAGTGCGGGCGGCGACGGCAGCGACGAATCGGCCGACTACGGGAACCTCGAAGCCGAACACGACGACTTCACCGTTGACAAGGTCGCGTGGGGTGACGCCCTCGCGTGGTGGTCTGTGCCATTGATGACGGTCCTGGACCGCGTCTCTGTCGCAGCGACGGAATACACCTCGCGCGTCTCCCCCGTTTTGTCCCGCATCATCAACGACGGCGCTTATCTTCGCGCCATGGTCGGTGGAGCGATGGCAATTCCCTACGCAATCGCCATCGTCCTCGGTG
>JAHEGZ010000092.1 GCA_024644865.1 Aurantimicrobium sp.
TACGACCTCTGGGTTATGAGCCCAGCGAGCTACCGAGCTGCTCCACCCCGCGTCGGTAGTTCTAGGTTATCAGAGGTTCAGGGGCGTCGACGACGCGCACGAAGCGAGACCGAAACCGCACCCGCCCCAAATGCAAACAATCCGATACCGGCGATGGTCGGCAGGAGCGGGTCAGCCGATCCGGTGTTGACCAACGCTGGTTGGGTTGTCGGGCTTGGCGTCGTCGTGAGAGTCCCGTCGACAAGGCGCAGATAGGTCTCGCGCTGAATGTTGTAGTCAGAGAGAGTGCGACCGTCTTCGAGTTGAACGCTTCCGTAGAACAGGGTTTGTTGATCGGGTGGAATGCCCTCGACATCTTGAATCTTGGTTTTGACATTCTCAATCGTGTCGGAGGGTTCGACATCAAGTGTCAAAACGTGCCCGTTCGACGTGTTGACAATGACTTGCATGGCGAACGCCGGAGTGCCGATGAATAAAGCGACCGCAATGGCGGTGACGAGAAACACGGTGCGAGAGAAGTTTCTCACCTCTGCGCCAGACGGGATTTTGCCCCGATGAGCAGCGCGCCACTCAGTACCAAGAGAACCGCTAGGCCGAACGGAGCTTGGCTGTCTGTTCCCGTGTTGGCCAGGTCACACGACACAGTGGCAGAAAACGACGTCTGCGCAAAGGAGCCGTCGTTGCTTGCTCGGATGGTGAACCTAAAGTTACCGGGCTGTGTGGGAGTGCCATAAAGTCGGCCTGCCACACCGTCGAAAACGAGCCCGGCCGGCAAAGGGCCCGAGACCACGGCTGCTTGAACACCGAGAACTTCGTAATCAAAGTGCTGATCGAATGCTTGACCGCAGACGAACGTGGGAGTGCCATGTAACCAGTGCGGAGCGACCGCGTTGAAGTTAAGGGCAAGTGTGTCGTCTCGATGGAAGTTGTAGTCGGAAAGGGTCCTCTGGTCGCTCATTACGGTGCCGTTGAAGGTTAGGTAAAAGTTCTGCGGGTCATATCCGAAGTGATCCTGAATGACAGCCTTCACATGATCGACGGAGTCCCCGGCCTCAAGCTCCAGAACCTGACGCGACTGATCGGGCATCAACAACCACCCCTGCATTGCCCACGCGGGAGTTGCCAGACCAACGGCGAGAACGAGAGCGAGAACCCCGCAGACAGCAAGCGCCACAATGCGCAGAAGGTTCCACCTCAACCGACGCGCAAAATTGACCATGCCCACAGCCTAGGGCTGCGTGGCACGCACAACGAGTGTTAGCCAGCAGCCTTGAGTGCGCGAGCAAGGGCGGCGGTCAGTTGGGCATCCGCCTTTCCGAACGCTGCCCAGTCACCCGAGATGCGCGCGGCCTCGCGAGCTTTGAGCGCTGCGTTGGCATCGGCCAGCGCTTGCTTGAGGGCGGCGTTTCCCGTCGACGGTGTCGGCGTTGTGCCCCCACCGGTGTCAGGGTTCGACGGAGTGTTGTTGGTCGGTTGATCGACACCTGAGTTACCACCGAAGAGCACGTCGAGCGCAGCCGGCAGGGTCGACTCAAACGCAATGCGATCACCGAACGCCACGAGAATCTTCTTGAGCAGCGGATAGCTGGTGTTACCCGTCGACTTCACGTAGACCGGCTGCACGTAAAGCAAGCCCCCACCGACCGGCAAGGTCAGGAGGTTTCCTTTGAGCACGTCGGTCGAGCCCTGGCTCAGCAGGTTGAGCTGCTGAGAAACGGCCGGGTCGGCGTTGAAGTTGTTCTGCACCTGACCGGGGCCGGGCACGGTGACATCCTTAGGTAACGTCAGCATGCGCAGCTGGCCATACGACTTGGAGACGGTGCCCTTGGTCGAGCCGGCATCGGAGTCGACCACGAGGTAGCCGGTGAGAACGTTGCGGCTGTTTTGCCCGCTGGCGTTAGGAATGAAGGTCGAATACAGCGAGAACGCGGGTGCCTTCTGACCGGGCACTTTCATCGTCAAGTAGTAGGGCTGCTGCAGAACCTGCGTGCCGGCGGGAGCGGCTGGGTCGTTCGGGGTCGTCCACGAGTCGTCTTGTGAGTAGAACGAACCCGGATCGGTTACGTGGTACGTGCCGAGAATCGCGCGCTGTGCCTTGAACAGGTCGGTCGGGTAACGCACGTGACTCATCAGCTGAGCAGCCATGTCAGATACCGGCTTAATTGTGCTGGGGTAGATCTTCGACCAGGCCTTGAGAATCGGGTCGGTGGCATCCCACGCATACAGCGTGACCGCACCGGAGTAAGCGTCGACGGTTGCCTTCACCGAGTTGCGAATGTAGTTGATTGTGTCTCGTGAGAAGCCCGTGTTCGGGTTCTGCTGGTCAGCGATGACGTTGGAGAAACCCTCTTGACGCGAGTACGGGTACTGGTCGCTGGTGGTGTAACCGTCGACAATCCAGACGATGCGACCATCAACCACGCTGGGGTACGGGTCTGAATCGAGCGTGAGGTACGGGGCGACTTTCTGCACGCGAAGAGCCGGGTCGCGGTCGTACAGAATCTGCGACTTGTTGTTCACTGCGTCCGAGAGCAAAATCTCTTCGTTGCCGAACTTGAGGGCGTAAATCAAGCGAGTGAAGAAGTTGTCGAGAACCGGGCCACCGGTGCCCGCGTACGTCGTGTAGGTCTGCTGCTTGCCGTCTTGCGCCGGGTAGTCGAGCTCGACGTCTTTGCCGTTGTTGCCGCCGACAATCGAGTACTCGGGTGACGTCTCACCAAAGTAGATACGCGGTTCGAACTTGCCGAGCTTGCCGGTCGACGGGATGCCCGCCTGCAAGAACACCGGCTGACCCTCGACGGTGCGCTCGGTTCCGTAGGCGGCAACCAGACCGTATCCGTGCGTGTAGACCAGCGTGTTGTTGTACCAACTTGACGTGGTCGAGTTCGTGGCGATGCCCTTTTGGTTGAGCTCGCGCGCGGCGATCACGGTGTCTTGAGACTTACCGTTGATCGAGTAGCGGTCGACGTCGAGGTCTTGACGGAACGAGTAGTACTGCTTGAACTGCTCGAGCTGCGCGAACGAGTCACTCACCAAAGCCGGGTCGATAATGCGGATGTTCGCCGTCGTCTCTGCGTCTGAGCGCAGTGCTCCCGGGGTTGCCGTGGTCGTGGCTTTGTAGGGCGTCGACTCGAGAGTGTTCACGCCGTAGGCGGCGCGCGTGAAGTCGATGTTGCGCTCGATGTAGGGCTGCTCGAGCGAACGCTCGCTGGGATCGACGACGAACTTCTGCATGACGAACGGGTAACCCAAGCCGATGACCAGCGCACTCACCAAAAGCAGAGCGACACCGATAACGGGCAGGCGCCACTTGCCGGTGAAGGCAGTCACGATGAACAAGATCGCCACGAACGCAGCGATAATCGCGAGAATCTGAAGGCCAGGAATCGTCGCGTTCACCGTGGTGTAACTGGCGCCGGTGATGAGGCCGGCCGGGTCGTTCATGGTGGCGAACTGGTCAAAGTAAATGCTGACGCCCTGCAGGACTAAATAAATCGCTGCCGTCACGGCGAGCTGAATACGGGCGCCTTTGGCGATGCGCACCTCGCGCGGAGCAAAGCTGATCGACCCGTAAACCAGGTGCGTCAGCGTCGACACGATAAAAGTCAGAATGAAGACAGCAGAGAGGAAGCCGATGAGTGCCTGATAGAACGGCAGGTCGAACAGGTAAAAGGAGATGTCTTTGTGAAACTGCGGGTCGGTTGTGCCGGTCGGTGAAGCGTTGAAGAAGAGCAGGGCATCCTGCCAGTGCGCCATCGTGGCGAGACCGCCAAAGATACCCAAGACAACAGGAATCACGATGGTAATGATGCGACGGACCGGGTCGATGGCCTGTTGGTACCGATCCATTTGGGCGCCCAGGCGCGCGTACACGGGGCGCACGCGATACGCGATGTACATGCCCAGCCAGACGGAGAGCGCCATGATCGCAAAGCCCAAGAAGAAGAAACCCGCAGAGGCGCCCCACTTGGTATAGAGAACCTCAGAGAATCCGAGCTGCGAGTACCAGAGCGTTTCAGTGAACAGGCTCTGGAAGATGCCGAATGCGATGGCCAGAACGATTATTGCGCCAACCACACTCACACCGATGATGCGGCGACGGCGTTGACGCTGGAACACGTTGTTCGACACAAGACTCCCTGGTTATTCGGTGAGCCAATCCTATGGCGCGTTAGCTGGGAGGTTACTTACTG
>JAHEGZ010000094.1 GCA_024644865.1 Aurantimicrobium sp.
CTCGACTCCATTGCCGAGCTCACGCACTTCGCCTGCACCAGTGAAGACATTAACAACACGTCGTACGCCGTTATCGTTCGGGATGCGCTGAACGGAGTGTGGTTGCCCGCCTTCCGCGCGGTCATCAATCGCCTCGAGGAGCTCGCTCGTGAGTTCGCAGACGCCCCGATGCTCGCCCGCACTCACGGTCAGCCAGCAACCCCCACCACGATGGGCAAAGAGTTCGCGGTGTATGTGTACCGCCTGCGCCGCATCCTCGAGCAGATCGAAGCAACCGAGTACCTCGCCAAGTTCAGCGGCGCAACCGGAACCTTCTCGGCTCACCTCGTTGCCGCGCCTGAGGCCGACTGGCTCGCCCTCTCGCGCGAGTTCGTTTCGGGACTGGGGCTCACCCACAACCCGCTGACCACCCAGATCGAATCACACGACTGGCAGGCCGAGCTCTACGGCAAGGTCTCACACGCCAACCGTGTACTGCACAACATCGCCACCGACATCTGGACCTACATCTCGCTGGGCTACTTCCGCCAGATTCCCCAGGCTGGCGCTACGGGGTCGTCGACGATGCCGCACAAGATCAACCCGATCCGCTTCGAAAACGCTGAAGCCAACCTCGAGCTCTCAAGCGCTGTGCTTGACTCCCTCGCGTCCACCCTCGTCACCAGCCGCCTGCAACGCGACCTCACCGACTCCACCACCCAGCGCAACATTGGTGTGGGCTTCGGGCACTCGCTGTTGGCCCTCGACAACATCCGTCGTGGTCTGAGTGAAATCGCCCTCGACCGGGATGCCCTTCTGGCCGACCTCGACACCAACTGGGAAGTTCTCGGCGAAGCCATTCAAACGGTCATTCGCGCCGAGGTCGTTGCCGGACGTTCGACGATCAGCGACCCCTACGCCCTGCTCAAGGAGCTCACGCGCGGCAAGCGCATCGGTCGAGATGACCTGATTGCCTTCGTCGAGAAGCTGGACATCGGCGCCGAGGCCAAGGCGCGGCTGATTGCCCTCACGCCCGACACCTACATCGGTATCGCTCAGGGGCTTGTCACCGAGCTCTAGCAGCGGCCCTCAGTGGCCGGACTTGTCTTCGGCTGACATCTCTTCGATGTCGACAATCTCCTCTTTATTGGGCTTGAGCCCGAGGATGAACATCGCCATCACGACGAGTGACCCGATGAATCCGATTGCAAGCACGATGAGCGCGAACTTGAGGTCGCGGGTGCTCATCAGCACCACGAGGGCGGCGACCACGCCGATGCCGAACGAGAGACCAATAAACTCCAGCGGACGCAAGCGGTCGCGGCGGGTGGGTTGAGTCATGTTAGTTCGCCTTCTTGTTTGTGCGAGCCGAGGCTCCGAATCCAAAAGAGAAACCGGCAATCGCCGAAAAGACACCGAGAATGGCGGCATACGCTCCCAAGAGCCCAACCGCATACAGATCACTCAGCGGGATGACCGCCTCGACCAGTCCGAACGCCGCAGTAAGACCACCGAGCAGGAGCATTTCGCGCGACTGCGAGCTGTCGGTACTAACCCATCCGGCAAACAGCTCAAGCAAACCGCTCAGCGCGGCCCAGAGGCCCACCGTGAGGCTGAACGCAGCCTGACCCTGACCAATCGTGATGGCCGACACTGCGGCTGCAAGCACCGCGAGCACAGCCATAGCGATGAACGCGCGGCGAGCGCCGGTGACCAATCCACTCGTGAATGCGGCCATGAGAAAGAGTGGTGAAATCACAAAAGCAAACGCCATGAACGAGAGCTGGCCAAGAATAATCGCGTGATTCGCGTTGAACGTGATGACCGCAGCAATCACCAGCGCGGGCAACGCGCGAAAGAGAAGGAAGCGGCCGAACGACGACGTCGTTGGGCTGGTCACTCGTGGTGATGTGTCGGGCGCGCTCACCCGTCAAATCTACTCTTCTTGCAGTACGCCCATATTCGCGAAGCGGGAGAACCCACCCTGGAACGCGACCGTGATTTCTTTGGTCGGACCATTGCGGTGCTTGGCCACGATGAAGTCGGCCTCTCCGGCACGCGGGTTGTCTTTTTCGTACGCACTTTCACGGTGCAGAAGGATAACCATGTCGGCGTCTTGCTCGAGGGATCCTGATTCACGGAGGTCAGACAGGGCCGGCTTCTTGCCCTCGCGCTTTTCGGCGTCACGATTGAGCTGCGACAGAGCAATGACGGGTACCTGAAGTTCTTTAGCAAGCAGCTTGAGCGCACGCGAGAATTCGCTGACCTCTTGCTGGCGGCTTTCGACGCGCTTGCCGCTGGTCATGAGCTGCAAGTAGTCAATGACGACCATCTTGAGGTCATGGCGTTGCTTGAGTCGACGACACTTAGCGCGAATTTCGACGAGCGTCATATTCGGGCTGTCATCGATGAATAGTGGGGCCTGATCGATGCGTCCGCGCGTGCTAGCAATCTTGGTCCAGTCAGAGTTGGCGACCGTTCCCTTGCGCATGTTCTGGAGCTGCACCGACGCCTCTGCGGCGAGCAGGCGCATGGCAATCTCGCTTCGACCCATTTCGAGCGAGAAGAAGACCGTTGCTTGACCATGCTTGACCGAAGCGGCGCGGGCGATGTCGAGTGCCAAGGTCGACTTACCCAGAGCGGGACGAGCGGCAATGATGATTAGCTGGCCCGGGTGAAGTCCGTTGGTGAGTTCGTCGAGTTCGGTGAATCCGGTGGGAACTCCCGTCATCTTGCCGTCGCGGTTCTTTGCCGCTTCAATCTCGTCAATGGCCGCCGAAACAGCGGTGCTCACGGGCACATAGTCTTCGGACTCAGCGTTGCCGGTAACCGAGTAAATCTCTGCCTGGGCGTTGTTCACTAGGTCGAGTACTTCACCCTCACCGGCGTATCCCATTTGAGCAATGCGAGTGCCGGCTTCAACCAGTCGACGAAGAAGAGCTCGCTCGGCAACGATGTTTGCGTAATAGCCGGCATTCGCGGCTGTGGGAACGAGTGAGGTCAGCGTGTGCAGATAGTCAGCACCGCCAGCGCGGGAGAGCTCACCGTTCTTGGTGAGCTCATCGGTGACGGTGATGACGTCGGTGGGCTCACCGTGCGAGTACAGCGAAAGGATCGCGTCGTAGATGACCTCGTGCTTGGGAACATAGAAGTCAATGCCACGCAGCGACTCGACGACGTCGGCAACCGCATCTTTGCTCAGAAGCATGCCACCGAGGGTGCTCTGCTCGGCCAGAAGGTCGTGTGGCGGGGTTCGATCTCCTTGCCAACCTTCACCAGATGAGGCCGGCTTACCGATCGAGGGGATTGACACTGGGTTTCCTTTTTATGAGCAGCTGAAGAGCGTGGGGCCGAACGGGTACACCTGTAATTACATTCCGCGCGACTGACAAGCAACGACGAGACTGCCGGTCTCGCTCACCTTAGAAAGCATCTGTGGAACCTTCAAGCCGCCCTGTGGATAACCATGTGGATGAACTCCGCAAAACGCCGTGCGGGCTGTGGGAAAACTGGGGATACTCCTGTGAATAGTAAAGAAATGTTCACCGAAAAATCTATGCTGAACAGGCTTTTTAGTTATCCCCGGGTGTGAGTATTAATTTCCCTCAAGTGCACATTGAAGCTTGTGCACAATTCGGTGCAAAAAACCGGGCGGCTGGCCCTCACAAGGAACCAACCGCCCGGTTTAAGGTGTGACTACTTGGCAGCGACAACCTGAACGGTGATCGTTGCGACGAGGTCGTCGCGCAGGCGCACGGTTGCTTCGTGCTCACCCGTGAACTTGATCGGGGTAGCAATTTCAACCTTGCGCTTGTCGATGTCGCCCAGACCCGCAGCGGCAACGGCCTCTGCGATGTCACCGGTCTTCACCGAACCGAACAGACGACCGTCACGGCCGACCTTTGCGGTGAGTTTGACCTTGGTCTCTTCGAGCTTTGCCTTGAGTGCCTGTGCCTCTTCGAGGGTGGCGAGCTCGCGGGCGGTGCGGGCGGCACGAATCTGTGCAACCTGCTTCTCACCGCCGCGAGTCCATGCAACTGCGTAGCCCTGGGGGATCAGGTAGTTGCGGGCGTAGCCGTTCTTGACCTCAATGACGTCACCGGCTGAGCCGAGGCCGGAGACCTCGTTCGTCAGAATAACTTTCGACATGATTTCTCCTAGCGGCCCGAGCCAGCGTAAGGAAGAAGAGCCATTTCGCGTGCGTTCTT
>JAHEGZ010000104.1 GCA_024644865.1 Aurantimicrobium sp.
CGCTACTTCAGCGACCAGATCTTCCCGGTCCTCATGCCGCTCGCGGTTGACCCGGCACACCCGTTCCCCTACATCTCAGGTCTCTCGCTCAACCTCGCCATTCGCGTGCGCAACACCAAGAGTGGCACTGAAGAGTTTGCCCGCCTGAAAATGCCCGCAATGCTGCCCCGGTTCATTCGGGTTGACTCGCGCGAGTCGGCAACAAGCGTGAGGTTCATTCCACTAGAGGAGCTCATCGCAAACCAGCTCGGAGAACTTTTTCCGGGCATGGAAATTCTCGAACATCATGCGTTCCGCGTCACCCGCAACGAAGACGTACAGATTGATGAAGACGAGACCGAGAACCTCATTCAGGTGCTTGAAAAGGGTCTATTGCGCCGGCGCTTTGGTCCGCCCATCCGCCTCGAAATCGGCGAGAGCATGGATGCCGTCACGCTCGATCTGCTCGTACGAGAGCTCGACATCACCGAACAAGAGGTTTACCGCCTGCCAGAGCCGCTCCACCTCGGCGGGCTGTTCGAGATTGCCGGCCTCAAGCGACCCGACCTGAAGTTTCCCCCGCACGTGCCGCGTACCGCGGTTGCACTGCAGGGCTCGGACGACTCCGACGAAAGTATCTTCGCTGCCATTCGTCGGCAAGACATTCTGCTGCACCACCCGTACGAGTCGTTCAGTACGAGCGTGCAGGCTTTTCTCGAGCAGGCGGCTGCCGACCCCAACGTGCTCGCCATCAAGCAGACGCTCTATCGCACCTCGGGCGACAGTCCGATCATCAAGGCACTCATCAGCGCGGCCGAGCGCGGCAAGCAGGTTCTCGCACTTGTCGAGATTAAGGCACGATTCGACGAAGAGGCCAACATCTCGTGGGCACGCAAGCTCGAGAAGGCCGGCGTGCACGTGGTCTACGGCCTGGTTGGGCTCAAGACCCACTGCAAGCTTGCGCTTGTCATTCGTCAAGAAAAGGGCCAGCTACGGCATTACAGCCACATCGGTACGGGTAACTACAACCCCAAGACAAGTCGTCTCTACGAAGACTACGGACTGTTGACCGATGACCTTCAGGTAGGTAAAGACCTTACTCGTCTGTTCAATGAGCTCTCCGGATATGCGATTGAGAAGAAGTTCCGTCGCCTGCTCGTTGCGCCCCTTCACCTGCGCAAGGGCCTGCTCAAGCTCATCGACCATGAGGCCAAGAACGCTCGCGCGGGCCTGCGCAGCGGTATACGAATCAAGATCAACTCGATGGTTGACGAAGAGATCATCGATGCGCTGTACCGGGCGAGCAACGCTGGCGTTCCGATAGACGTTCTGGTTCGTGGCATCTGTTCGCTCAAGGCCGGTGTTCCGGGGCTCTCGGAGAACATCCGAGTTCGCTCCGTGCTGGGTCGTTACCTTGAACACTCTCGAGTCTTCGCATTCGAGAATGCCGGCGAACCTCAGGTCTACATCGGCAGCGCCGACATGATGCACCGCAATCTCGACCGTCGTGTTGAAGCTCTCGTGCGCCTAGCATCGCAGGAGCACATGACAGAGTTGAACGACATGTTTGACCTCGCCATGGCCGAAACCACCGCCTCATGGTGGCTTGGCGAAAATGGGGTCTGGACGCGTCATCACCTCGATACAAAGGGAACACCATTGGCAGACCTCCAGGACACGCTCATGGAAAGCGTCACGAAACGACGCCGTTCCGGAATGAACCGATGAGCCCGAGGCTTCCCGAAACCGTCTATGCGGCCGGTACCGTCTGCTGGCGCGAAATCAAAGGCGTTATTCACCTCGCCGTGATTCATCGCACCGTGCAGCGCGACGACACATTCCCCAAGGGCAAACTCGACCCCGGTGAGAGCCTCCCGCAGTGTGCGGTGCGAGAAACCTGGGAAGAAACGGGCTTGAGCGTGACTCTCGGTGCACCACTGGGCCAAACCCGATACGAGCTTCCCAACGGTAAAACGAAAGAGGTTCATTATTGGGCCGCGGAAGTCAGTGATGAGGCTGCAAAATCATCCGTCTTTACGCCCAACGAAGAAGTGTCATCGGTGCGTTGGCTTCCCATTCATAAAGTTGCCAAGGAGCTGACATACGACCTCGACCGACATGTGCTCGAGCTCTTTAACGCTCTGGTCGCAACCGAAGCACATAAGTCGTTTGCTCTCATCATTCTTCGACACGCAAAAGCACTCGACCCGCTGACGTACCACAAGGCAGATCAGACGAGACCCCTTGCTGAATATGGATTGCGACAGGCCGAACACATCGTGCCCTCGTTACAGGCTTGGGGCCCAGCCAAAATCATTTCGAGTTCGAGCATTCGATGCATTCAAACTGTTGAACCGTTTGCCGCCGCACGTGAAAAGCGCATCACGACGTCCGATGACTTGTCACAACACACATTCCGTGGCGCCAGTCAAGAAATAACAGACATCATCGATCGGCGTCTGCACAAGCGTAAGAACGCTGTTATCTGCAGTCACGGACCGGTAATCCCTGTCCTCATCGAAGAAATCGCGGCTGCCACCGGCACACCCACAACGGCCGCCCTGTATCACGCTGCGGAACTTGATACGGGTTCGTACAGCGTTGTTCACATTCGAGCGAACAATCCTCGTTCGCGAATCATTGCATTCGAGACGCACGACGCTCTCATTTAGCTCGTCAGCATTCAATTCCGTTCAGGCTTCACACAGCTGAAATTGGCAAAAAGCAGGATGTTGTTTCGCACGCCGTTCATCTGAATGCGTTCGAATGACCCGTTCGCTCCCGTATCGTTGAAGCGAGCGCAAAAGCGCTTAACATCGAACCCCATGAAAGGGAATCCATCGTGAAGATGACCCGCTTTGGCCGTGTTGCGGCTATTGCTTCGGCAGCTGCCGTTTCTGCACTTCTCCTGACTGCGTGTGCAGGCGGAGGAGGCAACTCTGATCTTTCCGGCGACCTTGCCGGCGCCGGCTCCTCAGCCCAGGGCAGCGCACAAGAAAGCTGGATTGCTGCTTTCCAGACCGCCAATGCCAATGTCAACATCACCTACGACCCCGCCGGCTCGGGAGCGGGCCGCGAGCAGTTCATCGCCGGTGGCGTCGCATTCGCAGGAAGCGACTCCTACCTGAACGACGAAGAGCTGGCCAAGACGTTTGCCGGTTGTGCACCGTCGACCAAACCATTCGAGGTCCCCGACTACATTTCGCCCATCGCAGTGATCTACAACGTAGATGGTGTCACGAACCTGAACCTCGACGCTTCCGTTCTTGCCAAGATCTTCACCGGCAAAATCACGAAGTGGAATGACGCCGCGATCGTCGCGCTGAACTCGGGAACCACCCTTCCTGACCTCGCCATCACCGCCGTTCACCGCTCCGATAAGTCGGGTACAACCAAGAACTTCACCGATTACCTGAACAAGGTTGCACCCAAGGACTGGACCGAAGCCGCTGCCGACGTATTCCCCGGCAAGACCGGCGAGGGCGCCCAGGGAACGTCAGGAGTTGTCTCGGCAGTCAAGGGCGGTAAGGGAACCATCGGTTACGCCGACTTCTCGAAGGCCGCCGGCCTCGGTGTTGCAAACATCAAGGTAGGCGACAAGTTCGTCGCACCGACCGCTGCTGGCGCCTCAGCAGTCGTCGCCGAGTCGACCGTCGTCGAAGGACGCGACTCAGCTGACCTTGCATTCAAGATCAACCGTGCAACGACCGACCCGACGCACTACCCGCTGGTTCTGGTCAGCTACATCATTGGTTGCCAAGAGTACGCAGATGCTGCTGTCGCCCCGCTGGTCAAGGCATACGTTGGCTACATCGTGAGCCCTGAGGGACAGGCGGTTGCCGCCAAGGCAGCAGGCTCTGCACCCCTCACCGCGGAGCTTTCCGCTAAGGCAGCCGCGATCGTCGCAGCCGTCAAGTAACAAACCGGATGATGCCCGGCTCTCGAATTCGAATCGAATACGAGAGCCGGGCATTTCCTATGTTCGACTCGATGCAGTAAGAAAGAATTGTGACCATCACAGACCGGACGTCTTCGCGTTCAACCAGACGCCTCGGTGACAAAGTCTTCTCGGGATTCTCCCTCGCAGCAGGCATCATCATTCTGGTAACACTCGCCGCTGTAGCC
>JAHEGZ010000109.1 GCA_024644865.1 Aurantimicrobium sp.
GCACGTTGCCCTTCTGCTCGATTGTTTCGATCTCGCGGCGAGTCGACCAATCGACGCCGTTTCGGTGCCCCAGCAGCGACGGCCGCCCGAGGAACCCCTGGCTCGCATCGCGCTTGACCCCGCGCCCCGGGGTGGCATCGAGCAAACCGTGGGGCGTGGCCCGCGTGGTGATGGCGGGGATTTCGCTCAGAACGGAGCCACCCAACCCCGCACCCCAGTGCACCACGATGGGAGCGCCGCTCGACGTGTCAACGACGAGGGAGACGCCGGCGGCGGTGAGGTGGTGGATGGTCGTGGTGGGCACAGAGGCGCTTTCCGTTAGAGATTGCTAACGGTAAACCTACCTCGCTAACTACTTGAATTGGCTGACGGTGGATGGATTCAGGTAAGCGCCGACCGAGGTAGTCGAAACGATTGCTTCTGCTAACCACAACGTTCGAGCGACAATCGTCTCCCGATTCCACTCCATCGAACGCGCAAGGTTCTTCGTCATCGAGACCTGCGAATCCTTGATGCCCTTTTCCCCGCCTTGACCGTTTAGTTTGACCGCCCAGGACGCATTTCCAATTTGAGTGTTGATCTCGAACTCAAGAAGTGTCAGGTTTCCCCACTGATATGCGAAGTCGTCATAGCTCTTCTCATTGGGATCACTCGGCGACTTTGGCGCAACTGACTCAAACCAACCGGAATCATTGAATGGCTTCTGTGGGGCAAGGTGTTCAATGTGCAGTTGCTGCCTCGACCAATTCAACTCAGTTTTCGTGATTCCGTAGCTGAGTTTCTGTAGAACGTAGAACTGGAAATTAGCGTTCTTGCTGGCAGTGTTTTGTGTCAACGTGGAGCGAACTAATTCATCCGAAGGGACCATCGACAAAACATCGTCGATGATTTCGGTCAACACCGCCGAATCGTCGGACTTCAACTTCATCGCCATTCGTTGATAGAAGGACTCGATGTCTTGCGCGTTACCTCCAGTCAAAACCCAGCGGAATGCGAGTACTTCCACCGCCGCCGCGAGCTTCTTCAAGTCAGATTTGCCGAATCGAACGTGGAATGCCTTCATCAGAAGAATTCGGTGAGTTTCCGAGATGTAATTTAGCCGCCCAATAATTCGATCTAGCACCGGGTCACCGGTGTTACCGTCCTCAAGAAGTTGCGCGTAAATCTTTGCAGCCTCGGCTAATTCATGCAGATTTCGAACCGCACCACCGTCACCGTAATTGCTAATGATCTTCTTGAACAGGGCAAAAATCTTCGAGACCTGGACTTTATCTTTCTGCATCGACAGAAGGTAATGGCGCAGGAACTTAGTGAACGGATAGTCGCCGAGTTGATCAACGGCAGAATCCCATTTGTCCAACGCATCTTCAAGCAGAAGGACCTGGTTATCGTTGCCGATTTCTCGAAGCGTAAACGATTTCAAGAGGTCGCTTGGCGTTAGGCGAAGGCCACGATCATTTAGCGTTTCAAAAAGAACAAACGCGTCGTCCTCATCTTGCACGCCGATGCGGAGGATCGTAGCCCGATTGCGTATCGCGATCAGCATCGCGTAAAGCCTCGACTTGATTTTGCCCTCATCGCCAGCTATCTCGTCAAGTTCGGTGTTGAGCCACGTCTTGATTCTCAAGAAGGCCCGCCGCAGATCCGTCGTGTGCTTCTTCTCAACCGGAGAAAGGCCCGCCCCTCCAATAGTGAAGTTCTTTCGCATCGGTGAGCTGGGGTCAAATTGAACATATTGATCGAAAATTTGTTGAATTCGATGATTTGCGATGAAACGCAAAGAAAAGTCGTTCTCGGTCCGAAGTAGCGCGGAAGTCATTTCCTTCAAGCTCTTCGGATGATCACCCACCATTACGACATCGTCGCTCAATGCTTCGTGAATGACATCCCGAATTGCGCAAATCGTGAGCACAAATGTGGTCATTCGCTGTTGACCATCAATTAGCGAATCAGGTGTTTGCCCTCGCCCCTCGAGTAGCACGATAGATCCGAAAAAGTGGTCGTCGTCGTGATCGACGGTGTACTTAAGGTCATCGAGGAAACTGTCAACCTGTGGATTCTGCCAAGCGTAGTTGCGCTGGTACATCGGAACTTGATATTTCGAATTGCCTGAGAAAAGTTCGCGCACCTCTTTTTGCTGTGCGTCAATCTGCATCATTCCTGTGTTCTCCGCTCGATGAAACGTGAGTTGGATCTCATTAGATCACGGCTGTCGGGCAAATGTGAATTTCTCAGAATGTCCTTGCCTTTGTAAGCGCAAGCTGGTAGCCAGGAACCATGGCGCTCACGCAACGAGATCAAGACCTCCTTCGCGAACGAATCTTCGCGAAGGTTCAAGCGATGGCCGAAACATTCGGTGGCGCACTCACTTACAAGCAACTTCTGAATTTCGAGATCGACGGTCAGCGTATAGCGCTTGTCGGGCAACGCGGCATCATCAATCCAGCGATTTTCGACGCAACGTTGACCGTGACGAGTGCCGCTGAGGGTCCATATAACGATCATTTCGACGACGACGGCGTCCTTCGATACGCGTTCGAAGCAGGTGACCCGCGCGCAGGTTCCAACCGCAAGATGTTGGTGGCGATGGAAACACGAACACCGATCATCTTGTTCGAACGACCAATATCGAACCTCTACGTCCCTTACGTTGGGGCCTTCATTCTCGGCGCGAATTTCGATGACGGATACGTTGAAATTGCGGCCGACGCGATAATAAAGGCACAAGTTGAAGCCGGTTTGTCCGAAGTCGAAAAACGTTACGCCACAGCAGAAGTCCGGCGCCGGGTTCATCAGCCGCTCTTCCGCGCTCGAGTACTGAGCGCTTACGACCGCCGATGCGCGATTTGCCGACTCAACCACGCCGACCTTCTCGATGCGGCACACATCATCCCCGATGCCGACGAGGGCGGCGCCGCCTCCGTGCCGAACGGGCTCGCGTTATGCAAGATTCACCACGCAGCATACGATCGCAATCTGCTCGGCATCGATCCCGATTACCGGGTACACATCGATGAGGCATTGCTCGAAGAGATCGACGGCCCGATGCTTCAACACGGGCTGAAAGAAATGCACCTCACCTCGATCACCGTTCCAAAGCCAAAGACACAACAACCGGATAAAGACAAGCTCGCGCACCGCTTCGACTTGTTTCTCGCGTCGTAACGCGCCAAGTGCGTCACCCCCACCCCATACGCTAAACAAGTGGCCTCCAAGAAACTTTCGCCGATAGGGTGCGGCTGTATTGGCGTGTTCCTGATCTTCGGAGCGATCGTCAGCCCGTTCTTGCCCGACTCCCCGTCAACCGACACGAACTCGAGCGGTGGCGGGTCGAGCATCTCCTCGCCTGCGCCCACGCCCGAACCGACGGCCACCGAAGAAGTGCCCAACGTCAAGGCAAAGAAACACAGCGCACTCAAAGTGCTCAACCGCCTGCCCGTCAGGGGGTGGGCGAGCGACAGCGGGTACGACCGCGAGGGCAAGTTCGGCACAGCGTGGAAAGACGTCGACGGCAACGGGTGCGACACCCGCAACGACATGCTCCGTCGCGATTTCCGGTCGATCACTCGCACCGACGGCTGCCTCATCTACAAGGGTGTGCTGCGCGACGTGTACACGGGCAAGACGATTCGGTTCACCCGTGGCACGACCACGTCACTCGCCGTGCAGATCGACCACCTCGTTTCGCTTCACAACGCGTGGCTGACGGGTGCGAAGCGACTGTCGCAGTCGTTGCGCGTCGCTCTTGCGAACGACCCGCTCAACCTTGAGGCGGTCGATGGCCCCACCAACTCGAGCAAGAGCGACGACGATGCGTCGTGGTGGTTGCCACCGCGCGCAGGGTATCGGTGCACGTATGTGGCCAAACAGATCTCAGTCAAGAAGGCGTACCACTTGTGGATCACGCCCGACGAAAAGATTGCGATGCAGTCGGTGCTCGCCACCTGCCCGCGCCAGAAGGCGTACACAACCGACTACCCCGCACGGGTGAAGTCGGGCGACCTGTACGTTCCCTAAACCATCGTTCCGTCAGCGCGGAACGCGATTGTTCGCTCGACGAATTCGCCAGCGAGCGCGCCGGGCA